>NZ_QQTY01000002.1:900000-1198422 GCF_003670115.1 Natronorubrum halophilum
CGACTCGTTTCGTTCAAATCCCATCCTCACCACTGTGCATGTGACAGAGTGGGTTGCCCGGACGGCGATTCTCGAGCCCCTCGAGCCTACTGGTAGGACAGTTCGAGGTCGCGCGCTCGGCCCAGCAGGTCCTCGTCGTAGTACGTTTCAGTCTGCTCGGGGCGGGTCCCGTCGATCGCACGGACCTGCTGGATCGTATTGCGGAAGACCTTGAACGTCGCCTCGTCGACCATCTGACCGTCGAGGGTGACCGCGCCGGTCCCCTCGCGTTTGGCCGCGTTGAAGCGCTCGATCTTGCTCACGTCGCGCTCGAGTTCGTCCGGTGTGGGCATGTGGATCGTGTTGGCCTGAATCGTCTGTTTAGGGTAGAGAGACCAGGAGCCGTCGAGTCCGAGGTGGGCCTCGTGTTCGACCTGATCCGCGTAGGCGTCGGCGTTGTAGTAGGTCAGGCCGGCCCGTTCCTTGAACAGGTCGTCGAACGGACCGCCGATACAGAGCAGATCGGCGGCGCTGGCTTCGTTCGAGAGCGCCTCGAGGAGGCCGTCCCAGCGCGGGCGGCCGGTGCCGAGGTCTCGAGCGCCGAGTTCGGCGGCGTAGTCGACGGGGCCGAAGACCAGCGCGGTGAGCCGGGATTCCGCGCCGAACTTCGAAATTTCGCGGAGATCCGAGCGGGCGCGCCCGGTCTCGACGATGATCGAGAGGCGGATCGAGCCGTCCGCGTAGCCGTGTTCGGCTTCGGCTTCCGCGACGACTTCGGCGGCGCGCTCGACGTCTTCGACGCGGCCGACCTTGGGAACGACGACGCCGTCGAGTTCGTCGCCGATCTCGCCGACGAGTCGGTCGATCTGTTCGCGGCCGCGGTCGCGGAAGGACTCGTCCTCGTAGCTCCACTCGACGCGGGGCCAGATCTCGCCGGGGAAGTCGTACTCGGGAACGAGTTCGATCGTGTTCTCGAGCCCCTCGTCTTTCATGTTCGGGGCCGTCCCGTCCTCCATGTCAGGGACGAGCCAGTCGGGAGCCTGGAAGCCCTCGGCCTCGAGGCCCGAACGGAGGTACTTCGCCGAGTCGTCTTTCGGGACGCCGGCCGGTGCGGTCTGGAAGGTTCGGCAGAGTCGGATGTCGTCGGTCATGTGTATGAGGTTGTGTTTGGAGTCGTCTGCAGTCGGTGTCGTGCGTCGATCGAGTCAGCGGGAGCGCTTTCGAATCTCCGCCGTGCGCGTGCCCGAGTAGACGGGTTCGTCGTCCTGGTTGAACGCGACGTGTTCGAACCGGACGGTGCCCGCCTCGTCGCTGCCCGCATCGTCCGTGGCGGAGAGCACGCGCGTGAACGCGTAGACGGTGTCGCCCACCGCGACGAAGGTGTGGAACGATTCGTCGTCGAAGCCGACCTCGCGCCAGGTTCGCTCGTCGGAGCGGGCGTGACCCAGCGCCGTCGAGCGGGTGACGTCGCCGTAGGTGACGATGCCGCCCGACGGCGAGTCGGCCATCACGTCGACGTTGTGGTGTTGTTTGGCCGTGTTGAGCGTCGCGAGGGGCAGGGAGGCGACGGTGACGTCGTCCTGCGTCCGGCCGCGCTCGTGCCGGTAGGCGACGGCCGCATCGCGACCGTCGGCCTCCTCGAGGGCGTCGACGAAGTCCTCGAAGTAGCCGCCGTCGGGTGCGACGAACGCCGCCGGGAGAGTGGGTTCGTCGTCGTCCGCGTCGGCGGCCGCGGCCCCACCGTCGGTTCCCTCACCGTTCCCGTCCGCCGCGACGGGGTCGCGCCGCGGGATCATGTTCGTGCGCTCGTAGGAACAGAGCACGTCGCCGGTCTCGGCGTCCGTTCCACGGGTGCGCCAGGAGACGATGCCGTACTTCGGTCGGGAACTCGAGGTCGCCCTATCGACGACCTCGCTTTCGACGTGGAGTTCGGTGCCCGCGTAGACGGGTGTCTCGGGGAATCGCACGTCGGTGCGGCCGAGGAAGTAACCGCCCTTCTCGCTCAGGTCCTCGACGGTGATACCCAGCGTGGCGGCGGTGAGGTAGTCCGGGTGAATCGGCGGCTCCTCGTAACCGCGGGCTTCGGCGGCGTCGGTCCGCCAGTAGGCGGGGTCGTGGTTGAGCGTCTGGCTCATCCAGGACTCGTTGCCCCAGCGGGTGAGCGTGAGCCCGGGATCGTGTTCGACGACGTCGCCCTCGGCGAAGTCCTCGAAGCAGTTGCCCTTCTCCCTGGTCTCGACCCGCTCGAGCGCCCGCGCGAACGTGTCGGGGTCCGTCAGGTCGATCGGTTGCGGATCGCTTCGCGCTCCGCTCCCGTCGTCGGAGTTTCCTCGCGATTCCCTAGTCATCTGCGGTCACCTCGTCGGTGGTGGTTGTTAACGCTTCCCGTTCGCGTCGGGCGATCGTTCGTCGCATCTCGTTTTCGACGATCATGTAGCCCTCGTCGAAGCCCATGCCGGGCTTTGCGAGCACCTGCGCCGCGTCGGTCGCGAGCGCGACGTGAGCGCAGGCACGCGCTGAGGTGTCTGTCTCGTTGCAGGTTCCGCCGAGGTACGCCCGGGTGTCGGTCCCCTCGCAGTAGCGGACCGCCTGTCCGCTGCGGTGGATGCCGCCGAGGTCGGGCGTCTTGATCTGTACGAGATCGGCCGCCTCGGCGTCGACGAACGCCCGGACGTCCTCGAAGGTGTTACACCACTCGTCGGCGACGATGTCGACGGAGACGCCGGCGGCTTTGAGCCCCTCGCGGAGTTCGACCATCGCCTCGATCTGTGCGGGACGGCTGCCGGCGTCCATCGGCCCCTCGATCTGGATCGGGTAGGGTGCGGCGGCGTCCTCGAGTGCGGCGAAGTAGTCGACGACTTCCTCGCGGTCGTAGGGTGCCTCGAAGATCTCGCCGATCATGCCGTAGACGTCGATGTGGAATCGGGGCTCGTAGCCGTCGGGACCGAGTTCCTGCGAGCGTTCGGTCAGCCACTCCACGTACTCGAGCAGCGTCTCGCCGTTCTCGCCGATCTTTTCGACGCTGTTGATCAGCGCGTGTGGCAGGACGGGGACGCCCTTGACGAACATCTTCTCGGTGTTGATGTAGCGATTGTCGCCGGACTGGCCGAAGACGGGCACCGGCTCCGTCGCGGGCTCGGTGCCGAAGGCGTCGGCCAGCACGTCCGTGCGCGTCGCGTTCTCGGCTTCGGCCGCGGCAGCCAGCAGCGCCTGCGAGACGCCGTAGCGAATCGCCGTGTGGAGACGGTCGCCTTCGACCCGCATCTCCTCGAGTAACTCGGCGTTCTCGAGGAACGCCGTCGCGTCGCGCCCCTCGAGTTCGTCGGCGACGGGGCCTTCGATGATCGGGGCGTACTCCTCGGCTTTGAACAGCGGGTCGCGTCCGCCGGCACCGGAGTACTGGACGGCGGCGCAGTCGCCGCGGACGACGGTGCCGTCCGCGAGTTCGACGTCGACGATGATGCTCTCGCCGGCCTGGCGAATCTCGTCGAAGCCGTCGGTAACGGGCTCACCGTCGTAGATGAAGCCGTCGTGTTCGGCACCGTGCTTGATCGCGCGCTGGTCGTCGAAGAAGAACCCGGCGTAGCCGGGCGTGGCGTACATTCCTGTAATGATCATGGTTTAACGTCACCCTGCGGTCGGCCGATGAGTTTGCCGTCGCTGATCGCGTCGACGTCGTCCGCGACCATTCGGAACGACTGTTTGCGACCCTCGGTGTCCGCGCGTTGGGACAGTCGGGCCTTGTGAATCTCCTTGATGTCGTCGTCCATCTCGAGGTCGGCCCACTCGAAGATGCGGACGCGACCGTCGTCGTCTCGAGCGGGGAGCACGGCACCGGCCGCGCTGTCGCTGGGGGCGAACGGCACGTCGAGCGCGCCGGAGTCGAAGGCCTTGAGGGTTCCCTGGACGACGTCGCCGTCGCCGTGTTCGAAGATGGTATCCATCAGACAGCGCGTCTCGCGCTCGATGAGATCCTGTTCTTCCTCGATGCCGTCGATATCGATCTGCTGTTCGATGGCCATGTCGATGACCTGTCGCGTGGTGCGCAGGCCCGCGGAGTTCGCTTCCATGGTCGGCACGCCCTGGAACTCCTGTGGAGACTTGGTGATGACCTTGTCCGGTTGGGCGATGGCGGCGGTCATTCCTCCGAAGCTGATCACGCCGTTGGCGCGAGCCTCGTCCGGCGGGAAGCCCCCCATCCACTCGTGGAAAACGGTGGTGACGACGACCTCGTCGGGCAGGTACTCCCTGCCCAGCTTCTTGAGCGCGTTCAGTGCGGCGACGTCCTGGACGACGTTGCCGACCTGTCCGTAGCCGAGCGTGAGCGAGCGCACGCCCTGCGTCGCGGCCAGTTTCCCCTCCACGATCATGATCGCGATCGCGATCGAAGGCGGGACGAGCGTCCCCGTGAGGGGACCGAAGGGCTCGCGGTTGATCCGCACGCCGCGTTCGGTATAGGCACCCGCCAGCCGGTCGACGAACTGCCACTTCTCGATGGTCTCCGCGAGTCCGTGGCGTTTCGTGTACGGAATGTTGTAGGAGATCGGGCCGCCCTCGAAGCTCTGGAAGCCGCCGGCGAAGGTGATCGCCGCGAGGAGTCGGGCGTCCGGCGTCCCGTGACGAACCTCGATCGGCGCGTCGACCGCGTCGATCAGTTTGCGACAGCCGTCGACGCCGTGGTTGACGGCCGGGAAGCCGTTGAGCGTGTCGTCACCCGTCTCGCGGGCCTTCTCGAGGCCCTGTTGGGCCTTCTCGTACTCGTTATCGCGCGTGTACGAGTCGATCGTGGTCGGAATGAGATCCGCCTTCCCCTCTTCGAGAAGGTACTGTGAGAGCTCGATCTGATCGTCGAGCCGAGGAACGCCGGCTCGAGGCTGGAGGAGCGGCTTGTCGGCCGACTCCAGAACGTCCGCGAACCGCTTGCGCTCGGGCAGCGATTCGTGGTACGCGATCGCCTCCTCGAAATCGACGGCGTCGCCGGTGTGCCAGTCGGATCGGATCTCTTCGTCGATACGCCGTAGCTCGTCGGAGGGAATACGTTCGTCTCGTATCATCTAGGAACTGATGGTAGCGCGTTCCGACTCGGTCGGTGTGATCTGCAGATCCTGTCGGAGGGCCGCGATCGCGTCTTCGGGGTCCGTTTCGGAGTCGAAGACGCGGTCGAAGCCGAGCTCTCGGAACGTCCGTCTGGTCTGCTCGAAGTCGTCCTGACCGACGGCGAGGTTGCCGCCGATGTAGGAGACGGCGTCGACACCGGCCGCCTCGAGAACCTGATGGAACCCCTGACAGTCTTGCTCGGCGTGGCCGTAGAGCGAAGAGACCAGTACGGCCTCGGCGTCGTGGTCTACCGCCGCCTCGGCGAACTCCTCCTGGGAGGTCTGAACACCGAGGTTGACAACGTCGAAGCCTGCTGCACTGAAGGCCTGCTCTAAGATTGTGATTCCAACGACGTGGGCGTCGGAGCCGATCACGCCGAGGACGACCGTTTGGGACATCGTATGCAGAACCATGAGGAACTACCCTATAAACCTAATGATCTTCCATGATAATACTCCTTAAACATCCTAACAGCGTCCCTATGGTACGACCTCACAACATACATGATCTATGGTAAGGGTTTTGGTCGTGTGTGGGAACGGCCAGTACATGGGAGCGCTCTCGAATCTCCGTGTGCTGGACCTGACCCAGGTGCTTGCCGGACCGTACTGTACGATGTTACTCGCGGACATGGGTGCGGACGTCGTCAAAATCGAACGCCCCGGCGGGGACCTCATCCGATCGAATCCGCCGTTCGTGGACGACGCCGAGGCGGAAGCCTACGGCGGGTACTTCCAGAGCGTCAACCGCGGCAAGCGGAGTATCGAACTGGACTTCGGCGACGACGAGGACCGCGCGGACTTCCTCTCGCTCGTCGAAACCGCTGACATCGTCGTCGAGAACTACCGCGCGGGAACGATGGAGAAGTACGACCTGAGCTACGAGACGCTGACGGAGTACAACTCCGATCTCATCTACTCCTCGATCCGCGGCTTCGGCGACCCGCGCACGGGAGAAACCGACCGGCAGGGCCAGCCCTCCTTCGACCTCATCGCGCAGGCGCTCGGGGGCGTCATGGAGATCACGGGACAGGAAGACGGGCCGCCGACGAAAACCGGCCCCGGCGTGGGCGATCTGTTTACGGCGACGCTGAACTGCATCGGCATCCTCGCGGCGGTCAACCACCGCGAGCAGACCGGCGAGGGCCAGTACGTCGACACGGCCATGTACGACTCGATGCTCAGCTTCACCGAACGGGCAATCTACCAGCAGTCCTACGCCGGCGAAGCCCCGACCCGGCGGGGGAACTCCCACCCGACGCTGTTTCCCTACGACGCCTTCGAAACCGACGACGGCTACGTCGTCATCGCCGCCTTCGGCACCAATCACTGGCAAGAGGTCTGTAACGCGATGGGGCGCGAGGATCTCGCCGAGGAGTACCCCACCGCCGCGGAACGCCTCGAGCACCGCGAGGCCCTGCGCGAGGAACTCGTCGACTGGACGGCCGAGCGGACCAACGACGAACTCATCGATACCCTCGAGGGTCGCGTGCCGGTCGCGCCGGTCCAGACCACCGAGGAGATCTTCGAGGATCCCCACGTGGACGCTCGAGACATGCTGGTGGCGGTCGAACAGCCCGGAGCCGACCGAGACGTCGAGATCGCCGGCAACCCGATCAAGATGTCCAAAACGACGCCGGAGCCGCGGGGAAGGGCACCGCTGCTCGATGAACACCGCGAAGACGTACTGGGCGAGGAAGCGGACGCCGAGAAGCCGGCCGACGACTGATACGGATCGGTGTACCGTTTTCCGACGGACCGTACGAGGCGGACCGGTCCGCTCACCGTGCGATTCTGTCTTGTTCCCGTTTTCGCGCGCGTACGAACGGCTACGTTCTCCGCCCCGGCTGTGACCGAACTGTCAGGCTCAGCGGGGCTGTTGCCGGGTCAACGCTCAAGTCGAACGAACTCGACAACGTGATCACGTCGATTCCGTCGCCGACTCGATCACGCGTCGACGGTTCGAGAACCACGCCAATCATGGTCGATGACTCACCAGCCGAGACGAGTACCGACGATTCTCGCCTCTCGCGTCGCGGCTACCTCCTCGCGGCCGGCGGCCTGGGGGCCGGTCTGGCGGGTGGCTACGCGGGGTACCGCCATCTCCTCGAGGGGCGGCCGGACGATTCGCCCCCGCTCGGTGACCCGCCGGAGCGACGGGAGGATTTCCTCTGGCTCGGGGGCACCCTCTGGCGCGACGACGCGGTCCGGGAGAATCTCTTCGCGTTCGCGCGCCGCCACGACCTCGCGGTCGTGCTCGTAAAGACCCACTCGAGCGAAACGCCCCTCGACGAGAACCTCGAGGCGCTGTTGACCGCCGCGAGCGAGTTCGATCTCGAGGTCTGGCTCAACGTCGGACTGCTAAACGACATCCACGCCGAGGCGTTCGTCTCCGACGACGACGCCCGCGAGCGGCACCTCGATCGGCTCAGGGAGGTCGCGCGCCTTCACGGCGACCTGTTCGATACCGGACGCATCATCCTCTGGCAGGAGGCACCGGTCATGGGGCAGTGGGTCGAGGGCGGCGACTGGAACGAAGCGGCGGTCGACAACCTGATCGAGTTCGGTCCGGAGATCTTCGACGCCCAGAAGCGGGCCATCGAGGGGGCGAACGACGCGCTCGACGTCGGCCTCTTCGTCCACTTTCCGTACATCGTCGACTCGAAGCGACCCGAGGTGTTCGAGGCGCTCGCGCGAGGCCTCCGGCGTCGAAACGCGGATCCCGACTTCGCGGTCGTCGATTTCTACCGGGGCTGGTACGAGAAGGACGTCGGGCCGGAACGGGCCGACGAAGCCGTCCGCAGCCTCGTCACGAACGCGCGTGTGGCGCTCGAGAACCGACCCGTGTTCTACCTCGGACAGAGCCACACCATCAACCCGAACCACACGCCGAGCAAGCAGGCGATGCGGATGAATCTGCGGGCCTCGATCGACGCCGGGGCGGCCGGCCTGAGCTGGTACGCTCGCAGCGGGTACGAGCCGACCGAGAGCGGGTTCGATCCCTTCGTGCCGAACGTCGAGGGGGCCGAACTCGACGGCGACTCGATCAACACGGTGACGATCGCCCGCGACCGGTTCCTGTACCCGTGGCTGGCGACGCTCGAAACCGGGCACGGGTTCGACGCGGACGAAGCGTTCGATCTCTGGCTGCTCGGCGACGGCTTCGACTTCCACGACCACCGGCTGTCGGTACGCACCGCCGACGGGACGTGGGAGTACGTCGGTGACTTCGGCGGGTACGCCGACGGCGACTACCCCGACGGCAGCGAGGCCACCGACCGAGCGACCGTTTTTCGCGCGCTGGATCGCGACCGCCTCCTCGAGGACGGCGCGCTCGAGTGTCGAATCGAGACGGTCGCGGGAAGTTCCGGGGCCGACCTGCGGTCAGCGTTCGCGATGCCCTGCGACCCGGACGCCTACGTGAGCGAGCGAGACGCCGCGGCGTTCGCCCGCGAGGACGCGCCGCTCGAGGCGGTCAGTCTCGGACACGCGAGCGAGCGCACCGCGTTAGCGCCGGGCGAACGGCAACGGGTCACGGTTCCCGTCGACGGGCGGGGAGCGTCGCTCGAGCGGCTCCCCCACCCCGACCACCTCGAGGTACTCGATCGGCTGGCGGCGTTCGAAGAGCGCGAGGACGTCGATCCGTCTACTCGCTTCGATCTCTGGGTTCGGGGCTCGGATCTCGCGGATCCGTCCGCCGTCCCGCCGATTCTCGACACGGACGGAAACGAGCGAGCGCCCGCGGACGTCGGCATCGTCGCGTCGACGGACGACGCCGCCGTCTGTTACGGGCTCGAGCGCGAGCGATTCCTCGCGGACGGCGGACTCGAACTGGCCGACGGGACGGATGCCTCCGTCGAGACGGCCTACGCGATGCCGTACGCCGGCCGTGCTACGTTCCGCTCGCCCGCTCGAGTCGCCGAACTGCTTTCCGAGCAGCCCGACGAAGCGGAGATATTCAGCCTCGAGCGCGTGGAACCGGAATGAACTACACTCGGCTATATACAGCACGCAGAACGAGTCGAGGCTGAAATCGGCCGATGGTCCTTCTCGAGAGGTCAGGCCCCGCTCGGAGAGTATATTGTTTGGCTCGCAGACGGTCGAGACACAGCGATCATCGCCCTCGGAAACCGAACGACAAACCGCAACCGAGGAAGAGAATCGAGAGTTACGGTACTGCAGTCTCGAAACCCCCGCTCGAGTCGGTAACGAAATCTCGGTCTCGAGCCCCGTTTACGGACCGAACTCTCATCCCCTCCTGCCGGGTTCGATGGTGGTGTGTCGTAGCCGGTTCGAACCCGCCAGCCGAGAGCCCGGCTACCCGCCGCGGCTCGAGTCCTCCCTATTCGAACTCGAGCACGGGTGGCATCACCCGACAGCCACAGGGGACGGCCGAGCCGGTCGCCGGACCGGACACCGTCGTCGCAACGATCTCGGAGCCACAGCGCGGACACTCGGGGAACGACGCGGACTCGCGGTCCGATTCCTCGGGGTTGCCGTTCACTCCCACGGCGAAACCCCTCCAATCCGCACTGCTGCTGGTCGATAGCGATGCGTCAGCGTTGCGGGATGTTTATATCCCGCCAGAATGTATGCAATCATGGCTTTGACCCTTGCGGGTTGGAAGCCACGTCTCGGGTGTCATCACCACCCGGGGCATTTCGATACCCCCGTATGGAGTGTGGATTCCGTTCTGATTGTTGAACTATGGCATCTTATATCTACTGGATATTAGGGGAAACGAGGTGTCGGTTCTCGAGTCAGGACGGAGAAAGCGGGCTCGAGTCGGCGAACTCGAGGACCGACTCGAGACAGTGTGAAAAGGAGCTACGAGGGGTCGACGCCGGTGATGTTGCGACGATCCGCGTCGATCTCCTGGCGTCCGAGATGCGTGATCTTGTAGAACGTCTGGCGGCCGTCACCGTCGTCGGGTGCGCCGGTCCGCGCGACGAGCCCGACGTCGACGAGTTTGCCGAGGTGGTGGCTGAGGTCGAAGCTGTCATCGTCGATCGCGCCGGCGAGTTCCGCTCGCGCGACCTCGTCTCGTTCCCGGAGGAGGAACAGGATCGCGTACCGTCTCTCGTCGCCGAGCGCTGCTTTTCGGGTGGCGTGATCGGCGAGCGTTCCCATACTGCCGTCGAAGAGCCGCTGGTCAACGTACTGTTCGAGATCGCCGTCGTCGGGCGTGGACGTCGTGTAAGCGGTTTCAGCGGCCATCGTTGGCTGGACGTACGGCGTGGTGCTGTATGAGGGTGGCGGTTACAGAGAATATATTCTTTGTTTTTCGTTTATATTTCCTGCGTGCGTTTTCTCACGAGTTATGAATAGTCCTTTTGCCCCCGTACGACGGGCGTTCCGGACGCCGCCCATCCCAAACCGTCGCTGGTGTCGACTCGAGTCGCGTCCCTCCCGCCAGGCCGGAGAGTAACCCTTTTGCGGGACCCCCGCACACGTCCCCGTATGGACTGGCCACACGATCCCGACGGCGAGGAAGCGAGCGAAGGGATGCGCAAGTTTGACATGCGGATCATCGCGGACAAAGTCGACGACGAGGAGGACTTCCCGATGAAGCGCGACGAGTTCGTCGCGGAGCACGGCGACGATCCGATCCGGATCAACTACAAGCGGGTCGTCCCGATGCGCGAAATCTTCGAGTACGTCGAACCGGAGGAGTTCGAGACGATCCTCGACATGCACAAGGCGGTCGGCAACGCGATGCGCGCTGGCGATTTCTGGGAGTACCACCCGAAGGGTGCCGACCCGGAAAAGAAACACGCCTGAGCACCGACTCGGGTCGCCCGACGCTCGCCTGTTCTCCCCGTCTCGAATCTGGATTACGTATCACTTATACGACGGCGTTCGAAAGGATTCGTCACCGTGACTACTACGCAGGTGACGCTCGTTCAGATCGACAACTACGGGCCGTGGACGGTGACACCGGAGCCCCGACGGGAGGCTGATCTGCAGACGCTTCAGTCCCGGCTCTACGCCGACATCTCTCAGTTCGTCGGGAACCGCGGCGGCTACACCTTCTTCACTCGCTTCGACAACATGATCGCCGTCACGAACGGCCTCGACCTCGCGGACCACGCGCTCCTTCAGGAGTCCGTCGGCAACCGCTACCCCGTGACGCTCAGTTTCGGCGTCGCGACCGACGCCAGCCCCGTACGGGCCCTCGCAGACGCGACGAAGTACGTCCAGGACGCCGGCAGCGCACAGGACAAGAACCGACAGGAGTGTCTCGAGGGGCGCGTCCTTGAAGACGATCACCGAACCGACGAGGACGTCCAGATCGCACACTTCGACGTCATCAACGCGACCGGCCAGTACACCGACGAACTCAACGCCTTCGACACGTTCATCGAGATCGAACAGGGGTACGCCGAACTCATGCGCCACATGCGCTACGCCCACGAGAGCCTCTCCTTTTTCGTCGGCGGCGACAACATCATCGTCGTCTGTCCGGAGCTCACGGAAGCGGACTACGAGGAGGCGGTCTCTCACGTCGAAGAAGCCGTCGACGTCGAACTGCAGGTGGGTGCCGGTCGCGGTACGAGCGCCCACGACGCCGGATTCGCCGCGAAACACGCCCTCGAGTGCTGTCGAGCCAACGGCACCCGAGTCGAACTCGACTGGGAATAGCTTCCGAGTTCGGCGGCTACGGGAGGAGAGACGCCTCGAGAGGCGAACTACGGATCTTCGTGACGGATTTGCTTAAGTGTGGTGGAGGTAGCTTTTAGCCGATGTGTGGCCATTGTTCACATATGGAATCGGAACTGTCGGTCAGGGATGTCCTGACGACCGAATACGTCGGTGTCAGCGAATCGGACACCGTTCGCGGCGCAGTCGAGTTGATGCGTCAAGAGCGAGCGAGTTGCGTCCTCGTCGTTCGCGGCAGCGACCCCGTCGGCATCATGACCGAGTGGGACGTGCTCGGCGTCGTTGCCGATGACCACGAACCGTCCGACACCACCATCGGCGACGTGATGACGTCGCCCGTCATCACGTTCGGTTCGAACCGATCGCTAACCGACGCGGCCAGCACGATGGCCCGCGAGAACATCCGCAACATCGTGGTCGAAGACGGCGACGGCGTGATCGGGTTGCTCACCCAGCGAGACGTCATCGCCGCCGCGGGCTCGTTCCAGGCCGCGATGAAACCGACGCGCTCGAGCGCGCTCGAGGAGAGTCGATCGACGGACGAGCGTGTCGGACAGATCGCGCCCGAATCCGGCGAGGAGACCGAGTCGACGCTGCTCCCGAACGGCGGCGACGAGTACACCACCCAGGGAGTCTGTGAGGCCTGCGGAACCCTCGCAGATGCGCTGTGGGATGCAAACGGCCAGCTGGTCTGTGCGGATTGCCGGACGGTTTGACCGCTCCCCGTCGAACGATCCCCTCGAGTCGTCACTGGTCGCACAGTACAGCCGGCGTCACTGCTTCGTGTCAACAGTCACCGACGGCAATTAATCCGATAGAAAGACCTTTCGGGGGCGGCGATGCACTGACCGATAATGACCGATACCCTCGACGACCTCGACGTCGAAGGGACTACCGTCGGCGTTCGCGTCGACGTCAACAGCCCCATCGGTGACGATGACACGCTCGCCGACGACGCCCGACTGCGTGCCCACGTCGACACCCTCTCGGAACTGCTCGATCGTGGCGGCCGGGTCGCCGTCCTCGCCCACCAGGGCCGTCCCGGCGGTGACGACTTCGTCTCTCTCGAGTCCCACGCGGACCGCCTCTCGGAACTTCTCGAGCGTCCCGTCGAGTACGTCGATGCGACGTTCAGCGACGCCGCCCGCGACGCCGTCATCGACCTCGAAAACGGCGACTGCGTCGTCCTCGAGAACACGCGCTTCTACAGCGAGGAGTACATGGAGTTCGAGCCCGAGCGAGCGGCCCAGACGCATCTCGTGGCAGGGCTCGCGCCGGTACTCGACGCCTACGTCAACGATGCGTTCGCCGCGGCCCACCGCTCACAGCCGTCGCTCGTCGGATTTCCGACCGTACTGCCCGGCTACGCCGGCCGCGTGATGGAGTCCGAACTCGACGTGCTGGGGTCGATCGAGGAGACGCCCGAACCGCGCGTCTACTGCCTCGGCGGCGCGAAAGTCACCGACTCGATCGACGTCGCCTGGAACGTCCTCGAGAAGGGCCTCGCCGATCACGTCCTGACCGCGGGCGTCGTCGGCAACGTCTTCCTCATCGCCGACGGCGTCGACCTCGGCGACGCGAGTTCCGACTTCATCTACGATCAGGGCTACTGGGACGAGATCGATCGCGCCGCCGACCTGCTCGACGCCTACGGCGAGCACGTCGCGATCCCGCGCGACGTGGCCGTCGAGCGCGACGGCGAACGACACGAAATCGGCGTCAACGCCCTCCCGCCGGGGAACGGCGAGGCCGCGATGGACATCGGCGAATCGACGCTCTCGTACTATCGGCGGATTCTCGAGAACGCCGGCACGGTGATCCTCAACGGTCCCGCCGGCGTCTTCGAGGAGGCGGCCTTCGAGACCGGAACCCGAGAGCTCTACAACGCTGCGACGGACGTCGAGACGAGCATCGTCGGCGGCGGCGACACCGCCTCGGCCCTGCGACGGCTCGGCCTCGAGGGGTTCTCCCACGTCAGCACCGGCGGCGGTGCCGCGTTACGGATGCTCACTGCGGAACCACTGCCTGCCGTCACAGCACTCGACGATGGTCCCTACCAACAACAGCCAGCCGACGATTGAGATCGAACACGCGTCTCAGGACGATATCGAGGCGGTCACGGATCTCTGGGTTCGCCTCGCTCGCGACCAGCGCGAGTACGAGTCCTACGTCCGGGCTGCCGACAACCGCGAGACGATGCGTGCCACCCTCTCAGCCCACCAGGTCAACGGCGGCCTGCTCGTTGCCCGCCTCGATAGGGAGGTTATCGGCTTTACCTCCTTCACCATCGAACGTGGCTCGCTCGAACTCGACGGCACCCGCGGGCTCCTCTCGAACCTGTACGTCGATCCTGCCGCCCGCGATCGGGGCGTCGGGTCGGCACTACTCGAGGCCGCCGAGGAGACCCTCCGTGAACAGGGCGCGGACGTGATGATCCTCGAGGTGATGGCCGAAAACGAGGACGCGCGGCGGTTTTACAGGCGACAGGGGTACGACACCTACCGGGTCGCGATGGAGCGCTCGCTCGAGGACGAGGGGGCGTCCGAAAACGATACACATTCAAAGGAGGACGGCTAATCGAAAACTGCGCCAGGGGAGCATGGGGGGTTCATGCACTCGACTTGTAATCGAGACTCCCGGGGTTCAAATCCCTGCCCTGGCTTATATTCTCGGACTCAAAACCTCTACCGACGGGTATTGGCGCTTTTGGGAACCGATCGTTCCCGATATCCGAACCGCTTGTTCAACGCCCCTTCTGACAGTGCAGGGTGTTTCGCGTGACGACCTCCTCGTCGCCGGCGCTCGGCGCGGCCGTCAGGACGAGGTGACTACTGTCCGCGACACCGTGCGACCGGCTGTTCGATCCCGGCGACGTCGAACGCGACGAGGACGAGCCGCGGGGGTCGCTCAACCACCCATCCACGGCCGCGTTTCGACCGTTCGATCGTTATAACGTCGGCTCGATTTCGTCGGGTCGGTAGGTCGTCCGTGTCGCGTCGTTTCTCTCTCGAATGCGCGGACGACAGGTAAACGCGATCGCTGCTTTTGAGAGAATACATGACTATCATGATTTCGATAACGTTTAATATCGTCTAACGTCGTTGACACGACATGACTACCGACCAGTCGGGCTACAAGTTGCGGTTTCGTGCGGGAGGGTTCGAGCAACAGGTAATCTACCTGATTATGCTGCTTCAGGCGACTCTGGTGGTGCTCCTCGTCTTTCTGTCGATGTGGTGGGTTCACTTCACCATCAGCGCCTGGTTTAGTCCACGGGGATCGATCACGGATACCCTCGTGGCAGTTCCGTTCTTGGTCGGGATCGCGGTGATGATCGCCCTGTTCAACTATCTGTATGAGTAGTTCTCCGCTCTCCTTCCCCGCTCGAATCCTTTCAGGTCGGCGTTGCCGGCCGCCACTGAAGCCGCTATCGCGGCGTGCCTGTCTCGAAGCGACGCCCGCTACGCCCGTTGTCCCTACGACCGGTCAGACTCGAGATCGAACGCGCGTTCCCGACGATCTCGAGGAATGCCATCCACGCCGCTCGAGTGCAGCACCTGCGAACAGTGCCTCGAGGCGAGAATCACGATCGAGGAGCAGTTACGACGGCCGCTCGGCAGCACTGGCTTGCGGGAGTAAAAAGCGGACGACGTTTCCCCGCGGGGAGCGTCGCTCGAAGGAGAGTTCACCGCCGAGGGAGTCGACGCACCACTTCATCACCCAGAGACCGACGCCGGAGCCGTGATAGGTGCTACTCGTCGGTACTTCGTCGTCGAGTGCGTCGATTTCGATCTCGGGAATGAACGGCCCGTTATCGATGAACCGAATCTCTCCCTGGCCGGCATTCGCATCCTCGGTGATAACCACCGTTACGGACGGAGTCTCGCGATCGTTGTGGACAATGGCGTTCTCGATGGCGTGTCTGATCGCGTAGTGGAGTGCGCGATCCGCGTTCACGTGGACCTCCGACCGGACATCGACGGTCAGATCGGCCTTCGGATACTCGGATCGCCCCTCTTTGACTTGTTCTCGGACGACGTCGCCGATGTTCATCGGATGGCGCTGCGTCGCGCTAGGTTCCGCGATTTCCTCGATCTGGCGGATCGAGTCGCTCAACGACCCGATTTCGGCGGCGATATCCAGGATCGTCCCGATCTCCGTTTCGAACGTATCCTCTTTGATCGCGGATTGGATACGATCGGCGTATCCCATAAGAAGGTTCGTCTCGTTTCGGAGGTTGTGTCGAACCACCCTGCTCAAAAGGCGTAACCGGCGCTCCCGAGCCTTGTATCTGGTTATGTCGCGGATTTCTGCGATGACGACCGGGGTTGCGTCGATCGTCGTCCGTTTGAGATGGGCACAGACCCACAGCAGTTCACCGTTCACGCGCTCGACGCGCCATTCGAACGTCTGTGGATCGCCATTAGCAGCGGCCTGGATCAGACGAACCGCCTCGTTTTGGGAAAATCTTGTCGAAGGTGCGGTGAAATCTTCTACGTTCATCTCCCGAATCACTGCACTGGAGTGTCCGTACAGCTGTTCTATCTGATCGTTCACGTCGAGGATTTCACCTGTTTGTGGATCGTGCACGATAATCCCGACAGTTAGATCATCGAATATTTCGGGGAGCGTTACCGATTCTGATTCGCCCATTAGTGTGAATAGGTAAGGAACTAGCAAAAGTTCTGTTGCGAAAGGGCTTGAGTATCACGCGAACATTCTCGTCTCGAACGACCGTTTCGGAACGACGCGCCGCGGATCGAGCGACCGCGAGTCGATTCTGCGGGACCGACGTCACTCGAGGGTTCGAGCGACGCCTGCCTCGTGACCGATCGGTTTCTCACACCGCCAGGAACGCCCGACCGTCCCATCGAACATCGACAGCCGACCGGCCGTCAACCGATATCGAACCGTCGCCGACGAAGCTTCCACCGACCGAAAACGGACCCGACGTCCGGCGGCCCCGCAGTGCCGTTCACCTCGAGCACGTGCTGTCGGCCGTGGAATCGGTCGACTTCGTGGTCGTGTGGCCGTCGCCAGATTTGTCGGTTTTCTTTCCGGGTGTTCCGTCATCCATCTCGTCTGGTTCGTCGGCGTCAGGACCGGACCCCGGCTCTCCGTCACCGATGTCGGGGACCTCAGCGTCGGTGCCGAGGTCGTCGACCATCCAGACCACGTCGGACGTGAACGTCCCGTCGGCCGTGATCACCCACGGGATGATCTGACAGGTGTGACAGAGTCCTCCATCGACGGTGAGCGATGCCGTGTCCGTCGTCCCCGTGACGGTGCTTTCGCCGAGAATGACGTCGGCCTGACTGAGCCACCAGACGACGCGGTCGAGGTTCCCGTCGGGATCGGTAACGTCGATTTCGAGGGTGGTCGTCTCGTCGGGATCGACCTCGAGGATCCCGGCCGCCGGTCTCGCAGCGTCGATACTGGGATCGACGAGACCGTCCGGCGTGACGGTGACGGTCCAGCTCGCGCGGTACTGCTCGCCGTCGACCTCGACCCCGGCGACGACGTCGACGGTGCCCTCGGTCTCGAAGGTCTCCTGCCAGAACTGTGCGTTTTGCTCCGCGTAGTAGACGCCCTGCCACGGATCCGTCAGCGTGTCGCCGACGTTCTCGCCGTCGACCCACCAGGTGGTCGTCTGCGTCGCGTCGGGATCGACAGTGCCCACCTCGAAGTGGACCGTCGTCCCGGGTTGAACGCTCGGATCTCGTTCGGGAAAGCGCAACCCCTCGTTCAGTTCGTCGACCCCGAGGAGCGTCACCGTCCGTTCGTCCGAGTCGCCGTTGGCTTCGACCCGGACGGTCACGTTCCCGTCCTGTGCGACGGGTTCGGTCCGGTAACTCGCCGGGAAGGGGCGTTCCGTCTCTCCGGGTTCGATCGTCAGCGTCACGTTCCCGGCCGACTCGTCGTCGACGAAGTACTCGACGGTCGGTCTGACGGTCCGATCGGTCGGGTTCTCGACTTCGACGGTCCACTCGAGCAGCGCTCCGCTCGAGATCGTCTCCGGAATCTCGACGATCCGGACGGAGACCGGCGCGTCGTCGGTGTCGGCCGTCGCAGCGCTGTCGTCAACCGCTCCACCGTCATCGCTGGCTGTTGCAGTGTCGTTTTCGACTGATGCAGTTCCGACGTGTGCGGCCGGGACGATACCTCCGACGGCGACTCCTTTCAAAAGCGTTCGTCTGTTCACGTATCTGACCTCGTAGTGGTCGCCAACCTCGAATCGGACCAAAAGTCTGTACTACCGTTGTCCACTCAAATTGAATATTGGAGCGAGGTGGTTACTCCTGTAGTATCGATGGTAGAGGCTACTGGACTGTTGGCTGGGGTTAACAGCGGGAGATCAGTTCGTAGATCGCTGGGTTCGGAAGCGACCGGCGGACGGTCCCCTTCCGAGGACGCTCCGGACGCGAGTCGTTCAGTTGAGGGGAAACGAGATAAAGAGAGCCGGCAGAACGGGCGAGGGAGTCGCGTTTCGGGGAGCCTACGAGACGGGTATCATTATCGTATTGCTACGAATCGCGTCTGGCGACTCGCGTCTCGCCTGTGAGCGCGTCGACGTGGACGTGGACGGTTTTCGAATCGGTCTCGAGGGGAACGATCCAGGAGGCGCTAGTTCGATGCGGGTCCTCGAGGACGGTAAGATCCCCCGCGTCGATCCCCGTCTCCTCGGCTGCGAGCGCCTCTCGAGCGATCTTCTCGGCTTCTTCGGCGTCTTCGATCCGGATGTCGTCGGTCAGGCGAACGGTCACGACCGGCACGTCAGCCATGCGGACGACCCGTTCGGTCACGCTACCGACGAGGACCCGGTCGAGACCGGTCCGTCCCTGCGTCCCCATGACGATCATGTCGATATCGTGTTCGTCGGCGTACTCGAGGATTTCCTCGTGGGGAACCCCTCGCTCGACCGCCGTCACGGTCTCGATCCCCTCTCGAGTCGCTTCGGACTCGATGCGTTCGACCGCCCGGTAGGCGGCGGGTGTCGCCGTGCCGTTCTGGAGCGTGCCGAGTGGCCCCTCCGGCACGACCGACAGGGCGTGAATCGTCGCATCGAAGCGATCCGCGATCGTCAGGCCGTGAGAGATCGATTGGCGGGTCCCGTCGCTCCCGTCCGTCGGGATAAGAACGTCCTGGTACATCGGAACCGGACGTTAGGGTTACCGACGTATATAGCCTCGAATCGCGTCCGATCGATATTCGCCGCCACCGAACGTCAAATAGCCAATAAAACTATCTGTCCAGTACGAATAGTGTGGAATATGACCGGACGGTTTCGAGACGGTGTGGCGGTTACTAACGCCAGCCTCGACGTGTTTCGGAAGCGCCCACGACTCGCGGTCCTTCCCCTGCTGAGTCTCGCCGCGGTCGGGAGTGCGTACGCGGTTCTCGCCGTCGCGATCCTCCGCTACGAACTCGTCGGTGCGCTGTTTACGAGCAGTCTCGTTCGGTACGGCGTACTATTCGTCGCGCTCGCGGTTTCCTCCGGCGTTGGGATTTTCTTCAACGCCGCGGTGGTCCACTGCGCGACGCGGCAGTTCGCCGGCGAGGAGACGTCGGTGAGCGAGGGGGTGGCCGCTGCCTGGGAGGCCCGCACCGCGATCGTGAAGTGGGGACTCGTCTCCGCGACGATCGGAACCGTCCTCTACATCGCCGAGGACAACGTCCCCGGCGTCGGTACGCTCACGAGGTCCGTTCTCGATTTGGGGTGGGCGCTTCTGACGTTCTTCATCGTCCCGGTGATCGTCACGGACCGGACGGGATCGCTCCGATCCGACCTGCGAAAGAGCGGCGACGCGTTCTCTCGAACGTGGGGCGAAAGCCTCACCGCCACGATCGGGATCGGGCTGGCACTGCTCCCAGTGAGCCTGCTCGGCGTCTGTTTGCTCGTGTACGCCTATCTCTTCGCGACGGGTCCCACCGCGTTCGTCGCAGGCGTACTCGGCGGCCTGCTCCTCGTCGCGACCATCGTCGTCACGCAGGTTCTCGGTATGATCATCCGCGCCGCACTCTACCGGTACGCGGTGACCGGAGACCCCGTCGGCCCGCTCGTCGACCTCGAACCCGGGCAGCTCTTCGACGAGCGCTGATCAGCCGACCGTCGACGGCTGGCCCATCGTCGAAGCGACCGACTGTCCAGTCGTACGGAACCGACCACGATCGGACTCGCATACGCCCGCGCGGCGTTCGTCGAGGGTTCCGACAGCTACGAGTCGAACTCTTCAGCCCGCTCGAGTAACGATCCGATCGCGATCGGCGATTCGCGCTCGTACTCACGACGATCACGGCGATCGATCGACCGTCTTCGCTCGCGTCGGCTGGTTCTCGAAGATTGGACAGTCCCCTCGTATATTGGTAATCTTTTTCACGACACACGGAAACGTATTGCTCGGAGTATGACAAATATTGTCACTAATATCGCGGCCGCCGTCGAGGCGCACGGCGAGAATACCGCGATCGGGTATCAGGGGTCTGAAACGAGCTACGAGGAGTTCTGGGGGCAAACTGGGGCCTTCGCCGCTGCGCTCGAGGAACGAGGGGTGGGGGCGGATGATCGGGTTGCGATCTATCTGCCGAACGTTCCGCCGTTTCTGATCGCCTTCCACGGGACGCTGCGGGCCGGCGGGACCGTCGTCCCGATGAACCCCCAGTACAAGGCGCGTGAGATCGGCCACCTGCTCGGAGACAGCGAGGCCAAAGTGGTCGTCGCGCTGGCCGATCTCGTTCCGTTCGTCGCAGAGGTACAGGACGAGACGAGCGTCGAACATATCGTGAGCGTTGGTGGCGACGCGGAGGGTGCGATCGCGCTCGAGGAATTCCTCGAGCCGGGCGATCCCGACATCGTCGATCGGGCCGACGACGACGTCGCCGTCCAGCCGTACACCTCGGGGACGACGGGTCAGCCGAAGGGCGTCCAGCTCACCCACGCGAACCTCACGTCGAACGCGAACGCCGCGTCGGAACTGATCCCGGACGGGATCCGTGAAGACGACAAACAGCTCGGCGTGCTCCCGCTGTTCCACATCTACGGGATGACCGTCGTGATGAACTCGACGCTGTTCAACGGCGGAGCCTACTACCCGATGGCCTCGTGGGACGCTCAGGAGGCGGTCTCGCTCATCGAGGACGAGCAACTCACGCTGATGCACGGCGTGCCCGCGATGTACAACGACGTCATCAACCAGCCCGACGCCGAGGCGTTCGATCTGTCGTCGCTGCGGCTGTGCGGTGTCGGCGGATCGGGCATTCCGGTCGAGGTCCTGCGCCGGTTCGAGGAGCTGTACGAGCCGACGATCTACGAGGGATACGGCCTGACCGAGACGAGTCCGATCACCCACTTCAACAGCCCGATCGAAGGGCGACGCATCGGCAGCATCGGCAAGACCGTTCCGGGGGTCGACTCGAAGGTCGTCGATAGCGCGAAACGAAGCTCCGCCGACCGTTCGGGCGGCGACTTCGAGGAAGTCCCGCCGGTCGAGAGAGGACCGCTCGACGAGGACGAGGCCGACCTCCACGAGATCACCGGCGAGATCGTCGTCGCCGGCCCCAACGTGATGAAAGGCTACTACGGCCTGCCCGAGGCCAACGAGGAGGCGTTCACCGAGGAGGGCGGCCGACGGTGGTTCCACACCGGCGATATCGGCTACCACGACGAGGACGGCTTCTTCTACGTCGTCGACCGCGAGAAACACATGATCGTCACGGGCGGCTACAACGTCTATCCGCGCGAGGTCGAGGAGTTGCTCTTCGAGCACGAGGCCGTCGCCGACGCCGCCGTCGCCGGCATTCCGGACGAGCGCCGGGGCGAGACCATCAAGGCCTTCATCGTTCCGAGACCCGACGCAGACGTGACGGCCGACGAGATCAGGGAGTACTGCCTGACCAGCCTCGCCGAGTACAAACACCCGCGCGAGGTCGAGTTCGTCGAGGAACTCCCGCGGACGACGACCGGAAAGGTCCAGAAGTTCAAACTCCGCGAGGAAGAGACGGGGGCGACATAATGGCGCTCGGCGAAGCAGTCCGCCTCGAGATCGAGGCCGACGGTCCCGCGACGATCACGCTCGACCAACCTGATCGCCGTAACGCCCTCTCCGCGGCGATCAGCACCGGCATCCTGGAGGCGCTCGAGGAGATCGAGGGCAGCGACGCCCGCTGTGTGATCCTCGAGGGCTCCGGTGGCTCGTTTTCCGCCGGCGGCGACATCGAGCGGATGGTCGCGGGCATCGAGAACGATATTCCGGCCGACGAGCAGGTTCGCCGCCTCGAGCGCTCGTCGAACGAACTGATAACGCGACTGGTGAAGTTCCCGGTGCCGACGATCGCGCTGGTCGACGGGGCCGCCGTCGGCGCGGGGGCGAACCTCGCGCTCGCCTGTGACATCCAACTCGCCAGCGAACGGGCGGCCTTCGGCTTCGTCTTCCGACAGGTCGGCCTGAGCGTCGACGCCGGCACCTCATACCTGCTGCCGCGCGTCGTCGGCGAGAACGTCGCCAAGGAACTCGTGTTGACCGGCGACATCATCGGTGCCGACCGCGCGGACGATCTCGGCCTCGTGAATCACGTCTACGACGACGACGAGTTCGACGCGGAAGTCGAGGCCTTCGTCGAGAAGATCGTCTCCGGACCCCCGGTCGCACTCCGTCACGCGAACCGACTGATCGGCGAGGGCGTAGAGAAATCGCTCGAGCAGGCGCTGACCGACGAAGCGATCGCGCAGGGGCTCGCATTCGACACGGACGACCACGAGGAGGGCGTCACCGCCTTCTTCGAGGACCGCGATCCCGAGTACCAAGGTCGCTGACGACGCGGCCTACGGCCCGAGCTTGGACATCGCACGGCGGGGCCTATCGATTGTTCTGACGGAGTTACTCGGTCCGAGCGCTCCGCGCGCCGGTCGGGATCAGCGTCGACACCCGTGCGTTCTCCTTGATCCGCAACCCGCCGTCGGCGACGGTCAGCGGCATCAACGGCAGGTGCGAGGCGACCAGCACCGACGGGTGCGAGCCGCCGCGAGCCAACAGTTCGTTTCGCGGCTGAAGCTGTGCGGGTTCCTCGAGATCGGTCAGGAACTCGTTGTGCTGGATGACGTACTGGCCGCCCTCCAGGTTCCACCAGCCGAACTCGTCGTCCGGGTCGCGGAGGTCGGTGGGAACCGGCTCGAGGTCGGCGTCCTCGAGTTCGTCACCCCCGAAGTCGAGGCTGCCGGGGCCGGCGACGCGATAGATCGCGCTGACCGTCAGATCGATGCCGTGCTCGTGAACCTGTGTCGGTTCGTAGACGAGATTGTCGACGACGTCGACGAGGGGATTCTCGGCGGACATTTCGGTTACCCTGACGATTTCGAGCGATAAAAAATGTGTCCTCGAACGGCGGCAGGGGAGCCGTCTCTGGTGGAAGATCGGCAACTATCGACACCTCTCGACGCGTCAGCCGAAACGGTGTGCGCTCTGCTCACGCCCGTCGCAGGCCACACCGGATCGCACCGATCCGTTTGCGATCGCAACACGAATCGCGCGAACGGATACACATATGCGTCGGCGCGGCGACAGCATGCACAATGCCCCACCTCCAGCGCATTCGCGTGCATCCGATCAAGTCCCTCGATGCGGTATCCGTCCCCGAAGCCGAAATCGTCGATAACGGCGGGTTGACGTGGGACCGACGGTACGCGATCGTCGAGCAGTCGTCGGGCGAATCGGCGGCAATCGAGTCGGAGACCAGATACGTCAACGGCAAGCGAGAGCGGCGGATCCACGGACTCGAGGCCGCGTACGACCTCGAGCGCGAGACGGTCACGGTCGGCGAGGCTGACAGCGACGAAACGCACACGTTCCACCTCGAACTCGATCGGGACTGCTTCGCCACGTGGCTCTCGGAGTACTTCGGCTACGGGGTGGCGGTCGTCCGCGACGACGAGGGCGGTTTTCCCGACGATACGGACGCGTCGGGACCGACCGTCATCAGCACGGGCACGCTCGAAGCGGTCGCCTCGTGGTACGACGACATCGACGCCGCCGAGTTGTGTCGTCGGCTGCGGCCGAACCTCGTCGTGGACGACGCGCCCGCGTTCTGGGAAGACCGGCTCTACGACGCGCCCGGGCGGGTCGTCCCCTTCGAGATCGGGGCGGTCGCGCTACGCGGCGTCAATCCGTGCCAGCGGTGCGTCGTTCCGACGCGGGACCCCGACACGGGCGAGGAGACCGAGGGCTTCCGGGAAACGTTCGTCGAGCGTCGCCGGGCGACCCTTCCCGAATGGGCCGGGGAGGCGTGGTTCGATCACTACTTCCGACTGATGGTCAACACGCACGTCCCGGAATCGTCGTGGAACGAGACGCTGTCCGTCGACGACCCGGTCGTCGTCGGCGAAACGCTCGCGGATCCGAACCCGGCCGATTGACCGCACCCGAACGCGTACGCTTCGCCACCCGACGCTAATTTTCACTTCTGGTATTCGGGACCAAAGCGCAAAGAGGGACGTCCGAGTTCCGGTTGTCATGGGATACGGCCTCGATATCGGACCGGGAGCACTCCGGGCGGCCGCCGGCACGTCGGACGAGGTGACGATCGAGTCGGTACCGCCGGTCGTGACTGCGACCGACGAGGAAACACTCGAGTCGGCCGACGGCGAGCGGAGTGCAGGGCTGGTAGACGACCGAACGGGCGACGGACTGTTCGTCGAACATGGCGGGAAGAGGTACGCCGTCGGACCGACCGCGAGCGCCGTTTCCGACGCCGCAGACGGCGATCCGGTATCGCTGTTCTCGAGCGGTGTCCTCACCGTCGAGGGATACACCGAACCGGCGCTCGAGGCGTTGATCGACGACGTCCTCGAGCGCGTCGAACCGGCGGACGGACGACTCTGTTATACGACGCCGGGGACGCTGGTCGACGCGGCGGAGCCGACCGACGCCCACCGCGAGACCGTCGAGTCGGTCCTCGTCGACCGCGGGGTCGAATCGACGCCGATTAGCAGAGGGTTCGCCGTCGTTTACGACCAGTTCGTTGCGGACAACTACACCGGACTCGGCATCTGCCTCGGAATCCAGACGACGAGCGTCGCGCTCTCCTACTACGGCGTGCCCGCGCTGGCCTTCTCGCTCGCGAAGGGCAGCGAGTGGGTGGTCGAGCGGGCCGCAACCGAAACCGGCCGCGAGCGGACGCAGGTCGCGACCGTCCTCGAGGAGTTCGCGCTCGATCCCGACGCGGCGACGGGCGGGATCGAGAGCGCGCTCGCGCAGGCGTACGACGCGCTAATCGGCGAGATCACCGAGGCGATCGAAACCGAAGCCGACGAGAACGACGTCCAGCAGGGGATGGCGATCCCCATCGCAGTCGCCGGATCGGGCGCGGTCGACGGCCTCGAGTTCCTTCTCGGCGGTCGATTCGACGCGGTAGCGCTCCCGTTCTCGGTCCGCGAGGTTCGGCTCGCGGACGATCCCGCTGCGAGCGCTGCCAGGGGGGCGCTCGCAGCGGCCGAGGACGACGTCGACGCCTACGAGGACGTCACGTGGTCGGCATCCGACGCGGATGACAGTACCGGCGACGGTGGTGGCCCACCCTCGTCCGCGATCGAGATCGGCGGTGCGGACGAACAGACGGCGCTAACCTTCGACGACGACGCGCTCGGCGGCGGCGGCGACGCGGCGCACGCCCGAGCGGACGACGCCATCGAACAGCTATTCGATCGACTCGCCAACCGTGACGAGGAGATCCAATCGGTTCGGACCGACCTCGAGTCGGCCGTCGAGGAACTGGAGTACATCGAGGCCCAAACCGCCGATGCCCAGCGGGTTGCAGATCTCGAGGAGACGACGGCGGACGAGCGAACGGCGCTCGAGAACCGACTCGGCGACCTCGCGTCCGATCTCGAGGGCGTGACCGATCGCACGAACGCGTTGGACGATCGCCTCGAGAGGGTCCAAACGGCGCTCGGTGAACTCGAGGCGGAAACCGCGTCAGCAGCCGACCTCGAAGCCCTCACGGAGACCGTCTCGCGGCTCGACGACGGGTTCGAGGGGATCAACGAGGACGTCGAACGGATCGAGACCCGGATCACGGGACTCGCCGGTCGACTCGAGGAACAGGCGACCCGGATCGGTTCCGTCTCGAATCGCGCCGATAAGCGCGCCGAGCAGGCCGACGACGAACGCGATCGGCTCGCGGACGAAATCAGCACCGTCGAGAGCGAACTGAAGCACGAAGTCGGTACCGTCGAGGGTGAACTGGAGGACGAGATCGACGCTCTCGAGACGACGATCGCGGACGAAATCGGCGTCGTCGAGGACGAACTCGAGACGGCCGATGATCGACTCGACGAGATCGAGGAACGGATCGAGGCCGAGACAGACAGTTTCGACGAGCGGGTCGCCGACCTCGGCGGGCAAATCGAGACGACTACCGCAGATATCGAGGCGATCGAAGCGGACCTCGCCTCGACGGACGACCGCGTCGAGACCCTGGACGACGATCTGACCGACGTCCGTAACTCCGCGAGCGCCCGTTCCGACGCGCTCGAGAACCGACTCGAGAGCATCGGCGAAACGATCGACGAACTCGAGTCGATGACGGCCGACGACGAGCGAGTTTCGGCCGTCGAGGACGATCTTGCGGCCCTCGAGACGGAACTCGGTTCGCTCGACGGCGCGATGTCGGCCCTCTCGGAGACGGTGGCCGGGGTCGAAGAGCGGGCGGCGTCCGCGGAATCGGTCGACGAGATTACGGTCCACCTCGAGACGGTCGAAAGCGATATCGACGATCTCGAGGAGACAGTACACGCGTTCGAAGAGATGCTCGAGGATCGACTTGACGAGACGGCGGAGGGCCTCGAAACGCGCTTCGAGGAAACGACAAGCGACCTCGAGAGACGACTCGACGAGGCCGCTGCGGCGATCGACGACAGACTAACCGAACTCGAGGGGACGACCGAGCGCCTCGAAGCGGGGAGCGCCGACGACGAGACCGTTGTGGCGCTATCCGACTCGCTCGCGGACACCCGCGACGCGGTCGAATCGGTGACGGCGGACCTCGGTGATCTTCGAACGGAGTTCGCGGCGGAGACCGACGCGCTCGAAACGCGCTTCGATGACGTCGATGGCCGTTCGGCCGATATCGAGTCCCGGCTCGACGAGGTGAGCGAAGCCGTCGGAGCGGTCGAAACCGACGTCGAACGGGTCACCGAGACGGTCGCGTCGCTCGAGCGCGACGTCGAGACGATTCCGGACGACCTCGAGCGCCGTCTCGAGGACGCGGTTGATCGCATCGATGATCTCGCGGACGACACTACCGACCTCGCCCGCGACGCTGACGACCTCGGCGACCGTACCGGTCGGCTCGACGAGCGGACGAGCGATCACACCTCTCGCCTCGAAGAACAGGCCGCCCGTCTCGAGGAGTACGACGCTCGTTTCGAGTCACTCACGACCGATATCGACGATCTCGCGACGACGCTCGAGGGAGTCCCCGACGAATCCGCCGTCGATTCGATCAGAACCCGACTCACAGCGGTCGACGAACGGTTGACTGCCCTCGAGTCACGGATGGGAGCCACGCGGTCGAGTCGGGATGACGACCTCGAGGAGATCCGGTCGGAGCTCGCGGTTCTCCGGGAACGAACGCCCGACGCTGCCCGGGACGGCGGGAGCGACGGGCTGACGGCCCTTTCCCCGATCGTTGCTGGCGGTGGCGGGGCCGGCGTCGTGACGGGTGGCGCGCTCGCGCTCACCGGTGCCGGACTGGTGGGTGCCGCCGCGGTCGTGGTCGGCCTCGTTCTGCTCGGCGTCGCGGTTGCGGTCGATCGCTAATCCGCGACGAACCTGCCGAGATCGACCGTCGAGTAGCTCTTCGGAAATCCACGAGCGGTAGCAAAAACTCGAAGACGCCGCTCGCAGGGCTGTAGACGCGACGGACGACGACTCGACTACTCCCGGATCAACTCGACGTTTCGCATCTCGCCCCCGCATCGCCGACAGGTGCTCACGAGCGCGTCCGAGACCGTCTCTCGACGACCACACGCGACGCACTCGTACTCGAGCGGCTCAGCGAGTGCCATGAGCGTGCGTAGGTACTGATACATGTTAACTCTTTTCGTGGTGAACAGAACCGCCGGCGTCTCGTCGACGACGGTCACCACGAGTGCGACGGACAGTTTCGTTCGTGGACCGCTTCGTTTGCGCCCCCTCGTGGATCGGTGTCCGCGAGGCGGAGACGATCGACTCGCTCGAGGGCAGCCCGAACTGTGGCGGTCCACGAGAAATATCGCGGTTGCCCGTGGGTAGACTCGGTTCCCAGGGAGTCGTCGCGGTCGCCGATCAGTCGCTGCTTCGACCGGGTTCGTAGCCCGTCGCTCACTCGAGGGCGGTCATCAATCGAAGTCCGGCAGATCCTCCGGCGGTTCGTACTGCGCCTCCCAGTCGATGTACTCCGCTTTGAGGAGCACTGAAACGATCTGGCCGAACTCGGTCAGTTCGGCGTTGATCGAGGAGACGGTTCCCCACGTGTCGAGTTCGGGATGGTACTCTCGAGTCTGCCAGTCCTCCGGAATGCCGGGGGCGTGGTAGCCGACCCTGTCGGCGAAATCGTCCCAGAAGAAGTCGAACCCGGCGAAGAGGTCGAGATCGCGAGCGATCTCGTACTCTCGCTCCTCGAGGTCAGTGTCCTCAAGCCACTCCTCGAAGGCTTCCTCCCACGCGCCCTCCTCGAGGAACGCCTGGAGGTCCTCGCGCCTGTAGTCGATCTCGTCGGCACCGTCGGCGCTGATCGTCGCGTCCTCGTACTCGTTCGGATCGACGAACTCCAGTTCCGGCGGATCGGGGGCTTCGACCTCGAGCGTCATGGGCGGACGTAAGGCGGGTTCGCGGATAAGAATTCCCACCTCGCGTCCGCCCGAGCGGCGGCACCCGCAGGCCCCAGCGAGCGGTTCGCTCAGAGCCGATCCCTACAATTATTTCCACCACGGTCCAACAGGCACCTATGGGCAGTGAGAGCGGTGGGAGGAGCTACTCCCTCACGGAGATCTTCGCGATCAAGTTCGTCCTCGCCGATGTGCTGATCATCGCCGCATTAGTGTTAGCCGGGCCGCTGTACGCGGTCGCGATCACCGCGCTGTTCGTGGTGAGTACGTTTCTCATCTGGCACCTCACGCAGCGTACCGAGGGGAGTGGCGACGGCGAAGCGGCCAGCACCGGGGAAACGGTCGATCAGGCGGCTACCGCGCACGATGCCGTCACGAAACTGCAAGAGCGCTACGCGGCCGGCGAACTCTCCGACGCCGAGTTCGAAGCGAAACTCGAGCGGCTGATCGAATCCAACGAGCAAGCCGACGCCGCGGGAATCGACACGGCGGAACTCGAACTCGAGCGCTCGGAGTGACCGAGCCGCCGCGCTCGACTCCACCGCGCCCCGGTCGCGGACCAGCACACCCGATCGCCCTACTGCCGTCGCACCGATCCCAACACTCAATCGTCGGTCGGCCGTAGCCGTAAGCGATGACCGACTACGAGGCGGCGATCCTCGACGTGGACGGCACCATCGTTCGAGGCGAAGCGTTGCTCCCGAACGTGACCGACGGGCTCTCGACGCTCGAGGACGCCGGCATCGCTCGACTCCTGTTCTCGAACAATCCGACGCGCGGCAGCGATCACTACGGCGAGCAACTCGAACCGCACGGGATCGACGTCGATCCCGAGACCGTGCTCACCTCGGCGACGGTTTCGGCGGCGTATCTCGCGACGACCCACCCCGACGAGCGGGTGTACCTCGTCGGGAGCGAGCGACTCGAGGCGATCCTCGAAGACGCGAGCGTCGAGTTGACGGACGATCCCGACAGCGCTGATGTGGTTCTCGGCTCGTTCGACGAGACCTTCTCCTACGGCACGCTCTGGGAGTCACTGCGAGCGCTCGAGGACGGAGTTCCGTTCTACGGGACCGACCCCGACACGACGATTCCGATCGACGACGGGCGGATCCCCGGCTCCGGAGCGATCCTCGCCGCGATGGAGGCCGTCGCCGACCGCGAGCCGGACGCGATCCTCGGCAAACCCTCTGCGGTCGCCGCGGCGGCGGCGATGAACCGCCTCGAGAGCGATCCCGAACGAACGCTCGTCGTCGGCGACCGCCTCAACACCGACATCGCGCTGGGGAAACGGGCCGGCATGACGACCGCGCTCGTGCTCACCGGCATCACGGATCGGGACGATATCGACGGTGCGGAGGTTCAACCTGACTACGTCCTCGAGTCGCTCGCTGATATCGAGACGATCCTGTAGGCCGAGACCCACCCGAATCGTATCCAGCCAGTTCCGGTGCGGACTATCCCGCGACTATTCTGCAGGCGCTTCGCGCTGTAAACTGTACATGCAAGAGACATACTTATCAGCGACCGTCACTGTGTTCTTACTATGAAAGCACGAATCAAACGCGTCATGTGTCGGTCACGGTACGCCGCGATGGGTGCAGCGCTCGGAGCCGCAGTCGGTGCCGTCTTCGGTCGGAATGCCGCGAGCACCGGCGGTGCAGTCGGCGCGCTGATCGGTGCGACGGCTGCGGACACACGTGACACCGCGAGTTCCTTCTTCGAGGAGGCCACGGAGACCGAGTTCAACCCGCTGTCAAATAGCGACGACGAACCGAACTGAACGGCAGTTTCGGACCAGCAGCGCTCTTCGCCGAACTCGTTTCTCGGATCGGTTCCGTCGACAAGCGGCGGCGCTCCACCGCAAGAGAGTTACGGGATTGGTGATTTTATTGACGTATGACCGAGTTCGTCACCCCGCCCGCGCTCGAGCCCGGTGACCGGGTCGCCGTCGTCGCTCCGTCATCGAACCCCGCGCCGGAGTTCCCACACGTGTACGACCTCGGACTGGAACGCCTCCGGTCGGTGTTCGATCTCGAACCGGTCGAGTACCCGACCGCGCAGAAGGGGAGCGAGTACCTCGCCGACCACCCCGAGGAACGCGCACGGGACGTGATGAACGCGTTCGCCGACCCCGATATCCGCGGCGTCATCAGCGTTATCGGCGGCAACGATCAGATTCGGATCCTCGAGCACCTCGATCCCGACGTGCTTCGGGAGAACCCGACCCGGTTCTACGGCTACAGCGACAACACGCAACTCGCGCTCTTCCTGTGGAACCTCGGGATCGTCTCCTACTACGGGCCGACCGTGATGGTCGAACTCGGGATGGACGGGTCGCTCTTCGACCACACGATCGACGACACCAGTCGCGCGTTCTTCGAGGAGTCGTTCGGCCGCCTCGAGCCGGCCGCCGAGTTCACCGACGAGCCCGGCGAGTGGGCCGATCCCACGTCGCTCGAGAAGCCACGCGAGACCGAACCGAACCCGGGCTGGACGTGGGCCGGCGGTGACGACGTCGTCGAGGGACGCGTCTGGGGCGGCTGTCTCGAGAGCCTCGACCAGCGTCTGCTTACGGATCGATTCCTGCCCGACGAAGACGACCTCGAGGGGGCGATCCTCGCGATCGAGACGTCGGAAGAGCTGCCGGCCCCCACCTGGGTCGCGGGTGTACTTCGAGCGCTGGGGGAACGGCGACTCCTCGAGCGCTTCGACGGCGTCCTGGTCGGCCGGCCGGCGGCGCGGTCGCACCTGGAAGACACCCCACCGGAGCAGCGCGAACGGTATCGAGAACGACAGCGCGAGGCGATATCGAGCGTCTTCAACGGATACAATCCAGAGGCACCGATCGTCTTCGACGTCGACTTCGGACACACGTGGCCGACGACGCCGATTCCGATCGGAAGCCGCGTCACAATCGACCCCGGAAGCGAGACGATCCGATTCGAGTGATAGTCCCTTCGCTGGTCAGCAGTTTCCGTTCTCTCCCTCGAGCGCACGCGCTCGAAGCTGCTCGCCCTCCTTGCTGCTGACGGTCAACTCGGGAACCGTCGTCGGGCTGTTGTCCTCGTCGATCGCGACGTAGACGAAGTACGATTCGGTTGTCTTCTCGCGCTCTCGCGTCCGCAGGTCCTCGCGTTCGGTGACCAATCGAACCCGGACGCTCGAGGTGCCCGAATCGTACACGTAGGCCGTAATGTAGGCCGTGTCGCCGACCGGAATCGGTCGTTCGAAGTTCATCTGGTCGACGCGGGCGGTGACGCAGGTTTGCCCGGAAAACCGCATCGCGGACATCGCACCGACCTCGTCCATCCACTTCATGACGTTTCCGCCGTGGGCGCTCTCGAGCATGTTTGCGTGGTTCGGCTGGACCATCTCGCGGTTCTCGATCAGCGTTTCCATGAGATCAGTCATCGGTCGTGCTATACCGTCGGCGGTAAGTCAGTGTAGTGGATTCGTCGGACGATTTCGGCGCTCTCCGGAACCGGAGGCGGCCGAGAGTAACCGACGGCGTGACGATCGGAAGGACACTTCTCGTCGGCTCGCTCGAGTCGGAGCGACGCGACTGCGAGCGACATGTATATATACAGCGGGAACGCGGCCGTATTGTTATTTCTTCGGGCTTCGATACTGGTAAAAGTCCCGACCGAGTTGATTCGCTAATGAGCGATGCAGGCGACGCCGATGTGCCGGAGCCCCCGAAGCCGCCAACGGACGGAGCGGGGTCCGTTCACGTGCTCGGGACTGCACACGTCTCGCACGCGAGCGTCGACGACGTGCACGAAACGATCGATCGCGAGGACCCTGACATCGTCGCCGTCGAACTCGACGAGGGCCGATACAACCAGATGCAGGGCGGGACGCCCGAGGATATCGAGGCGGAAGACCTCCTCTCGGGGAACACCGTTTTTCAGTTTCTGGCCTACTGGATGCTCTCTTACGTCCAGTCGAGACTCGGCGACCGCTTCGATATCGAACCCGGAGCGGACATGCGCGCCGCCATCGAGGCCGCCGAACGGAACGGAAGCGGCGTCGCGCTCGTCGACCGAGACATTCAAGTGACGATTCAGCGGTTCTGGCAGCGATTATCCTTTACCGAGAAGTTGAAAATGGTCGGCGGACTCGCCCTCGGCGTTACCGACCCCCGGACCATCGGTCTCGCGTTCGGTGCCGTTGCCGGGATCTTCGCCGGGCTGCTGTTCGCCGCGTTTCTCGCGCCGCTGTTGGGACTCGGAGACCTGCTCTCGCTCGGTATCAGCGACCCGACGACGTTCCAGTACGTCGGTGCGGGCATGGGCGGTGCCATCGGCGGTGCGCTCATCGGCCTGCTCTTGCTCCCCTCGCTCGAGTCGGCCGGAGAATCGGCCGACGGGCTGCTCAGTGGCTTTTCGCTGCGGATACTCGCAGGGCTCGTGCTCGGGGTCGCCGCCTGTCTCGCCCTCGTCGCGACCGAGACGTTCGTCGGACCGCTCTCGGCCGACACCTTCGAGAGCGCCGGCGTCTACGCGATCCGCGGGACGGTCGGGATCCTCGCCGGCCTCGGCATCGGCGTCGCTCTCGGTGCCGTATTCGGGCTCCTCCTCGAGACCGCCAACGGCGACGTCGAGGATATCGACGAGATCGATATCGAGCAGATGACCGACGGTGACGTCGTCGCCGCGATGATGGAGGAGTTCCGCCGATTCAGCCCGCGCGGTGCGAACGCCCTGATCGACGAGCGCGACTCGTACATCGCACACAACCTCCACGAACTCCGCGAACAGGGCTACGACGTCGTCGCCGTCGTCGGTGCCGGACACAAGGCCGGGATCGAGCGTCACCTGGCGAACCCGGCGGGAATTCCCTCCCTCGAGTCCCTGTCGGGAGCCGCCTCCACGCGTCGGTTCTCCCCCGTGAAGATCATCGGCTACCTGATCATGATCGGCTTCGTCGGCTTTTTCTTCCTGTTGGTTATGGCCGGCGTACAAGACACCTTCTTGCTCCAGTTGTTCGCCGCGTGGTTCCTGTTCAACGGCTTTTTCGCGTTCACGCTCGCCCGCCTCGCCGGCGCACGCTGGACCAGCGCCGGCGTCGGCGGCGCGGTCGCGTGGCTGACGAGCATCAACCCGCTGTTGGCCCCCGGCTGGTTCGCCGGCTACGTCGAACTCAAACACCGGGCCGTCAACGTCCGGGACATTCAGACGCTCAACGAGATCGTCGGCGACACCGAGCGGCCGATGGGTGAGGCTCTCGCCGAGATGTTCGACGTCCCGCTGTTCCGGCTCATCATGATCGTGGCGTTGACCAACATCGGAAGCCTGATCGCCACCCTGTTGTTCCCGATCGTGGTACTGCCGTGGCTGGCACCCGAGATCGGCGGCGTCGACGCGCTGTTCGGCGAACTCCTCACCGGGGCCGAAAACACGCTCGAGCTGATTCGAGGGTACTTCGCATGAGCGTTCGAACACGCCAGCGGTCGGAAACGGAGTTGAGCTTCAGCGACAAGGAACTGTTCGATCTCGCGCTGGCGTGGATCACGCTCTCGGTCGCGTTCGCCTTACTGCTGGCACCGATTCACCTCGGACGGACGGATCCGATCACGTTCGTGCTGGCGGTCGGGTTGAGTTTCGTCACCGTCGGCGTCGCGTTCCTGTTGCACGAACTCGCCCACAAGGTCGTCGCGATCGAGTACGGCCAGATCGCCGAGTTCCGCGCGGACTACCAGATGCTGTTCCTCGCGATCATGAGCGCGCTCGTCGGCTTCCTCTTCGCTGCACCGGGAGCCGTCTACCATCGGGGTCGGATCACGAAACAGGAAAACGGCCACATCGCGCTCGCCGGACCGGTTACGAACCTCCTGCTCGCGGTGCTCTTTTTCCCGCTCATGGTGTTCCCCGGCATCCTCGGGACGATCGGCCATCTCGGCGTCCTGATCAATCTGTTCCTCGCCGCGTTCAACATGATTCCGTTCGGCCCCCTCGACGGAAAGTCGGTCCTCCAGTGGAGCAAACCCGTCTTCGCGGTCGTATTCGGCGCGAGTGTACTCCTGGCTATCGGATTCTACTCGCTGTTCGGCATCGGTCTGTCCTAGTACCTCGATTTCACCGCCGCTATTTCTCGCCCGAGAGCTGTCGGTAGGGAAATGAGGACTGCCGATTTTTATCTCAGAACGAACACTAGATGGCTGCAATGTGATCTCTCACTTTGTCCCCCGAGTGAGCGAAGTCTAGGCCGGACGCAATCGCTCCGGGACCGGTGACCTTTTGCTCGCTCCGGGAGGTCGTTGGGATATGACCGATTCAGCGGGCGACGGGACCGAAGAGCGACTCACGTACGCCGATACCGGGGTCGACATCGAGGCCAGCGAGGACGCCACGGCGGCGCTGCTCGAGGCCTTCGGCAGCGACCTGACGACCGAGTACGCCGGCTTACTCGACATCGGCGACCGCTACCTCGCGCTGGCGACCGACGGCGTCGGCACGAAACTCCTCGTCGCGGAAGCGATCGCGGACTTCTCGACGATCGGCATCGACTGCATCGCGATGAACGTCAACGACCTCGTCGCCGCGGGCGTCGAACCCGTCGCGTTCGTCGACTACCTCGCCGTCGACGAGCCGAGCGACGACCTCACCAACGAGATCGGCGAAGGGCTCGCGGTCGGCCTCGAGAAGTCCGGCATGACCCTCCTCGGCGGCGAGACCGCGGTCATGCCCGAGGTCGTCAACGGGTTCGATCTCGCCGGTACCTGCGCCGGCCTGGCCGGGAAAGACGAGGTGCTCGAGGGCGAGGCTCGGGTCGGCGACGTGCTCGTCGGTTTCGCTTCGAACGGCGTCCATTCGAACGGACTGACGCTCGCCCGCGAGGCGGTGACGCGCGAGCACGACTACACCGACGAGTTCCCGCCGAACCCGGAGCGAACGATCGGCGAGGAACTGCTCCGACCGACCGAGATCTACACCGACCTGCTCGAGTCGATGCGCGAGCACGGCGTTCGCGCCGCGGCCCACGTTACGGGCGGCGGCTGGACGAACCTGCTCCGGATGGGCGAGCGCGAGTACGTGATCGAGGATCCGTTCCCGGCCCAGCCGGTCTTCGAGTTCATCCAGCGAGAAGGGAACGTGACCGACGAGGAGATGCACCGCACGTTCAACATGGGCACCGGCTTCGTCGTCGCCGTCCCCGAAGCGACGGCCGACGCGGTAGTCGCCGAGACCGACGGGCGGGTGATCGGTCGCGTGGAAGACGGCGAGAGCGTGGAGATTCGCGGCCTCTCGCTCGAGTAAATTGCCGGTGACGATTCGCCACGGCCGTCCGGAAGCGACCGCCGCTTTTTGTAGTGAGCTGGTAAAACACGGTCAGTGAATAGTGTCCATACTGTTAACAACATCGTTGTTGAACTCCGGCCTATGAATCGAAGGCGCTTCGTGACCGTCGCAGCGACGACCGCAACGGCCTCGCTCGCAGGCTGTGCGTTCGGAGGCTTCGGAGACAGCGAGGAACTAACCGCGGAACTCGAGGACGAGGACAAGGAATCCTTCGAGGCCGATGAGGGCGACGAACTCGAGGTGACCGTGACCGTCGAAGACGGAGACGAAGTCGAGGTCGGGATCACCTACGACCTCGAAACGACCGCCGAAAACGAGGAGGACGAGGAGAACGGGGCGAGGGCGTACTCCGGACCCGTCCTCGACGAAACCGTCGAGGGCGAGGAGACGTTCGACATCGAAATCCCGACCGACGGCTACTATCAGGTGACGGTGACCGGTGGCTCGGCACGAGTCACCGTCGAGTGACGGAACGCGAACCGGTCGGCCGTCGTCGCTGTAGGCGACGAACCGGACGCCCTCGAGAGCGTCGGCGGATCGTGCGGCGGTGTCGTCCGAACGCTATCTCGAGCGGCTCTACGTCGAACGCAGTAGCCGCGGATACAGCCTCGAGCAGGCTGCACGGACGCTACCGACGATCCCTGTTGGGGAGTCGCTATGATGATAGTGGCCATACTGCCTGGGATCCGGCAGTAGAAACCATACAGACGAGTGATACGTTCCGGGCGTAGAAACTTAGGCCGACCAAAACCTTTTTAGATTTAGGCCTACCTAACTTCACCTGATGGACGTACCCGCCCAACGGGAGGATCCCGATTCCGACGAGACATTCGAGGAGCCGGCGGCGGTCGTGACCAGTCACGAGACCCGCCCCGGCAAGATCGTCTTTACCGAACACGACAACACCGACGGCTGGATCGCGACCGATTTCGCCATCGATCTCGAGCGCTGAGCACGCGGCCCATCGGCGATCGGAACTGGCGGGTCTCGCGACGACGCGTTCGTCTACGTCGGCTGCGTTTTGCGGTTGCGCTTCGCTATTTTCGTTTCGGGCGATAGCCGCGGTGAGCGTCCCCGACGCACAGCTACTCCGTTCTTTTCGACGAGTTCGCAGGGCGATACCGGGACACCGCGTCACCGCAAAAAATCGACCGCCTCATTCGATACCGACTTACTTCGTCGCTTCCTCGAGCACCAGCGTATCGTCCTCGAGGTAGTGTTCGAAGTGGTGGCCGTCTTCCTCGAGCGTGACGAGGATCTCGCGCAGGATTTCTGAGGTGGCGGGATCGCCCAGGTTCTCCGCGAGTTCGATGCTGTCGCGCATCGACTCGATGATGTCGCCGTACATCTCGAGGTCGTTCTGGAACATCGTTCGGGCGTCGTAGACGTCCTCACCCTCGAACTCGACGGTCGCGCGGTTCTCTAGGTTCGTCGGGCCGGAGACGGGAACCCCGCCAAGCGCCTGCGCACGCTCGGCGACGTGGTCTGCGCCTTCCTCGACGTGTTCGTAGGCTTCCTCGAGGAACTCGTGGAGCGGCAGGAACTCCGCGCCCTCGACGACCCAGTGGTGCTTTTTGAGCTGATGGTACAGCACGTACGCGTTCGCCAGCTCCGTGTTCAGCGCGTCGACGATCTGTCCGGCCTTCTCTTGCTCGAGTCGAAGTTCGTTCCCCTCGACCTCATCGGCCTGTTGGCGGACGGTCTTTTGAGTGCTCATCGTACATCACAGATACACGCGCGTCCCACTTAAAGTCTTCCCATGAGTTAACTTTCTTTAGGCGAACCGAAACTATTGTTCGTATATCTGGCTATTATATTTGTGGGGTGCCATGTACTACCGATTGACAAATGGTGACATCCACCAAACTGTTGTTTTTTCGAGAGTGAGTAAACATTTTTAGTGTAGGCGACGAAAGAGTACGTATGGCAACCAGAGTCGCACAGCGGAGAGAGCGGATCTACGCCGACGGGGAATGGCTCGAGACGGAGGACGTCATTTCGGTCTCGGATCTCGCTGACGGCGGCACCTTCGCGCAGGTCGCCGCGGCGGATCCGGCCGTAGCGCACACCGCGCTCGAGGCGGCCCACGAAATCAAACCCGACCTGCGGGAGACGACGGTCGTCGAACGAGCGAAGTGGTGCGAGACGATCGCTGACGGGCTTCGCGAGCGCGAGGAAGAACTCACGGAGGTCATCGTCCGCGAAGCCGGCAAACCGATCTCGTCGGCCCGCGGCGAGGTCGGCCAGGCCGCGGAGCGCTTCGATCGCGCGGCCGAGGAGGCCCGCAACATCGTCAGCAAGGGCGAGTACCGCGAGGGCTCGACGGAAGGCCACGAGGGCTGGCAGGCGATCGTCAAACACGAACCGATCGGTGCGGTGCTCTGTATCACGCCGTACAATTACCCGCTGGCCACGACGGCATTACAGGTTGCCCCTGCACTCGCCGCGGGGAACAGCGTACTGCTCAAGCCCGCGAGCAAGACGCCAATCTCGGCGGCGATCCTGGCGGACGTCATCGCCGACGTCGACGGCATTCCGGACGGCGCGTTCAACTTCGTCCCTGGCGAAGCGAGCGAGATCGGCGACGTCCTGTCGGGCGACGACCGCGTCAACGCCATCGCGATGACCGGCTCCTCGGGTGCGGGCAAGCACGTCGCCCGCGAGAGCGGCATGGTCAACCTGCACATGGAACTTGGCGGCAACGCGCCGGCGATCGTCTTCGATGACGCCGACCTCACCGACGTCGCGGGCAACTGCGCCAAGGGCTCGTTCAAGTACGCCGGCCAGCGCTGTTCGGCCGTCTCGCGCGTCCTCGCCCACGAATCGGTCCACGACGACCTCGTGGATCTGATCGACGGCCAGATGGACGCCTGGCAAGCCGGCGACCTCTTCGACGAGAACACCGCCTTCGGGCCGCTCATCAGCGAAGATCAGGCCGACTGGGTCGAGGAACTCGTCGAGGACGCCGTGGAGAAGGGGGCCGACCTCGTGCGCGGTGGCGAGCGCCGCGCACCCGAGGGCGTTCCCGAGGAACTCGGAAACCAGTTCTTCGAACCGACGCTGCTCGCGAACGTCCCCCGCGACGCCCGCATCGTCGACGAAGAGCAGTTCGGACCCGTCGCCGTCGTCACCACCTTCGCGGACGAAGATGAGGCCATCGATATCGCCAACAGCTCCGATCTCGCGCTGGACGCCGCCGTCTTCACGAGCGATCACAACCGTGCGATGAACGTGGCGAACCGCGTCGACGCCGGCGCGGTTCGAATCAACGGCGCGCCGAGCCACGGTCTCGGCGACATTCCGTTCGGCGGCAACAAGGATTCGGGAATCGGTCGCGAGGGCCTCGACGCCTCCATCCACGCGATGATGCGCGAGAAGAGCATCATTCTATAGGCCCACGATCCGCCGCCCCGTCAGAACTCGACCGGTTCGGACAGGAGTACTGACTCCGCATCGCCGCCGACAACGACCACTGAAACCGTCTCTGATTCGTCGACTTCGTACTCGAGCGTCGCTTCCTCGCCTTGCTGAGTCAACGTCGCCCGCGTCCCGCTACTGTCGCGGACCTCGACGTGGCCGGCCCCGATCGACGTCAGTTCGACGGTGACCGACTGCGTTGCCGTCTCGACGTCGACCGAGACGTTCGCGTGGACCGGTTTGCTGGTCCCGGCCTGGCGTTTCGAGACGGAGTCGGTGTATCGGAAGTCGCTCGTCGAAAGGGTTCCAGTCGCGGCGACGGTGTCGCTCTCGATGTCGAGCGAGAATTCGTCGAGCCTATCGAACGGTTGGGTGTCAGCAAGCTGTGACTTCAATTGGTCATCGCCCACGCCGGATGTGTCTATGCCAAGCATGACGCGTGTGTAGGTCGCCGTCTCGGCGGCGACCAACCACGATTGCCCCACGGCGGTTTCGTCCGCGGATTCGGGAGCGATTCCGAACGCGAGCGTCCCGTCACCGACGTGCTCGAGCACCGTTCCGAACGACCCGTTACCGTCCACCCGTCGATCCGTCCCGTCGAGTCCCGCTGCCAGTACGTCGTCGATGTCGCCGATGTCGGGATCGACAACGACTAGCGTATCGCTCGAGGCGGCAATCGAGGCTCTCGCACCCTCGAAGTGTTCGAACTCACCGACCGTCTCGACAGGGTCGCCGAGGTCGAGTCCGGCGAGGTCGAACTCGCCGCCCATCACGTAGTGGCCGCCGTCGCCCGACGGACCGAACTCGAGGACGTACTCGAATGTCGGCTCCGTTTCCATGCGGCCGACGACGCGGCCGCCCGCACCGTGTGGCGCGAACGAGATTTCGTCGACCGTCTCGGCGGGGAGTTCGGCTTCGTGAGTCCGAACTGTCTCGAGATCAGTGTACAGAAAGAACAGCCGCAATCCCGCCGTGGTCGAGATCCATCGTGCGAGCGGCGCGAGGGACTCTCCGCCGCCGTTTCGGTTCCCCGAATCATCGGGTTCGCTCTCGTCCGACGCGGAGTCCCCGTTCAAACAGCCGACCCCGCCGACGATGAGCCCGGTCGTACCCGTTACGAGCAGTTTCCGTCGAGAGAGTTTTGTCATGATCGCTGATATTTTGAAAAAGATACTATTTGACTGTTCTGATGGTCTGTTAGCGACGACGAATCGTGAACGAATACCGAACGGACTACCCTCGTGGACGTGGAAAACGGAGATATGTCCCGAAACGTCCTCGTCGCCGGCGAGACGCTGATCGATTTCTTGCCCGACCGAGCGGGCGCGCTCGAGGACGTGCCGGGCTTTTCCCGCCGACCCGGCGGCGCGCCGGCGAACGTCGCCGTCGCGCTCGCACGCCTCGAGCGCACGCCGCTGTTCTGGACCCGCGTCGGTGCTGATCCGTTCGGCCGGTTCCTCGAGACCACGCTCGATGACGCGTGGCTCCCGGACCGTTTCATCGAGCGCGACGCCGAAGCGAAGACGACGCTCGCGTTCGTCACCCACGACGAATCCGGCGACCGCGAGTTCACGTTCTATCGCGACGACACCGCGGACACGCGACTCGAGCCCGGTCGAATCGACGACGCGACGCTCGAGGCCCTCGAGTGGGTTCACGTCGGCGGCGTCACCCTCGCGGACGGATCGTCCCGCGACGCGACGCTCGATCTCCTCGAGCGCGCTGCCGACGCGGGCTGTACGACCTCGTTCGACCCGAATTACAGACCGGAACTCTGGGCCGACGAGGCAATGTTTGCGCGCGTCGGTCGCGAGGCGCTCGGACACGTCGACGTCTGTAAGGCGACCGTCGAGGAACTCGAGGCGATCGGATTCGGAGGCGCGACGGCGGAGTCGACGTCGAAACCGGAATCGATCGCTCGAGCCGTTCTCGAACGCGGAAACGGTCCGCACACCGTTTTCGTCACCCGTGGAAGCGACGGTGCCATCGCGGTCGCCGCCGCGGACGCGCCGTGGTCCGCAAAACCGGCCGTAGCCTCGGTTTCCCACGCGGGGTTCGACGTCGACGTCGTCGATACGACGGGCGCGGGTGACGCGTTCGTCGCCGGTTCGATCGCCGCGTTGCGCGACGGCTCCTCGCTCGAGGACGTCCTCGAGTTCGCGAACGCGGTCGCCGCGACGGCGACCACCGAGAACGGAGCGATGGCGGCGCTGCCGGCCCGGGGATCGGTGAAATCGGTGCTCGAAGACGGGCCGGTATCGTAGCGACGACCGGTGACGGAAACCCACACGGGGGTTGCAAGCCGACCAGCTAACAGCGTTCAGCCCCCTTGGTTTGCGTATGTCTACCGATCTCCGGGACGGCCTCTCGTTCGGAAAGGCGGTCGTCAACGGAATCCAGGCGAAGAACGTCCCGTTCATGGCCGCGAGCATCGCGTACCAGGCGTTCATCTCGTTGATCCCGCTGCTCGTCCTCGTGTTCTTCCTCGTCACCATCGCTGGCGACGAACAGTTCGCGACCCAGGTCACCACGACGACCGAGGGCTTTCTCCCCGAGAGCGGCCAGCTGTTGGTCGAAGAGTCCCTCGAGGATTCGCCCGCCACGGCGGGATCGTCGGTGATCGGGCTTGTCGTCCTCCTGTGGGGGTCGCTGAAGATCTTCAGAGGACTCGACACGGCGTTCTCGGAGATCTACGACTCGGCGGAAGAGAACTCGTTCGTCGAGCAACTGCGCGACGCGCTCCTCGTCTTCGCCGCGATCGGCGGGTCGCTGATCGCGGCGGCCGGCATCGGTATCGTGTTCGCCTTCCTGCCGTCGATTCCCGGATTCGGGGTGTTGCAGTCGCTCCTGCTCGTGGTCATCCTCGGTCTCGCGTTCTATCCGATGTACTACTACTTTCCCGACGTCGACGTTTCCCGTCGTGAGGTCATCCCCGGCGTCGTCGTCGCGGCCGTCGGCTGGACGGCGCTGCAGTCGCTCTTTCGGGTGTACGTCTCGCTCGCCGCCGACTCCGGGGGAGGGGCGGTCGGTGCGATCCTCCTCCTGTTGACGTGGCTGTACTTCGGCGGACTGATCCTCCTCTCCGGAGCCGTCGTCAACGCGATCGGTACCGGCTATCTCGAGCCCGAAGCCGACGAGGGTGAGACCGACGAGGACGCCCTCACCGAGGAGTCGATCGCCGAAACGGATCGCGCCCCCTTCGTGGACGACGACCAGCGCGAACGCGAGCGCCTCGCCGACCGCGCCACCGCCCTCGAGCGGGAGCGAAACCAGCTTCGAACCGACCTGGCGGCCCAGCGCAAACGCCGATACCGGCTGGAAGACCGGGTGAACAGTCTCGAGGCGACCACCCGAAATCTCGAGGCCGAGAACGAACGGTTGCAACGCGAACTCGAGGACCGGCAGCGAACGGAGCCGAGGTGGCGACGGACGGTTCGGACGGCACTGGATCACGTGCAGTCGCTGAACGTCGGGACGGTCAAACGTCGACAGCAGTAGTGACGGTACAGCGGGCCGTGATCGATCGCGATAGCGCTACCGTAGGCGAAGTCGAGACACCTTAGTAACTCCCGCTCGCACTCTCGGCCGTGTCGTACCCCGTTCGAGACGCTCGACGTCGGATTCTGGACGAGCACCCCACGATCATCGAGGGAGTCGACCACTGTGCGGACCGGGTGGCCGAACCCTGGGATACCGCCCGGACGACCGATCGGAACGCGGTCGCCGACGGACTCCGATCGCTTCTCGAGGCGAACGGACTGCTCGAGCAACTCCCGGTGGTGCTCGCCGACGCCGTCGAGGCAACGGGGGCTACGTTGCGGGCACAGCCGGTTCCAGCGCCGCCGTACGTCGTCGTCACGAATCGTGGCCCGATCTTGCGGGCGACGATCGAGTCGGGGCGGCTGGTAGTGCGGTTCGACGTGTTCGACGTCGTTCACGACGCCGATCCGGGGAACCACCCGGCCTACTGTCGCCGGGATGGCGTTCGACTCGAGGTCTCGCTCGAGTGACCGTCCCGCCGGCCGTCAGCACGACGAGTTCTCGAGCGGCCGACGAATCTTCCGAACAGGTGCGCCAAGCGCCAGCGGTATACTTTTGCGCGCGCAATCGAAACGGAAGTCCGATGCATCCACGTGCAACGGTGTTCGCCGAACGCGCTCGCGAGGAGTACGGCTTCGATCCCGCCGTCGAGGAGTTTTCCGAAGGAACGAAGACGGCGGCGGACGCGGCGGACGCGGTCGGCTGCGACGTCGGTCAGATCGCCAGTTCGCTCGTCTTCGATATCGACGGCTCGCTCGTGGTGTCGGTTACGAGCGGTGCAAACCGGGTGAGCGAGTCGGCGCTGGGTGCGGAGTTCGGGACCGAACCGGCGGACGTCTCGATGGCCGACCCCGATCGGATCGCCGACGAGATCGGCTGGTCGATCGGCGGCGTCCCGCCGTTTTGCCACGACCGGACCGTCCCGGTCGTCGTCGACGAGACGCTCCTCGAGTACGAGACCGTCTGGGCGGCGGCAGGGACGCCGGAGGCGGTGTTTCCCATCGATCCGGCGGAGCTCCGCACGTACGCCGACGGGGAACCCGCGTCCGTCGCCGAGTAACGGTCGTATAGCGACCCCCGACCGCATGTCGTTTCTTGGTACCGCCTCGTGTTACTAACAGAGGACCCAATAGCTAACTCGAGTTAATAACAATGGTGTTCTGGATAATAATGCTTTTATTCGCGGGGGCGCATTTCCGGGTATGAATTCGACACGACGGTCGCTGCTGCAGGGGGGCGCAGGAATTCTTGCGACGAGTGTTTTCGCTGGCTGCCTCGACGATGTCGGACGCAACGGCGAGTTCGACTCGGGGTACGCGGCCTTCTTTACGCTCTGGGACTGGTCCCAGCAGGTCAGCGGCGACGCGATCGACTTCGAGAATCCGGTCGGAACCGGTGAGGCGGGTCACGGCTGGCAGCCGAGCGGCGATCTCACCCGCGACATCGCCGACACCGGCGCGTTCGTCTACCTCGACACGCCCGAGTTCTCGTGGGCGCAAGACGTCGCCGCGACGCTCGAGGACGACTACGACACGGTTGCGGTGATCGACGCTCTCGACGGACTCGACGATCAGCTTCTCGACTGGGGTCACGAGGTCGATAACGGTGATCACGAGGACCACGGTGACCACGATCACGAGGATGACGAAAACGACAGCCACGAGGGCGATCACGAGGATCACGACCACGAAAACGATAGCCACGAGGATCACGATCACGATCGATCGTCGAACGACCCCCACGTCTGGCTCGATCCGGTGCTCGCCCAGGACGTCATCGACAATATCGTCGACGGACTCGCCGACGCCGATCCGGACAACGCCGAAACGTTCGAGGACAACGCCGCCGAGTACGCGACCCACCTCGAGGAACTCGACGGTCAGTTCGAGGAGCTGATCGCCGAGGCCGACCGCCACGTTGCCGTCCTCGCCGGTCACGACTCCTTTACGTACCTCGAGGAGCGCTACGGATTCGAACTCCACACGCCGATCGGGGTCTCTCCGCAGGAAGAACCGAGCCACGGGGACATCTCGGATACGATCGATCTCATCGACGAGGAGGGAATCGACACGATCCTCTACGACGCGTTCGACGCCCCCGAGGGCGAGGTCCCGCCGCTCGTCGACACGATCCTCGGGGGCAGCGATGCGACCGACGCGGTAGCCGTTTCGCCCGCGGCGGGCACCCTCGAGAGCTGGCAGGAAGAGGGCTGGGGCTACCGCGAGCAAATGGAAGAAATAAACATCCCCGCGTTCAGAGAAGCATTAGGTACACAGTGACCGCCGTTAGCCTCGAACACGTGACGTTTTCCTACGGTGACCAGCCGGCCGTCCGCGACGTCTCACTGGACGTCGAGGAAGGGGACTTTCTCGGACTGATCGGCCCGAACGGTTCGGGAAAGACCACCCTCTTGCACTGCATGCTCGGGCTACTCGAGCCCGACAGCGGGACCGTCGAGCTATTCGACCAGCCGGTCGACAGCTTCGACGACGGCGAGCGAATCGGGTACGTTTCCCAGAAGGCAACGAGCCGCGGCGGGACGATGCCGGTCACCGTCCGCGAGGCCGTGACCATGGGCCGATTCGCCCACGCGGGCTTCGGACGACTCGCGGACGAGGACCGCGAGGCCGTCGACGACGCCCTCGAAACGGTCGGCATTAGCGACCTCGCCGACCGGCGGATCAACCAGCTCTCCGGCGGCCAGCGCCAGCGGGCGTACATCGCGCGGGCGCTCGCCTCCGAGGCAGACCTGCTCGCGCTCGACGAGCCGACCGTCGGCGTCGACGCCGAGTCTCGAGACGCGTTTTACCAGCTCCTCGAGTCGCTCAACGACGCCGGGATCACGATTATCCTCATCGAACACGACATCGGCGTCGTCACGGACCGGGCCGAACGAATCGCCTGCATCAACACCGACCTCTACCACCACGGCGACACGGAATCGTTCGTCGAGAGCGACGCGCTCACCGAAGCCTACGGCGCGACGGGGCAGGTCGTCCACCACCACCACTGATGAACGAGCAGCCTACGCGCCGACGGCTCGAGCACGTCGGCATCAGTCTGATCGGTGTCCTCGCGGTCGTAGCGGTCGGGTTGCTCGCCGTCGACGCGCTGCGGACCTACCCCTACGTCGGCGAACTCTACGATCAGGCGCGGATCGCCGGCTGGTGGCTGGACCACTACCTCGGAACGAACGTCTTCTACCACCCGTTCATGTGGCGATCGATCGCGACGGGCGTCCTGATCGGGATCGTCGCCCCGCTGGTCGGCACCTATCTCGTCCACCGCGAGATGGCGCTGATCGGTGAGACGCTGGCCCACACGGCCTTCGCCGGCGTCGCGATCGGGCTGCTGTTCAGCGCGACGACCAGTTGGGGTATCTCGCTGTTGCTGGCGGCGCTGGTCGTCGGAATCCTCGGCGCGCTGGGCGTCCAGTGGCTGGCCGAGCGAACGGACACCTACGGCGACGTTCCGATCGCGATCATGCTGACCGGTAGCTTCGCCGTCGGGACGCTCATCATCAGCTACGGCCGCGGCATGACCGGGATCAACATCGAAGATTACCTCTTCGGGAGCATCTCCGTCGTCACGCCTGGCGGCGCGCGGCTGATGGCGGCCCTCAGCGTCCTCGTCGTCGCCGTCGTGGTCGCGACGTACAAACAGCTGCTGTTCATCACGTTCGACGAACAGGCCGCTCGCGTCGCCCGACTCAACGTGACCTGGTACAACACCCTGTTGATCGTGATGACGGCCGTCGTCGTCGTCGGCGCGATGCAGATCCTCGGCGTGATCCTCGTCGCCGCGATGCTCGTCGTCCCGGTCGCGGCCGCCACGCAGATCGCACGGAGCTTCCGCGAAACGCTGTTTTGCTCGATCCTGTTCGGTCAACTCGCGATCGTCGGCGGCTTCGCGGTCTCGATCTCACAGGGGCTGCCGACCGGCGGCTCCATCGTCATCGTCGCGATCGCCTCCTACCTGCTCGCGATCGCCGTCTCGAGTCGTTCGACGGCGGCGATTTCGACGCACTGAGGGTTCGTCACGTGCGGGTTTCGGTGCGGAATCCGTCGACGAGGTGGACGACAGCACCGAGCCCAGAGCAGATGATGCCGATCGGGACAAGCAAGAGCCCGATGCCGGACCCTGTCGTGATAAGACCAGGAAGCAGCCCCTCGAACACCTGCGCTACCAGCATGGGGACGACCAACAGGACGATAGAGAGGCCACCGGCGACGGCCCCCGCCGTGAGTAACCGTCGCGACCATTCTGCGGGATCCCAGAGTGAATTGACGAGGATCAGGAGCCCTGCCTCCACGAGCGCGAGGACACCCATGACCACATACAGGATCACGAAGAGGCCGATGAGACCCGCCGCGAACCCGTCACCGCGCGGGTTTTCGGGGATCGTAGTGAAATACAGTGCTGCGGTTACCAGACTGATAGTTCCTAACAGCGCAGTGGCGACAGCGATAGTACGCGGAGGGGGACGATACATAGTGCGTCTGTACTTACCAATGACAATCCGATAAAGTCATTGAATGTGTAACTCGATCTGGACTAGTAGTTGTACATTCCGGCTGACCGATCTACAGTTGGAAACTGGCCTCTGTCGACGAACTGAAAGTCGACAGTCCCGACAGCGGAACCATGCCACATCCTTAACCCGCTACTCCGCCAACGCTCGAGCGATGGGACGGTTATCCGCACTCTTCGATCCCGAGACCGTCGCCGTGGTCGGTGCAACCGACCGCGAGGGCGCCGTCGGCCGCGCAATCTTCGAGAACCTCCGTGGCGAGTTTCAGGGGGAAGTCGTACCGATCAACCCATCTCGCGACGAGGTGCTCGGGCTCGAGTGTTATCCGGACGTGTCGAGCGCGCCGCCGATCGATCTGGCGGTGGTCGTCGTCCCGCCCGATATCGTGCTCGAGGCGATCCGCGATATCGCGGACGGCGGGATTCAAAACGTCGTCGTCATCACCGCCGGCTTCTCGGAGACCGGCGGCGAGGGTGCCGAACGCGAGCGACGGTTGCGCGAGATCGCCGACGAGTACGATCTCAACGTCGTCGGCCCCAACAGTCTCGGGATCATGTCCACGCCGATCGACATGAACGCCACCTTCGGACCCGAGGACGCCACCGAGGGATCGATCTCCTTTATGAGTCAGTCGGGGGCGTTCATCACCGCCGTCCTCGACTGGGCGAACGAACAGGGGATCGGCTTTCAGGACGTCGTCTCGCTGGGTAACAAGACCGTACTCGACGAGACCGACTTCGTCCGGGAGTGGGGCGACGATCCCGACACCGACGTCATCATCGGCTACCTCGAGGGAATAGACGACGGCAACGAGTTCATCGAGACGGCCCGCGGGGTCACCGACGACACGCCGATCGTCCTCGTCAAAGCGGGCCGCACCGACGCCGGGGCGCAGGCGGCCTCCTCGCACACCGGCGCGATCGCCGGCAGCGAACGAGCCTACGAGACGGGCCTCGAGCAGGCCGGCGTGATACGTGCGAACTCCGTCCAGGAGCTGTTCGACTACGCGCGAGCGCTCTCGGGGCTGCCGGCTCCCGACCGCGACGGCGTCGCCGTGGTCACGAACGCCGGCGGCCCCGGGGTGTTGACCACCGACGCCGTCGGCGACTCCCGACTCCGGATGGCCGACTTCACCGACGGAACGATCGACGCGTTGACCGAGGCGATGCCCGAGGAGGCGAACGTCTACAACCCGATCGACGCCATCGGGGACGCCGACGTGGAGCGCTTCGGCGAAGCGCTCGAGATCGCCCTCGAGGACCCGAACGTCGGCAGCGCAGTCGTCGTCAGTGCGCCGACGGCCGTCCTCCAGTACGACGAACTCGCCGAGACCGTCATCGAGAAGCGCGAAGCCCACGACAAACCCGTCGTCACCAGCCTGATGGGGGGCCAGCGGGCGCGCGCCGCCGAGGAGGTCCTGCGGGAGTTCGGGATTCCGAACTACTTCGATCCCGCGCGGGCGGTAGCGGGGCTCGACGCGCTCGCCCGGTACCGGGAAATTCGTGAACGAACGGTCGACGATCCAACCGCGTTCGACGTCGACCGCGAACGCGCCCGGGAGATCGTAGCGCGGGCGACCCGCCGCGACGACAACCGCCTGGGCGTCGAGTCGATGGACCTGCTCGAGGCCTACGGCATCCCGACACCCGCGGGCGAGATCGTCGACGATCCGGATCGCGGACGCGAGGTGGCCGAGGGGATCGAGGGCGACGTCGTCATGAAGATCGTCAGCCCCGACATTTCGCACAAATCGGACATCGGCGGCGTCAAGGTCGGCGTCGCAGAGGAGGACGTTTACGACGCCTACGAGGACCTCGTCGCTCGAGCGCACAACTACCAGCCCGACGCGACGATCCTCGGCGTCCAGATCCAGGAGATGGTCGACCTCGAGGTGGCCACCGAGACGATTGTCGGGATGAACCGCGATCCGCAGTTCGGCCCGCTGTTGCTGTTCGGCCTCGGCGGAATTTTCGTCGAAATCCTCGAGGACACCTCGGTTCGCGTCGCGCCGATCGGCGAGGACGAGGCCCGCGGGATGGTCGACGAGATTCGGGCCGCGCCGCTGTTGCGCGGCGCTCGAGGGCGTGAGCCCGCGGATATCGAGGGTGTCATCGAGACGATCCAGCGACTCTCGCAGCTGGTAACGGATTTCCCGGCGATCCTCGAACTCGATATCAACCCGCTCGTGGCCGGCCCCGATGGCGTACAGGCGATCGATCTGCGACTGACCGTCGACACGGAGGAACTATGACCGACACCGAACCCACGGAAACCGACAGCGAGACCGACACCAGCACCACCGAAATCGACTCGAACGGAGACGCCAGAACTGACGACGAAATCGACCCGAAACGCGGCGACGAGATCGACACCATTCTCGTCAGTTCGCTCGAGGAGTCCACCGGCAAGACGGCCATCGCGCTGGCACTTGCCCGCCTCGCCGAGCGCGGGGGCGACAGCGTCGGCTACATGAAACCCAAGGGCACCAGCCTGCAGAGCAACGTCGGCAAGACCCTGGACGAGGACCCGCTGCTCGCCCGCGAGTTGCTCGGCCTCGAGGCGGAGCTGCACGACCTGGAACCCGTCGTCTACTCGCCGACGTTCGTCGAGCAGGCGATCCGCGGACGCGAGGATCCCGACGAACTCCGCGAGCGCGTGGTCGAAGCTTTCGAAACGCTCGCGGACGGCCACGACCGCATGATTCTCGAGGGCGGCGGCGAGTACGACATCGGCGGGATCGTCGAACTTACCGACGCCGATATCGCCGAACTCCTCGATGCTCGCGTGGTGCTCGTCGCACCCTACAATATCCCCGGCGACGTCGACGAGGTTCTCGCCGCGTCCGAGACGTTCGGCGACCGCCTCGCCGGCGTCATCTTCAACGATGTCGCGGACGCGGCGTACGATCCCCTCGAGACCGACGTCGTCCCCTTCCTCGAGGGACGGGGAATAGCCGTCGCCGGCGTGGTGCCGAGCGAGCGACCGCTCTCGGGCGTAACGGTCGCGGATCTCGCGACGGAACTCGGCGCATCGATGCTCGTAGAGGACGGAAGCGACGCCTACGTCGAGCGGTTTAGCGTCGGCGCGATGGGTGCCGACAGCGCGCTTCGTCACTTCCGGCGGACGAAAGACGCGGCCGTGATCACGGGCGGCGATCGGGCCGAGATTCACACCGCCGCACTCGAGGCACCCGGCGTTCGGTGTCTCATTCTGACGGGGGGCCACCGGCCGTCGGGGACGATCATCGGACAGGCGGCGGAAAAGGGCGTCCCGATCCTCTCGGTGCAGACGGATACGCTCACCACCGTCGAGCGGGCCGAAGACGTCGTCCGGAGCGGGCGAACTCGCGATGCGGAGACCGTCGATCGAATGGAGGCGCTGTTGACCGACCACGTCGCTCTCGAGTCGATTCTGGACGCCAACAGTCGGGAGTAACGGCCCGACGGAAAATCGGCGGGCCGACGTACACCGTCGGCTGCCACCGATCGGAGGAGTCGCCGAGACCGTCCAGCGGGTCCACTGCATCGACGGACAGCCGACAGTATCGCAATCACGGGGGGTACTCCGGGCGGGGTACGCACCCCGAGACGTGCCGGTTGTCAGAGGCGTCCGGCAACAGTACTTCGGTCGTACTGGGGGATATCCTCACCCGTCGCGGTCCGTCCCAAAAGATGAATAGTAACTAATAAAATTTTCTCATATTTATATACTCTATTGGTAACGAGACGAATTGGCACGGCTGATGGCTGTCGGTTCGGTCCGAGACGGCGTATCGGTGACCGCTGGTTTCGCTGCTCTCGAAACGCCGGAGAACGAATCCGCCACACCGTCTGAATGAGGCGACCCTGTCGGTTCAGTGAACAGTCTATTTGTGCTGTAGCCCGTACGCCTTTGTCATGGGGGAAAACTGTCAGTGTTCGAGGCAGTAATGCGCCACGAGACGCTGCTGCAGCGACTCTCGGAGCAACCGGCTCGGTCCGACGAACTCGCGACCGATCTCGAGACGTCCCGGTCGACGATTCACAGGTGGCTGTCGGCGCTCCAGCGCGACGGACTCGTCGAACAGGTCGATGGGCGCTATCGATTGACGCTGACTGGCACCCTCGCACTGGCGGAGTTCGAACGGTTGCTCCAGCAACTCGAGACTATCGTCGCCGCGCGCGACATCCTCCGGTCGATTCCGGACGATACAGCGATCGATCCCAGTTTGTTCGTGGGTGCGACCGTCGTTCTCGGCGATCGCTCGCGGACGAAGTCGACGTCGGGACCGATCCCACCGATCGAACCGCGGGAGGCGTTTCGAGCGTTGCTCGAGACCGGAACCCACCTTCGCGGCGTCGCGCCGGGGCTCAACGAGGAAGTCATCGCGGCCGTTCAGGACGCGCTCTCGAGCGGTCCCGAGAGCGACGAGCGTATCGAACTGGCGATTGCGGTACCGCACGATACCGTCGAAACCCTGCTCACGACGTTTCGGGAGCCGACCGCAGCCGCGCTCGAGACCGGACGGCTGACGCTCTGCGAGACGACCGCGCCCCTCCCCTACGGACTGCTCGTCCTCGAACGCGATGGCCGCGACGTGTCCCGCGAAGTGGACCTCGACATCGGTAGCGGGCCGATCACCGCACTGGTCGTCTGCGACGAAACCGGGATCCGTGGACTGCTCGTGACCGACGATTCCGACGCGCTCGAGTGGGCGACCGAGACGCTGGCTGATGTCTGGGTCGACTCGGAGCCGCTCTCTACGCTTTGAGACCGCTGAGTTCGGGTTTGCGTTCCGAACTCGGACAGGTAGGGATCCGATACCTATCACGTCTGACCAAGAATTAAGAGTCCACCACGCATGGGTCCAGTCATGGACGACACTCCCCAAGAGATTACCTCCCTCGTTGGACGCGAGGTGTACTCGAACAACGGCGTCTTCGTCGGCGAAGTCGAAGATCTGCGCCTGAACGTCGATAGTGAAGCCGTGACCGGACTCGCACTCGGTAGCCTGAACTCCGAACTGTTTACCGACGCCGCGCGCGGCGGTCAAGGCGTCATCGTTCCCTACCGGTGGGTTCGCGCCGTCGGTGACGTGATTCTGATCAACGACGTCGTCGAACGCGTCCGGCAACCCGACGAAGAAGAAGACGAACTCGTCGCCTGAGCGACCCGGCGAATTTTCCGTCGCTGTCGACGCCGGCCTGTGAGAACCGCCCACAGAACAGTCACGCCTGTCTACTGACGAGGCCATGAGCCAACTCGCCCCATCACAGAATCAGTCCGTTAGTTCCCGTTCGAGCCTTCGCTCCCGTCGACGCCCATCGCGTCGAACAGCGTCCGTTTGACCGCCTCTTCGGTGAGGTCGAGCAGCGTATCCCGCGTATCCTCCGAGATTTCGATGCCGGTGAAAATGCCCAGCGGAATCTCCGCGCTGGCCTGCGTCGAGTGGCCCGCCGTTTCGCCCATCTCGCCGTAGGCGTCCTCGAGCACTTTCCCGATGTTGATACGGATGTCCTTCGAGCGACCGGCGAGGAAGATGGTTTCGTCGGCGATTCCGAAGACCGCGGTCGTGGTGACGCCCTCGAGGTTCAGCAGATGGCTCGCGGCCTGCGTCAGCGCCTCGCGGTCGCGGACGAACCCGGCGTTGGAGACAAGGTGACTCCCCTGAACGTCGCGGTTGGCGATGGCCTCGGCGAGGACGTCCAGCGTCTCGGGGGACATCGACGGCGACTCGACCTGCTCTAAGGTGTCGTGGTTCGCGAACGGGTAGAGATACGCCGCGGCGGTGAGATCTGCGGGGGTAGTATCGCGTTTGAAATCCAGCGTCTCAGCCCGTATACCGTAGAGGAGTGCGGTTGCCACTTCCTCGGAGACGTTCATATCGAACTCCTGGATGTACTTCGTCATGATCGTCGACGTCGACGACATGTTGGGGCGGATGTCGACGAACTCGGGTTCGTACTCCACCTCGGGTTCGTGGTGGTCGACGATGATGTCGACCGGGAGATCCATCTCGCCCGACGTCGCGTGATCGACCAGCGCGACCGTGTCGTACACCGAGAAATCGTCAATCTCGTCCCACTGGACCAGATCGATTCCCAGCAGGTTGACGAACGCGCGGTTTTCCTGGTGGCCCACGTCGCCGAGATAGATGATATCCGACTCGATGCCGAGATGCTCGGCGATGGCCTGCAGCGCCGCCGCGCTGGCGATCGAGTCCGGGTCGGGACTGTCCTGGGTGACGATCGCCAGACGTTCGGACGTCTCCTCTAACAGTTGGGCGAGTTTCCCCGCGTTGTACTCGAGCTCGCCCGACTCGAGCGCGCGGAGTGCGGATTCGGCGATCACCGACGACGGATTGATGACGATATCCGCGCCGAGTGCCTCGAGTTCGTCCCCGGAGACGGGGTCGCTCGCGCGGGCGACGACGAACTGGGTGTCGTCGACGGCCCGAATGTGTTCGACGGCCTGCTTGTTGGATTCGACGTCCGAGGCCAGGATGAGGACGACGTCGCGGTCGGCGACGAGTTCCGCGGCCTTGGGTTCGCGGATATCGGAGGTGCGGGCGTCGAGGTCCTGGTCGCGAAGCGACTCGACGCGGCTCTCATCGCGGTCGATGATCAACACGTCCTTGCCCTGTTCAACGAGTTCCTCCGCAACGGCGTAGCCGACGCTCCCACAACCCAGAATAGCGTAGTCAGAGATCGACGAGATAGTAACTCCCGTACTCATTGACTGTGTGGTCGGACCGACCACACTTAACGCTCCCGAAGATTGGAACGTTTCGAAAGACCATCCGCTCGGTGGAGGTGTCGATCTGTGAGACGACGGAGGTATGACCGTCGCTGTCACGACGCCGGCCAAGGGAAACGTATTTGACCGTTCATCGAAAAGTCGCAGGTACAGGGCCGGTAGCTCAGTCCGGCAGAGCGTCTGACTCTTAATCAGACGGTCGCGTGTTCAAATCGCGCCCGGCCCGCTTTTGCCACGAGCAAATCCGCGAGCAGCAGGTCGTGCCCGGCCCGCTCACGGACCGCTCGAGCGCCTCGGCTTTCGTTCCGCCACGGAGCCCACTCGTTATCGCACCATTCTCGAGTCGTCCCGTATCGGAGAGAGGCTGGGACCGGCCGGCAGCGTACTTCCAGCGCGGTAGACGGAGAGCGTGACCGCTGACGGATCGTATCCAGTAGGATCAAGCGTACGGAACTGCATTCTCCACACAGAGGGATATCGAATGGAAATCTCTGAACAACTCCGTTGTCTGTTCTCTGGGCGAGTCGAAGAGCGAGACGAGTCGTACGTGATCGAGGTTCCGGAACGAGAGATCCGGCTCGATGAGATCGAGGAGGGCGGGATCTACCAGATCGCGCTGTTGTCTACTCCCACCGAATCGGCCGAGGAGTCGGACCAGAAACAGGATCGGACTCGAGAACGAGGTCGGGAACGAGACCGCAAATCCGAGCGAGAGCACGACTCGCTGAAGCCGCCCGTCGACGAGGGTGAAACGCGGACGGTGGAAATCGAGAGCGTCGGTGACCAGGGTGACGGGATCACGCGCGTCGAGCGCGGGTTCGTCGTCATCGTGCCGGATACGGACAAGGGAGAACGAGTCCGGATCGAAATCAGCCAGGTGCGAGACACCGTCGCGTTCGCCGATGTAGTAGAGCGGATCGATTACTACGAGTAACGATCGACACCGGTGTGACGTCCGGTTTTCTCGCGTTCCGTCGACCGCCGGAAACCGACAACTGGACAGGGTTCGCTGTACCGGCGTTCGAACCGCAGCTACCCGGAGCGCTGGGCGAGTACTGCACCGCCCCGGACGAATCCCGTTACGTCACCGATCGTCGCGCACGCCGTCGGGAAACTCGTTGTCAGCGAGGGAGACGGACCCGGAGTCGCCGATGATGCGAAGGGAGTAGCCGTCACCAGTGGACCGCCCGTAACAGTCCTCGATTCTGACGTCGTCCGCGCCGTTGACCACGATCGGTGTGTGCGTCGTCTCGAACTCGCTGTCGGAGACCACGTAGTCCTCGCCGCGGAGCTCGAGACCGCGCCGTTTGTCGGGACCCGGCTGATCGACGGAGAGGTCCGTGAACTGACAGCCGTTTCGCTCGCAGTAGATCGCGTGACGAAGGCGAGTTCCGGCCGCGTCGCCGGTGATTCGAACGTCCTCCAGATCGACCGCACCGGCGTCATCGCCGAGAATTCGAACTGCGTTGGCACTCCCGTTGATCTCGATATCGACGTTTTCGATGGACGTTGGCCCCGCGCCAGAGTCGATCTTAATTCCGTTGTTCGGACGGTTGCCGACGGAGATCTGTGAATCCGTGATCGAGGCGCTCTCGACGTCGTTCATGATCCTGATCGCGTCACCGTTCGGATCGGGAGTGGCGACGGTGACGCCGTCGATTTCGATCTGATCCCCGCCATCGAGGCGAATCGCGTGCTGTCCGTTCGAATCGTGCGGATCGTCGTTGACGACAGCGACTGCGTCCGTGATCGTCCCGCTCGCTCCGTTGAGGCGGATCGAGGCGGTACCGCTGTTTTGGTACCAGCCACGCTCGACGTCGACCCGACCCATCTCGCTCGACACGTACAACCCGTTGTCCGGGAATCCGCCCAGGCTGCAGTTCCTGAAGACGAGCGACCCACGGTGGTTCGGGTTGACGACGATGCCGGTTGCGCCGCGCCACATGCTCCCCTCGTTCGGCGTCTCGTCGATGTGGGCGGCACCGTCGGATGCGCGGAAGCACGTGACGAGACCCTGTCCATCAGCGTCGAGAATGTTGAACAGAGCTGGCCCCCACGTCCCGCTGTCGTGGACGCCGCGAACAGTAACGTTCCGGACGACGAGACCGTCCTCGACCTCGGCGTTGATGACCCGGATGCCCGTGTGCGTGGCGGTTTGATCGATGTCGAAGTTCTCGAACCGGAGGTCGCGACCGGGGTTGTCGCTGGTCCCCAGTCGGAACAGACGATACTGCGGTCCATCGAAATCGTAGTAGTTCGCCGGAACCAGGGTCGCATCCTCGCCGACGAACCCGACGTTCTCGAACCCGGTAAATCGCAGCTGTTCGTCCATGTAGTACCGTCCCGGCGGGAACTTCAGAAGCGTGTTGTCGTCTACGTTCGCTTGCAACACCGGGGTGATGGATTCGTTCCCTTCGGGATCTGCACCGGCTTCGACTACGTCGATCACGGTCTCGTATTGTCCGTTACCTTCATCCGCTGCGGCCGCACCAGCGGCGCTCAGCGTCGCTCCGAGTCCGACGAGACAGCCTTTCATGTACGATCGTCGACCGAACCGCCGACTGTGTGAATCGTTCGAAGTCACGTACGTCGTTCAACAACGGGGGTGTTTACGTATATTCGACGTAATCCGTTCCGAAACCGTCGCAGTGTTTCAACGATCCACGCAACCCGTCCTGTCGCGGTAACGGACGGATGTGATCGGTATCGCTACGACGGCTGTTCGAGCACTTAGCGGACCGTTAAGCGACTCGTTCGATAGAATCGGCGAGTGAAACAGTTGTATTGACGCGGAGTGCGTCTTCGAATCGATTCTACTGAACGATATCGCTCTCGAGAGAGGGTCAGCGCGGATGTGTCGCTCGTTTCGGTGGTTCTGTAGCCTGGTCTACAAGTCGATCTGCAGCGTACCCTCGAGCGACCATGACGATCACCTACGAGGGGCTCACATTCGAGCGACTCGGCCACGCGAGCAAACGACTCGAGACCGCGGACGGTCTCGTCATCTACGTCGACCCCTGGGGCGAAGTTCTCGAGGACGAACTGTGCGACGGCGATATCGTGCTCGTTACGCACGACGACTTCGACCACTACGACCCGGACGCGATCGAAGCCGTTGCGGGACCGGACGCCACCGTCGCGGCCTATGAGGCCGTCGATACCAGCGACCTCGCGTTCGACGTCGTCGGGCTTCCCCACGAGGGCGAGACGACCGTCGCCGGAATCGACGTGTGGACGGTTCCCGCGCACAACGACCCCGAAGGCGACCACGTCGACGACGCGAGGGATCCGTTCCACGCCGAGGGCGAGGTAATCGGGCTGGTGCTGACGCTCGAGGGAACGACGATTTTCTTCCCGTCGGATACGGACTTCCTCGAGCACCACGAATCGATCGGTGCTGACGTGTTCGTCCCGCCGATCGGCGGGCACTACACGATGGATCGCCACGAGGCCGCCGACTTCGCCCGGAGCGTAGATCCCGACCTCGTACTGCCGGAACACTACGACACGTTCGAGGCGATCGAGACTGACGCTGCGGCCTTCGCCGAGGACCTCGAGGACGACGGAATCCGCGTCGAACTGTTCTGAAACACGCGACTCGGGACGGCGGTGGATGTGCAAATCGCCGATGATGGGCTGATAGCTACCGAATTACGAGAATCGATTCCGGAATCTCTACCAATTTGTGTTGGAACAAGTCTCTTCCCCGGACAGTCGTACACGGTAATATGGTCCACCACAACCACAGCCGTCGGAGCGGCGACGACCGTGTGGAGATTCGGACCGTGCGTGGCGAATCGGAGTCGGTGACACACACGATCCTGCGGGGACTGGCGACCATCGAGGACGTCCCCGTTACCGAACTCGATCCCCTGTACGAACAGGTCGAGACGGAGGCGTTAGACGCCCTCCTCGCCCACGCGAACGAATCCGATGCCGCAGTCAGCGTCGAGTTCACGACCCCCAAATACACAGTCGTTGTCACTCACGGTGACCGCGTCTGTATTCACGACGGAGAGTCAGCCGTCTCCACGGTGGGCGGGGTGTGTTAACAGGCCTTCTTCCAGACGATCTCACCGCCGACGGAACCGGCATCGGCTTCGAAACGACACGTGTCAGGCGCTCAGTACCCGAGTTTCAGTTTGACGTGTTCGAAACCAATTTCAGTTATTTCCAGTTGCATTAGGAACGGGTAACAGTTATATCGTTGCCGTGGGTCGAATGCGTATGCGCAGTCACGACGGCACGTCCGATGGATGGCGTGGAAGCCGTCGATCGTTTCTCGCCGTTGCAGGCGTCGTGACGGGCGGCGTCGTCGGAGCGGCGGGCTGTCTCGGCGCGGGAGACCGCGTTCGAGTCCTCTCAGCCGGAAGCCTCGCCGTCGCCCTCGAGGAGTACGTCGGTCCCGCGTTCGAGTCCGAGACGGGGATCAGTTACGAGGGGGAGTATCACGGGTCGAACGTCGTGGTGCGAATGATCGAAGAGGGAACCAAACATCCGGACGTCGTCGTCAGCGCCGACGTCGAGTTGGTACGCGACCAGCTCTACCCCGACCACGCTGAGTGGGACGTCGAGTTTGCGGCGAACGAGGTCGGGATCGCCTATGCACCCGAAACCGAACTCGGCGCGCGCCTCGCGGCCGACGAGCCGTGGTACGAGGTCTTCGCCGACGCCGAAGCTAACGAGATCGCGATCAGCGATCCCAACCTGGACCCGCTCGGCTATCGAGCCGTCCACCTGTTCGAACTCGCCGAACGACGGTACGATCTCGAGGGATTTTGCGAGACGCTGCTCGAACGGGCGTACCGGGAGCCCGACGAGCCGAAGTTACTCGCCGGCGTCGAGGCGGGAAATCGGGCCTGTGCGGTCGCCTACCGCAACATGGCTCTCGACCACGACGTCCCGTTTCTCGCGTTACCCGACGCGTACAACTTTGGGAACCCGACCTACGCCGACGAATACGCGACCGCGAGCTACACCACCGAAGCTGGATATTCGACCGAGGGAACGCCGGCCGTCTACAACACGACGGTTCGGACTGCTGCCGACAACGCCGACGCCGGTCGGGCGTTCGTCGACTTCCTGCTGGAGCGGCCATCGCTGCTCGAGGACCGCGGCTTGCGCGTCGACGACCCGTTTCCGCGGGAGCACGGACTCGTACCGGAGGCGATCGAAGCGTGACCGAAGCCGAGACGGATACCGATTCGAACGGTTTCGGTGTCGGACTCGAGCGCCTGACGGGCGGCATAGCCGTGCCGGTACTGCTGGGAGGCGTGTTGGTCACTTACTTCGTCGTTCCGTTCGCGTTCTTTTTCGGCCAGATCGGATCAGTCGGGATATTCGACGGGCTCGCCGACTCGGCGACGCAGGATGCGATCAGCACGTCGCTGTTGACGGCCCCCGTCTCGACGGTCATCGCGACGGTGTTTGGCGTCCCACTCGCGTACGTCCTGTCGCGGGCGTCCTTTCGCGGAAAACGACTCGTCGAGGCGGCCGTGTTGTTGCCGCTGGTGTTGCCGCCGATCGTCGGCGGCGTCATGTTGTTGACCGTCGTCGGCCGCTACTCGCCGATCGGATCTGCGGCCGCGAGCCTAGGAATTCCATTGACCGATAGCCACGCTGGCGTGATCCTCGCCCAGACGTTCGTCGCCGCGCCGTTTCTGGTCGTTACCGCTCGAGCAGGGTTCGACGGCGTCGACGAACGGCTCGAGGAGGCGGCTCGGACGATGGGCTACACTCGCCTCGAGACGATCCGACTGGTCTCGTTGCCGCTCGCGCGAAACGCCATCGCAGCCGGCGTCGTCCTGACCTTCGTGCGGGCGATCGGCGAGTTCGGCGCGACGACGATGGTCGCGTACAACCCGCGAACGATGCCGACCCGAATCGAGGTGTTACGGATCTCCCGCGGTCTCGAGTCGATCGTCCCGATCGCGCTGGCCCTGCTGGGTATGACGATCGTCGTGGTCGTCGCCGTGCAGTTACTGATCGGGACGCCTCGTCGTCACTGACGGCACTCAACCGGACCCGTACGTATTGGCTAACGCGAGAAAATTATCAGTACCTGTGTAATACCCTACTGTCAATGCTAATCTCTTTGGAAGTGGGGTTATTGGGATCCTCGTTCTACCATTGTTTGAGAATCATGACATCGATCGCAGACATCGAAATTCAGGCCGACGGAACCGGAACCGGCGAGCTATTCGAGGCCGTTCCCTCCCTCACCTGCGAGATGGAGCGAGTGATCGCCTCGAGCGGGCACGGACTCTGGCTGTCGGGTCCCTCGAAGGACGCGATCGAAACCGCGCTCGGGGACGCTTCCGCAGTCGGTGCCTACTCCCTGATCAACAGCGACGAGGATCGCTGGCTGTACGATATCGAATTCAAACCCGATATCCTGGACTTCTTCGAGGTGGTTATCGAAGAGGGCGGAACGGTACTGAGCGCCTCGGCCTCGAGTGGCACGTGGCTGTTGAGTATTCGATTCGTCGACCGGGAGAGCGTCAGCACCCTGTACGATCGACTCGACGACGAGGGAGCCACGCCGACGATCGTTCGACTGTTCGATCTGGCCGAGGAGACTCAGTCCCAGTGCGGGCTCACCGCCCGACAGTACGAGACCCTCGTTGCAGCGATCGACCACGGATACTTCGAGATCCCGCGCGAAGTCTCGATGCAGGAGCTCTCGGAGGAACTTGGAATCTCCCATCAGGCCCTCTCGGAGCGACTCCGTCGGGCCTACCGCGCCCTCGTCACGGCGGAGTTGAACGTCTCCGAAGAGGAGACCGTCGCACCACCGGTTCCGTCCAGTTGAGCCGACGCGATCGTGACCGAATCGAAACCGAACTCCGGTACCGTCTCTCCGACGGAGTACGCGTTTTCACGCTGTGCTATCCTGCTATTCAATCGTCGTCGGAGTGAGACACGCGTGGCCGCATTGTTCGCTGAAGAGGCCAGTGTAGAATCGGTAGTGGCCCGTCTGAGATGTACTGGATGGGGAGATTCGATCGAGTTGAACGCGGATTCGCAAACCATCTCGGTACGAATCGAGTACTGAGTCGATGCGTACGTTCTTCCCGTCCGAGACTCGAGGGGACGATAACACAGTCATGGCTCCGAAGTCGACGACGCGCGATTCGGCGATCTCCCTCCCGCCAGTCGTCGGGTTCGGTCTGATCGTTGCGATCACGCTGACGGCAGGGATCGCTATCGGCCTTCTCGCAGTAACGATCGTCGGGTGAACGAGGCGATTCTGTTCGACGCCACCGTGTTAGAGCACCTCGAGAGCGTTACTCGGGACGACACGAAGCGGGAACGAGTATCGTTATGTGTCGTGCCAGTAACCGTTACTGCATGAACATCGACACCGAGGACGGCGTTCTTCGGGTTGCGTTCGACCGACCCGACGCGCTCAACGCCATCACCGAAGAGACCGTCGTGGAGTTGGCCGAGACGATCGAGAACGCCTCCGTCGACCGGCACGACGCGATCGTGATCACCGGCGAGGGCGACGCCTTCAGCGCCGGCGGCGACCTCGAGTCGCTGGCCGACTCTCCCGACACGACGCGGGAGGCCTACGAATCGGTCACCGACAGCTTCGGCCGCGTCGTCGAGGCGATGCTCGAGTGTCCCGTACCGATCGTCGCGAAGGTCAACGGCGACGCAATCGGCGCCGGACTGGCGATCGTTGCGCTCGCGGACATCGCGTACGCCGCCGAGGACGCGACCTTCTCCTGTGCGTTCGTTCGGATCGGCCTGATTCCGGACACCGGCGGCACGTTCATGCTGCCGCGCATCGTCGGGCTGCGAGCCGCGAAGAAACTCGCGTTTACCGGCGAGTTTTTCGACGCCGAGCGAGCGGCCGACCTCGAACTCGTCAACGAGGCGGTTCCCGCCGACGAACTCGACGACCAGGTCGAGGAGACCGTCGGCAAACTGCGCACGCACCCGACCGAGATCATCGGAACGATGAAACAGGCCATGCACGAAAACATGGCCCGTCCGTGGTCCGAGGCGCTGGACTACGAGAACCTGTTGCAAGTACAGGCGCTTACCTCCGACGCCCACGAGGAAGGCGTTACCGCCTTCCTCGAGAACCGGGAACCCGAATTCGAGACGTAACGGCCGCCGGTCACTCGCTCACACGTCGGTTTCGAATACCGGCGCGACCATCGCAAGCCAACGCAAGCACCACCGTCTTGCTTTTCTTCGGTGCTAGTTATATTGCAATGTCCCAAGAGTTTACCGACGACGACATCGGCAAGAAAGTTGTCAACGCAAACGACGAAGAGGTCGGCATCATCGTGGACGTCGAACACGGAACCGCTCACGTCGAGCCGGATCCCGGAATCGCGGACACGATCAAAGCCAAACTCGGCTGGGGGGGTACCGACGACGACACCTACCCGCTCCAGGAGGGCTCGGTAGCTCGGGTGACGAACGATCAGGTCCACCTCGAGAGCGACCTCGCCGGGAGCTCCGGCGGTGGGTCGACCAGTGCCGGTGGCACCAGAGATCTGGACGCGGAGACGGGTACGACGACCGGAGCCGGTTCGGGTGCCGGGACGGCAACCGACGCTGGAACCGGCCGTGGCACCGATACGGGTACTGACGACGATCTGATCGGTGACGACGATACCGGCAGAGGTGACGATAGCGGGCTGATGGATGACAACGACGATGATGGTCTGATCGGTGACGACAGTAGCAACGATGACGGTCTGATGGATGACAGCGACGATGACGGCCTGACGAACGACGATAACGACGATGACGGCCTGCTCGGAGACAACGATGACGACGACGACGATATCGTTGGCAACGACAACCGGTAACCACGGTTGTCGTTCGGGCTCGAGCCGACGGCTGTCGGTCAATTCCCGAATTTCTATCGCAACGGTGCGATTATCCGGCAGTGTCGGGAGACGTTACACGACCGGTACAGCCGAGAGTACGGCACTCCGTCCGTCAGCACGATAGGAGATGGTCGAAGGGGACTGAATCGACGCCGTTACTCGGAGTGATCGTCGTCGGTGTCGTCCGACGTTTCCTGCGATCGTTCGGATGACGTATCCGTATCGTCTTGTGATATCTCGTCGTGGTCGTCTGGGGAGTCTCGTTCGGATCCGTCGGTCCGTTCGGAATCCCGTGGAGCGGATTCACCGCGACCGCTCCGTTCCTGCGTGATCGGCTGGCGCTGTTGGCGTTGCTCGTGCCCGCGCTGTTCGGTGCCGATCCGCTGTGAGTACTGGTCGTGCGAACGTCGCTGTTCGGAGTGGGACTGTGGCGTCTGTCCTCCCTGAGTCGGCTGACCGGACTCCCGACCGCGGTTGCGCTGTTCCCGCTGTCGGTCTCCCGCCGGTCGGTCGGACCCCTGTTGGTCCCACTGTGGCCGGGACTGGCCGTGCTGGTGGGGCCGCTGGTGCTGTGGCTGCGACTGGGAGTGGCCCTGCTCTGGGCCGCGCCCGAACTGCGATCGTGGCGATCGTTCCTCCCCGATCGAACCGGACGCTTCGCCACCGTACCCGCTCGCCTGTGAAACCCACTCGCCGGTCTGTGAGTACCGTTGTGTCGGCTGTCGGGTCCGCGATTGGGACTGCTGGGATCCCGTTTGCTGGCCCTGGCCGGACTGGGGCTGTGACGCAGCCCGCATTCCGTTCTCCATCGCGCGTTCCATCTCCGGCGCGACGGCCTCGAGACCCTGCAGATAGCTCCGCATCATCGACTCCGTGAACTGCTGGCCCGGGACGCCCTGCAGCATCGACTTCGTGATCTCGAGTCCCTGTTTCTGGGCCGTGTCTTGCCACTGCATCGCGCTCAGGGTCATCTGCACGATGTTTCGCTGTAGATCGATCGCCTGCTCGAACGCTTCCCGTCCCTGATCGATCGTCGTCTGTTGGATCTGTGCGGTCGGCTCTTGCGGCGGTTGCTGTTGGTCCGTCATTGGATTCACTCGAGGATGCGTCCGCTATCCTCGTCATCACGCACGGTTACGGAGAGTACAATAAACGCCGTCGTCAGTTGCACTCGGAAGGGAATGATCAACTCCGGAAACGACGACGCGGCGCGACCGACGCCGTAGAACGACCGACCGTAGCTGGACTCGCGCACCGTTCGTGTCCGTCTGCGCGCGAGATCGAGATCGAACCTGCCGTCGCCCGAGTAATCAGCCGCCGAATCGTCCACGAATAGGTAACACGCTGTTAGCGGTGCGGTTCGTGACGCCTCAGGACCCCGGTTCCGGGTCGCCGTGAGTCACGCCCTCGCGTTCGTCCGCCCGCATGCGACGCAGCGCCCCTCGAGCGTTGCTCGCCTCGTAGCCGAAGAACACGTCCTTCCCGTAGGCCTCGGCGACCTCGGTGGCGTGGATCAGGTTGTCGATATCGATGTTTACCGCGTACAATTCGATATTAAACGGCGTCTCGAGCGCGCTCTCGAACCCTCGAGCGATGATCTCGAGCCAGTAGGTCGTTTCGTACGCCGTGTCGTACAGCGGAACGACGAACTCGTCGACGTGTTCCTCGACGGCCTCGAGGTCGATGCCGGCCCGTTCGTAGAGGTGACCGGGATAGGGATCCGGATAGAGCGTCATGTAGACCCGTCCCGGAATGCGATCGACGGCGTCGGCGACGAAGTCGGTGATGACGCTGGCGCGCCACTCGTAGCGGTCCTCGTACTCGCTGGCTTTGAACGATTCCTCGCAGACGCCACAGCGACAGTACTCGGCCCGAGGAAAGCCGATATCGTCGAGCCGAACGTCCTCGTTCGCGTCGACGCAGTCGTCGATAACGTCGAACAGGCCCTCGCGGTAGTCTTCGCGGGAGGGGCAGACGTAGGCCCAGTCGAAGTACGACCGGTCTCGAGTCGCCGGTCGGCCGAGGTCGTCGACGGGAACGAGCGACGGGTCGGCGTCCGCTGCGGCGTTATCTCCGAAACAGGACACCATGTTCACGCCGTCTTCGATCGGTTCGGCGGACCGGCCGGTCACGTCTTTGACCTCGTAGAATCCGCGATCGAACTCCGGCCACCGGACTTCTTCAGCGTTACGCGTGACGACGCCGTACATAGCTTACAGTACGGCGCCGTCTCCGTAAGCCGTTCGGAATCGGACGTTGCCGTTGGAGGACCGTCAGCGAGCACCCGACCAGCGGCGAGGGCTGTCACCGGCGACAGCAACTGAAGCGCGGTCGCGCGCACCGTCGCTAACAGTTGATTATTCGGTCGGTTCGTACTCGACCTCTTCGATATCGACGTCCGAGGAGCCGCTGAGTACGACTTTCCAGAGGACGGCGATGACGAACAGGCCAATCAGGATTTTGACTGTACGTGACATGTACGTATGAAGGGTACATCGGCGACCACTTAGATATTCTGGATACTCCTCTAGGAACGAAGAACGGATTTTCGGTTTTACCGGCTCGCAATTCCCACGCCGATCAGGTGTCGATCAGCGACGCGATCTCCTCGCGGACGATCGTATCGCAGTACGAACACCGAACGCCGTCGTCGAGCACCTCGAACTGAGACGTGACCGGTTCTCCGCCGGTCGTGATACACTCCGCGTTCGGGCAGGACAACACGCCTTCGACGACGTCGGGACGCTCGACGCGGTGTTTCTCGACCACCTCGTACTCGCGAACGATGTTGATCGACGCGTCCGGCGCGATCAACGAGAGCACGTCGACTTCGTCCTGACTGAGTTCGCGACCCTCGACTTTGACGATGTCCTTGCGGGCGAGTCGATCCGACGGCACGTTCATCCCGACGGAGACCTCCTCGCCGTCGCTGCCGTCGATTCCGAGAATCGCCAGGACGTTCAGCGCCTGCCCGCCGCGAACGTGGTCGATGACCGTCCCGCTGCGGATCTTGCTGACCCGCAGTTCGTGGTCGTCGTGACCGTCGTGGTGGTCGTGATCGTCACTCATCGTGGTCACCTCCGTTCTCGCTCAACAACAGATCGAGCAACGCCATTCGAACCGGGACCCCGTTGTGCGCCTGCTCGAAGTACGCCGCGTGGTCGGTCTCGTCGATCTCCGGGGAGATCTCGTCGACCCGTGGCAGCGGGTGCATCACGGTCAACTCGTCGCTCGCGTCCTCGAGCGTCTCGAGATCGATCTGGTACTCCCCGGCGATCTTCTGGTACTCGTTCTCGTCGGGGAAGCGCTCGCGCTGGATCCGGGTCACGTAGAGGACGTCCAGCGACGGCAGGATCTCCTCGAGCGAATCGTGTTCGCGAACCCTCACGCCGTCGTCGGCCTGATGAAGATCGTAGACGACCTCTCGGGGCAGTTGCAGGCTCTCCGGGCTGATGAAGTGCTGGTGTGCATCGAAGTTCGTCAACGCGTGGGCCAGCGAGTGGACGGTCCGGCCGTACTTCAGGTCGCCCATGATCCCGATGGTGAGGTCGTCGAGCCCGGCATTTTCCCGGATCGTGTAGAGATCGAGCAGCGTCTGGGTCGGATGGTGGCCCGCACCGTCGCCGGCGTTCAACAGCGGCACGTCGACTAGCTCGTTGGCCATCGTCGCCGACCCCTGTCTGGGGTGGCGCAAGACGAGCGCGTCGGCGTATCCCTCGATAACGCGGACGGTGTCCGCGAGCGTCTCGCCTTTGGTGACGCTCGAGGACTCGACCGAGCCCATGTCGATGACGGTGCCGCCGAGTCGTTTCATCGCGGTTTCGAAGCTCATCTTCGTTCGCGTGCTCGGTTCGAAAAAGAGGAGGCCGAGCACCGCGTTCGCGTGGCGGTCGGCGACCGCGGCGGGATCGGCGTCGATCTCGGCCGCTCGATCGAGGACGGTCTCGATGTCCGCCCGCGAGAGTTGTTTGCTCGTGATGAGGTGATCGTGACGCATTCGTTCGTGTTGGCTCTTGCCGGCCCCTTGAATCTCTCCATTCGAAGTCGAGGGGCCGATCCGGTCTCCGCTCCGGCTCGACCGGGTCGGGATGGAGCCGTAGCTGATCGCCTATCCCGAAGCCGTGATTATCTTTTATTCAAACTAGTTCGAAGCCAAAGAGTTATGCGGGCGCTGCGGTAACTTGTCACAATTATATGGCCGGCCGGCTAGATACTGGGATCGACGTGCTGGATCGAAAGCTCGACGGCGGGCTCCCGCCGGGGTGTATCGTCGCGTACACCGCTGAGGCGGCCAGCCAGTCCGAGCTACTCCTGTACGAGTTGACGGCCGCCCGCGGAACCCTGTATCTCACGACCGAACGCTCCGACGACGCCGTCCGTCACGCGATCGAATCCTCCCCGTCGGAGGTCGGCAGCCCGACCGTTAGACACGTCAGCGGGGACGACCCGCTCGAGGAAGCGACCCGACTCATCGGCGCGTTACCCGACGGCGCGAACCTCATCGTCGACACGGTGGACGTCCTGGAGCGCACGGACACCGACGAGTACATCGAATTCTGTAACGAGCTCAAATCCCACATGCTCGAGACCGGGTCCATCGGGGTGCTACACTGCCTCAAAGGCAAGGGCGTGCCCACCAACCGGTCGCGGACCTTCCACGCCGCCGACGCCGTCTTCGACCTCCGGACCAAAATCACCGGGTCGGAACTCGAGAACCACCTCACGATCCCCAAGTTCCGCGGCGGCGCGCAGCCGACCGAGGCGATCAAACTCGAGCTCACGGAGGAAGTGGCGATCGACACGAGCCGGGACATCGCCTGAGTACCGTTCTCCGCTTTGCCCCCGTACGGCGGTGCCCCGCCAACGGCCGGCGGGACCGACGTTCCTCGATCGTTGGGGAGCGTTCCGCTGAACACCCCTCAGTTGACGGCCAAAAAACGCACGCGATCGAGTCGGTCTCGAGTTACTCTTCCGCGCCTTCGAGCTCTTCGACGATCTCGTCGGCGTCGACGTCGGCGTCCTCGAGGGCTTCCTCGATGTCGCCGCCGCCCATGCCACCCATACCGCCCATCATGCCGCCCATTCCGCCCATGCCCATCCCGTCGATGGTCTCCTGGACGATGACGCGGTCGACGCCGATCTTGTCGATGATGTCCTGGCCGATCTGCTGTTTGCCCATCATCCACTGCTGGTTCATGGTCATCTGGGGCGTCGCCTCGAGGTAGACCGTCTCCTTCTCGACGGTTTCGGTCTCGAACTCGGGCTCGGCATCCTCGTCGTCTTCGTCAGGTTCGACGGGAACCTCCTCTTCGACCTCGTCCGTCTGGATCCAGAGTTCGGGTTCCATCCCGAGGTACATCTCGAATAGGCCGGCGGCCTGCTGTTCGCGGTCGTCGACTTCCTCGAGAATCTCGTACTCGTACTCGACGTCCTCGCCGGCCAGCGGGTGGTTGAAGTCGACGCGGGCGCGGCCGCCGATGATCGTGCTGATGTAGCCCTGCTGGCCGTCGATCTGCACGTTCGCACCGGGGTAGCGGTCGTCCTCGTCGATCTTCTCGGCGCTGACGGTCTGGACGTCGTCGGGGTCGTGCTCGCCGAAGGCCTCCTCGGCGGGAATCGTCACGCTACCGGAGTCGCCGGGTTCGCTGCCGGTGAGTGCGTCTTCGACGCCCTCGAAGATGTGGCCCTCGCCCAGCACGATCGTCCGCGGCTTGAACTCCTGACCTTGGTCGTCGACACCCTCCTCCTCGGCGACGTCGGGGTCGGTCGTGTCGACCAGCTGGTCACCGTCCGCGGTGTAGGCGGTGTAGTCGATCTCGACGAAGTCGCCGTGTTGAAGCCCCTCGGCTTCCTCGGCGCTCTCGTCTCCTTCTGCGTCGGCGTCATCGGCCTGCTCCTCGAGCTCGGCCTCCTGTTCCTCGGTCATACGTTGTACGTCCCGCCGTCTACATTTAAGGTACACGTTTTCACGCGAGACGGAGAGCGACCGATACTTACGACCGGTTCCCGTGGCCTCGGCCATGTACGAAGTCGAAGTGAAGGTTCCCGCCGCCCTCGAAGCCGTCAGGACGCGACTCGAGGCCCTCGACGCGGACCGAGAGCGGGTCATCAGTCAAGAAGACACGTACTACGACGCGCCCCACCGCTCGTTCGTCGAGACCGACGAAGCGTTGCGAATCCGCCGAGAGTCGGAACCCGAATCGGGCGACGACGAGACCCGAATCACCTACAAGGGTCCGCTGCTCGACGACGAGTCCAAGAGCCGCGAGGAGTTCGAAACCGCGGTCGAAGACGATGCGACGATGGACGCCATCCTGACGAACCTCGGCTTCGAGCCCGCCGCGACGGTCCGGAAAGAGCGCGAGCGATTCGGTCTCGAGGGCTACACGATCACGCTCGACGCCGTCGACGGCGTCGGCGAGTACGTCGAGGTCGAAACGGCGGTCGAGGCGGAATCCGACCTCGAGTCGGCCCGCAACGGTGCCTACGAGGTCCTCGAGCGGTTGAACCTCGACCCGAACGATCAGCTCCGAACCTCGTATCTGGGGCTGTTGCTCGAGTCCTGAACCGCGCTTGTCGTCGCGAGTCGGATCCGGTTCGTCGACTCGAGAGAGCGATCTATCGCGCGTATTACTAACGGGTATTTTTCGCTCGAGTTCTGTTTCCGCAAGTTATAGAACCACGGTCCGCCAACGTCCGGTAATGAGCGAGCGGAACATCCGGGTCGAGCCGATCGACCGTCAGGCAGTCGAAGATCAGGAAGTCGAAATCGTCGAACGAAAAGGAATCGGACATCCCGACTCGATCAGCGACGGGATCGCGGAGGCCGTCGCCGGCGCACTCGCCCGAACGTACCTCGACCGCGTCGGCAAAGTCCTGCACTTCAACACCGACGAAACGCAACTCGTGGCCGGCGAGGCCGCACCCGCGTTCGGCGGCGGCGAGGTCGTCGACCCTATCTATCTGCTGATCGTCGGCCGCGCGACCAAACACTACGAGGGACAGACCATCCCCACCGAAACCATCGCGTTGCGCGCCGCCCGCGAGTATCTCGAGACGACCATTCCGCAACTCACGTTCGGCGAGGACATCATCGTCGACGTCAAACTCGGCGAGGGCAGCGGCGACTTACAGGAGGTCTTCGGCGAGGACGGCGAGGCGTCCGATACGGACGCCTCGAATTCGGCGGACGGCTCGTCGCCGTCCGCCCCAGTGAGCGTCCCGATGGCCAACGACACGAGTTTCGGCGTCGGCCACGCGCCCCTGACCGAAACCGAGCGGATCGTCCTCGAGGCCGAACGCCGCCTGAACGGCGAGTACTCCGTCGAGCATCCGGAGCTGGGAACGGACGTCAAGATCATGGGCAAACGCGAGGGCGACGAGATCGACGTCACCGTCGCGGCGGCGATGGTCGACGAACACATCGCCGATCTCGACGAGTACGCCGATGCCGTCGACTCCGTCCAGGCGTTCGTCGAAGACGTCGCGAACGACCACACCGACCGCGCGGTAACCGTCCACGTCAACACGGCCGACGACTACGAGGAGGGCTCGATCTACCTGACGGTGACCGGCACGTCCGCCGAGCAGGGCGACGACGGCTCCGTCGGCCGGGGAAATCGTGCGAACGGACTCATCACGCCCAATCGCTCGATGTCGATGGAAGCCACGAGCGGCAAGAACCCGGTCAACCACATCGGAAAGATCTACAACCTGCTCTCGACCGAGATCGCCCAGGAGGTCGTAAGCGAGGTCGACGGCATCCGCGACATGCGCGTGCGCCTGCTCTCCCAGATCGGTCGTCCGATCGACCAGCCACACGTCGCCGACGTTCACGTCGTCACCGAGGAGGGCGTCGCGCTGGGCGACGTCGAGGACGAGGTCGAAGCCATCGTCGACGCGGAACTCGCGGACGTCACCGGGATCACGCGACGCGTGATCGACGGCGAGCTCTCGACGTTCTGACTGTCGAACCGATGGGACGGGTCTCGTATCCCTACTCGAACAACCAGTCGTATCCCTCGAGAACGGCCGCTTTTCCTCCCGAGTCGACGATCTCGCCGTGGCCCGGGACGACGCGGTCGAAGTCCCACGCGAGGACGTCCCGGATCGACCGCCGGAACGACGCCTCGTTTGCGATCGTGAGCCGCAGTTCGATCGGCGGGCCGATCCGCTCGTAGATTCGCAGGGCGCGAGCCACGAGGCGGGTCGTCAGCGGGCTGTGCTCGCCGATGTGGAAACCGACGTCGCCGAGGATCAGGGTCCGACTCGGTCGGTGAAAGTAGGCGATTTCGGTGAGCCATCGGTGGCCGACGACCGCGACCTGATCGATATCGGTCCCCCACCGCGGATCGGGCGTGTCGCCTAGCAGGTGATCGAATTGTAAATCGGTCCGACGTGCGGCGAGACCGGGGGCGGCCAGCAGTTCGACGTCGGGGTAGGCGGCCGCATACTGCTCCATGTACACGTGTCCGTGAAGCTTGCTCGCCGGCGCGACGAATCGGACCTCCCCGAGGTCGTCCAGCGCCGATTTCAGTTCGGGGGTCAACTCGGCCGGCGACTGGACGAACAGACCGCCGCTCGAGAGCCTCATCACGGACATGATCCGGCCGATATCGATGCCGAAAAACCGGAGCGATTCTTCGTGCGTCCAGAGTCGCTCTCCGCGCTGTCTGAGCATGGGCGGTTCCGTCAACGCACGGAACCATATACCCGACAGTCGAGTCCGAGTCCCCGAGAGCGGACGCGTCGAACGACCCGGCGTGTCACGTCGCGTCGCAAGCGGTACGGAGCGAGTGCGTCGACTCGCTACCTTCGAATCACCGCTTTCGATAGACCCTTTAGCCACACTCCTATGCTAGCAACCTAGCGAGTTGCGAATCGAACTCCCCTCGAGATCGATCGTCAGTGAATCTTCCCTCAGCCGGTTCGAATCGGATCGTCCTCGCCGTCGTCGCGAGCACCTTCTTCGTCGGATTCGGCGGCGGCGTCATCTTTCCGATCCTGCCGAACCTGGGCGAAGTGCTCGGCATCTCGGCGTTCATGGTCGGCCTGATTCTGAGCGCCAATCGCTTTACCCGGCTCGTCGCCAACGCGCCGGCCGGCATCCTCGTCGACCGGATCGGGACCCGGAAGCCGTTCATCGCGGGACTGGCGATCGAGGGCGTGGCGACGTTCATGTACGTCGTCGCGATGCTCTCGTCGATCCCCGAGTTCTGGTTCATGGTCGCCCGCATCCTCTGGGGGGTCGGTAGCGCGCTCGTCTTCGCGACCGCGTACACGATCACCGCCGACGTGAGCGAGGCCGACTCGAGGGGAACGAGTATGGGTATCGTTCGGGCCGGCATCACGTTCGGCTTCCCCGCCGGTCTCGTCCTCGGCGGGATCGTCAGCGACGTCTGGTCGAACACCGCGGCGTTCGCCCTCGCCGCGGCGTTCGCCGGACTCGCGAGCGTCATCGCCTCCCTGATCGTGCCGGAAACCCACGTCGAGGGCGAACAGGACTCGGTCAAACCGTGGGATCTCGAGACGAGCGTCCCCGCCCTGACGATCGGTCTCGTCAACTTCGGGCTCTACTTCGCGTACATCGGCGTGCTCTTCTCGACGCTGGTCCTCCTGCTGGGCGAGCGAAGTATTTCGATCTTCGGGCTCGACGCGCAGGGTTCCTCGGGGATGTTGATGGCCGTGACGGTGCTCTCGGGCGCGGTGTTCACGCTCGGTGGCGGCGCGCTGAGCGACTCGGTCGGCGCGCGCGTTCCCGTCATGATCGCCTTCCTGACGACCTCGTGTCTCGGGTTCGTCGTCCTCGCTTTCGGCTCGAGGTTCGAAGTACTGGTCCTCGCGTGCGTGCTGATCGGCGCCGGACAGGGCGGCGTCGGCGGCCCGCTGACGGCGCTGCTCGCGGACCTCACGGCCGAGGAGCGCGTCGGCCGCGCCATGGGGACGAACAACGTGCTCGGCGACGTCGGCGGCGGGCTCGGCCCGCTCGTTTCGCTCCCGCTGGTCGACGCGCTCGGTTTCGAGTTCATATACGCGGCCAGCGCGATCGTGCCGATGCTCGCCGGCGTCGTGCTCGTCGTCGGAATCTACGCCCACACCGGACGCGTGAGTCCGACGATCAGCGAGTCGATCAACTGACACGGTCCGTTGTGATTCTTTACCGGTGATCGCTAGCCCGATCGAGCGACCACCGGTAAAACGTTACAACGATCCGTATGACGGCGGCCGTCCTCCTCGAGTCTCGAGCGCGCCCCTCGTAATCCCCTTATAGCTCCGACCGTCTATCCCCGTTCATGCACCCGCCAGGAGCTGATACCGTCCTCCTCCGTCACGGGGACGTCAATACCAAGAGCAACACCGTCAAGCGGTACATGGAGGGGATCCTCGTGGAGAATATCGAGGCGCTCCTCGCGGACCGCTCGGTTCCCGGCGAGGTCGAACGCCGCTGGAATCGACCGCTGATTCACACCTCCGAAGCGGCTATCGAGGAGGCGACTGCGGCTGCGACGGACGCCTTCGGCGTCGTCTCCGCGAGTCCCGCCCTGATCGTCAGCACCGAGAAGGAACGAATTCTCGAGGCGCTCGTCGAGACCGCCCGCGAGCACTACGACGGCGGCACGTTCGCGGTCGACGCCCGTCGGGCGGACAAAACGCTCGCCTACGACAGCGAGGACCTGGCTCGCGAGGCCGGAACCGCCATCTGGGAGGCCGTCGAGGACGCGTTCGATCCCGAGGTCGATCTCGACGACCCCGATATCACCTTCGGCGTCGAGGTTCGCGAGGATCTCGCGTTCGTCTACCTCGAGTCCATCCCGGGTCCGGGCGGTCTGCCGCTCGGTGCGCAGGACCCGGTCATCGCGCTGATCAGCGGCGGGATCGACTCGCCGGTCGCGGCCTACGAGATGATGACGCGCGGAAGCCCGGTTGTTCCGGCTTACGTCGATCTCGGTGCCTACGGCGGTATCGATCACGAGGCGCGCGCGATGGAGACGGTTCGAACCCTCTCGCGGTACGCGCCGAACTTCGACATGCAGGTGTACAAGATCCCCGGCGGCGAAACCGTCGACGTGCTCGTCGAGGAGATGGAACAGGGCCGGATGCTCTCGCTGCGGCGATTCTTCTACCGCGCCGGCGAGATACTGGCCGAGCGCGTCGATGCCAACGGGATCGTCACCGGCGAAGCGATCGGCCAGAAGTCGAGCCAGACCGTCCGGAACCTCGGGGTCACCAGCCGCGCCGCTCGCCTGCCGATTCACCGGCCGCTGCTCACCTGGGACAAAAAGGATATCGTCGCCGAGGCCCGCGAGATCGATACCTACACCGATTCGACGATCAACGCCGGCTGCAACCGCGTGGCTCCTGATCGGGTCGAAACGAACGCTCGACTCGAGCCCCTGCTCGCGGCCGAGCCCGACGACCTGCTCGAGCGCGCCGAAGCGGCCGCGAAGAACGCGGAACTGGTCGACCCCTGATCGTAACCCACATTACACCGACGCACCGACCACAGACTAGTGACCCGCGTCTGCCTCATCGGGAAGCCTGACTGTAACCTCCAGTACGAACTCCTCTCCCGGGAGACGTCCCGCGAGGCCCTCGCGACGTACGACCTCGAGCGCCCGTTCGAGAACTCGCTTTCGCTCCACACGGTCAGCGTCGGCGCTGCCGTCTCGCTGCTGAACGACCTGAACTGGTACCTGACGCGATTCGTCGACGAGGCGCTCGTCCAGGAGCCGAGCGTCAGCGAGGACGAGTGGCTCTCGCGCTCGCTCGCTCGAGCGCTCCGCAACGGGTCCGTCGAACCGGACGAGACCGCCGAGTTCTGCAAGATCTACGGCCTCGAGCGGGTCGGTGCGGATTCGGCCGACAGTGAACAGTCGAACACAAACACGAACGAAAACGCGAACGGGCCCGGAAACGAGGGACGCGTGAACGAGCCCGGTTCGGCGACACCGCCGAGTCGGCCGGACGGCTCGGGACGTGTGACCGACTCGAGCGGTGCGGACGGGTCGGACGACGGAACCGAGTCGGGGCGTAACGCCGAGACGACCGTGCGACTCGTCGAACCGCTGTACGTCCGCCGGACCGACGGTGATCTCCCCGGCTACGATCTCAGGGACGTCGAGGAAACGCTCGTCGTTCGACTCACGGAAGCCGAACACTCTCCCTGAGAGGTCCCGAGGGCGCTTTCAGCTCTCGTCGTTCTGGTTGGCGTCGGACGCCGATTCGCTCTCGCTATCGGCGGCCACTCCCACGCTGTGTTCCTGTCCATCGCTGTCAACGATCGTCACGGACGCGCTGGTCACCGGCTCGCTCTCGAACGTGGCCCGCACGAGCTGGCCGACGGTGATTACCTGCGTTCCGCCCACACTATCTGACTCCGCCGACGTCTCGCGTACTGCCGCTTCGACGACGAGCTGTGGATCGCTGTCGTCCTCCTGTTCGACGGTCACAGTCTCGAGATCTAGCTCGTAATCGAGGCGCGGCGCTTCGGCCTCGAGTGCGAACAGGGCGCTTTCCTCGAACAACGTTTCGTCGACGAACTCGGCCAGCGTCTCGTCGTCGAATTCGCGGTCGTCGAGCCAGCTTTCGGTGCGGTCGGCGCTCACGAAGAGCGTTACGTCCGGCTCTTCCAGAACGCCGGAATGGCTGAACGAGACGGTCTCGGGCGTTTCGTCCGTCTCGTCGGTCGTGCTCTCGGGATCGCTATCGTCGTCATCGGAACCGTCTGCTCCGAGATCGCCGTCGTCGTCCTCGTTGTCGCCGTCATCCGCACCGGTTTCGTCGAGACAGCCGGCGCTCAGAGCGAGCAGTCCGGCGGTACCATACAGGATCGTTCGTCTGGAGGGGTCGCTCATCACGCGACACAAACACGACACTGGATAAAGATCGTTGCCAAGCTAAAAGAACGATTTTCCCCACCGAAACAATTGAAACGGCGTCCGTCCATCACGCAGCCGTCGTGTGATCAGGCGCGCAGTGCGGTCGGTGGCTCCGATAGCCGTCAATCGAACAGCCCCGTCGAGAGGTACCGTTCGCCGCTGTCCCAGAAGACGGTGACCACGAGCGGACAGTCGTCGACCGTCTCTCCGCCGTCCGGTTCGGGCGTCGCTATCGGTTCGTCGAACGCGCCGGGGACCTCCGGGCACTCGAGCGTCGGTTCCGCGATTTCGGTGGCGATCCGCTGTGAGACCAGGCTCGTCGCGCCGCTCGATTGGCCCACGAGGACGCCCTCCTCGCGGGCGAGACGACGACACTCGTCCTCGGCGTCCTCGAGCGTCACCGTTTCGACGCGGTCGATCAGGTCCAGATCCAGGTTGTCGCTGACGAAGCCGGGACCCATCCCCTGGAACTCGTCGGTTCCGGATTCGCCGGTCGAGAGGACGGCGTTTCGCGCCGGCTCGACGGCGATGACGTCCATCTCCGGAAACTCCTCGCGGAGTCGGCGGCCGGTTCCCGAGATCGTGCCGCCGGTTCCGACCCCGGCGACGAAGGCGTCGATCTCGCGGTCGCCGACCTGTTCGAGGATCTCCGGCCCGGTCGTTCGGTAGTGCGCCTCGGGGTTGGCCGGATTCTCGAACTGGCCCAGTTGGATCGCCCCCGCGTCCTCGAGTTCGTCGGCGCGGGCGCGGGCGGTCTCCATGTCGCCGTCGACCAACTCGAGTTCCGCGCCGTAGGCCGCCATGATCCGACGGCGTTCCTCGGACTTGTCCGAGGGCATGACGATGGTCAGGTCGTAGTCTCGGGCCGCACAGACCAGCGAGAGACCGATACCGGTGTTTCCGCTGGTCGGTTCGACGAGCCAGTCGCCGGGTTCGATCGCGCCCTCGCGTTCGGCTGCGCGGATCATCTGGAGGGCCGGCCGGTCCTTGGCCGAGCCGCCGGGATTGAAGGATTCGACCTTTGCGGCGACGGTCGCGCCCTCCGGCGAGTCGACCTGGACGAGCGGCGAGCCGATCGTGTCCAGGATGCTCCCTTTCATTGACAACCCCTAGTGAGTCGAGCCATATACTGTTTGTTGTACCGAGTGATACGAATCCGCCGGTGTGTAAGTTCGTTCACCGACGTACCGTAATCGGCGTTAAATCGGTAGTTACGACGGAACAGTCGGCGTCCGCTTGCCAGCCTCGATGCGACGTTCGGCGTACGCGTCGGCGGCTTCGAGCACCGTCGTGTCCCGTTCGTCGGCAAGTTCGATCATCTCGAGCAGCCGGTCACCGACCGCGGCCGCCTCCTCGAAGGCTTCCGCCCGCGTGCCGCCGAGGTACTCCTTTGCGACCGTGATCAGACCGGCACCATTGATCACGTAGTCCGGAGCGTACAGGACGTCCCGCTCGCGGAGGGCGGCCGCGTGTCGACGGTCGGCGAGGACGTTGTTCGCCCCGCCCGCGACGATATCGCAGTCGAGTTGTGGAATCGTGTCGTCGTTGATCAGCCCGCCGACGGCACAGGGTGCGAAGGCGTCGCAGGATTGGCTGTAGACCGCATCCGGTCGGACGGTTTCGACGTCGTACTCCTCAGCGAACGCATCGACAGCATCCCGGTCGACGTCGGAGACCGTCACCGAGGCCCCGTCGGCGAGCAGTTCTTCGGCGAGCGATCGGCCGACCTTGCCGAGCCCCTGAATCACGACGTCGCGACCGTCCATCGACGGCGCTCCGTAAACGGACTCCGCACAGGCCCGAATCCCGTGAAAGACGCCGTGGGCTGTGATCGGTGACGGATCGCCCAGCCCGCCGCTCGTACCGACGACGTGGTCGGTTTCTCGAGCGATGACGTCCATATCCTCGACGCCGGAGTTGACGTCGACCGACGTGATGTACCGGCCCGCGAGACAGTCGACGGCCCGGCCGTACGCCTCGAACAGCGCTTCGCGTTTGATCTCGTCGGGATCACCGAGGACGACCGCTTTTCCGCCGCCCAGCGGGAGGTCGGCCGCTGCCGCCTTGTACGTCATGGCGTGGGAGAGTCGCAGGACGTCCTCGAGCGCGTCGTCCTCCGAGTCGTAATCCAGAATCCGCGTTCCGCCGAGGGACGGTCCGAGCGTCGTATCGTGGATCGCGACGATCGCCCGCAGCCCGGTTTCGGGGTCCGTGAAGTACGATACCTGCTCGTGATCCGAGTGAGCGGTCGAGTCGAATACCATAGTTATAGTAGTTGTGGTTAGTGTGAAAATTGCTTCGGAGACGCGATCGAGTCGTCATCGCCTTTCATCGCCGGACAGCCGTCCAAACCGTGTTCGAGGACGGCCGGTTTTAGTACTAAACGATCACTGCGGCTCGAGCGAACGTACTGCCAGAAACATCGCGGTTAAGCCCCCGGGTCCGCTATCCATGAATATGAGTCTCGAGACCATGCAGCCAAACCCGACGTGGGACGCCGCCTCCTACGAGGACGCCGTCAACACGCTCGAAGCGCACAACGACGAGGTCGTCTACACGGTCTGGGCTGGTGACTGGTGTAAGGACTGTCGAAAACTGCTACCGGACTTCGGGGCCGCACTCGAGGCGGCGGCCGTTTCCGACGACCGGATCAACGAAATCGCCCTCGATCAGGACAAACAGGGGCCCATGGTCGAGGAGTACGACATCGAGTACATCCCGACGATCGTGGTCGAGAACGACGACGGCGAGGAACTAACGCGGTTCGTCGAATCGGAAGACCTTCCACCGGCGATTTGGCTGGCAGCAGAACTCGACGAACGCCTGTAGTCAGACGACGGTGGACGCGTTCCACGCGACTTCAGGCGTGCTGTCCGTCCGCGCTACCGGCGTCGCCGGGGAGTCGGAATCGCCGTCGACGGTCGGGCTCAGGATTTCAGTTGTTCGATACGATCGGCGAACGCCGGATAGATGGACACGAGTTCGTCGTAAATCCGTTCGTTCGTCACGTCGATCCTCTTCGCAACGGTGCTCAATCGCTCGAGCGGCGGTTCGTGGTCGTGCGTCCACCACACCGGATGCGTCAATAGCTGGAACGTGTCGACATCCGACGCCGTGGATACCGTTCTGATCGGCGATCCCTCACGCCATCGGCCCCGGGAGTCTGAGATGTAGGATGACAACAGCTCCGAACTGTACGCGTTGACCATTCCCGCAACGGTCGGTGGGCCGCCGAGCAACCGCTCCGTCGGCTGGTGAAACGAGAGCGATTCGATCGGACCGACGCCGATCGACTCGAGCCGGTTTCGCGCCGCTTCGATCTGCGTTCGCTCTTCTGGTAAGAGTCCGCTACCGACGGAGTTCGTACCGTTCCGGCTATCTGACGGCTCTGAATCCAGGTCACAGTGGAGACCGATTTCGTGGCCGAAGTCCTGGATCGTGATGAGGCTGTCCCGTTTCGCTTCGAGATCGTACAGCGACGTCTCCGGCAGGATCATGTACGTCGAACTGATTCCGAGCTGGTACTCGACCTGCGCCATCGTGACCGCTTCGTCGAGACAGACGTCGACGTCGTGGCGTACGAACGCTATCGGCTCGTTCGACGAGCGGCAGTCCGGGTACTCCGAGAGCGTCCGAACCTCGAAGCGAGACTGGAGCGAACGGAGGAGCGTTCGATAGAAGTCGTAGCTGAAGTCTCCGCTCCACCCGTTCGACTGAACTCGATCCATTCCGCTCATGGGTCGTCGATCGCGTGAATCAGTTCGTTCGTCCCGTCCCAACCGACGTTCATGAGCACGTCGACGATGGACAACTGCGGAACGAACTCACCGAATCGTTGTTCGTACTGCGGATGGTCTATCGACTGATACTCGAGCGTGACGTCCGCCGCCTCGAACCGCGTTGGACTGAGATAGGAGCGGGCGCCAGTCCCGGAGAGATACCGGTCGGCATCGAGTTCGTCACAGAGACGGACGATCCGTTCCGTTTTCGTCGCGTCGACGTCGAGGTTCGACGAGCGGACGAACTGGCACTCGAGCCCGATTCGATCGGTCAGTTCTCGAATCACGTGGACGTTTAGTTCACACAGCGAGGTCCACGAGCGTTCGAACACGGTCTCGAAGAAGTCCCCGACCTCGTCGAACGACGCCGCTTTGCCGTAGTTTTGTTGCAGACTCTTCCGGTGGACGTTACGCCAGTCCTCGTTTGCGATCTCGACGGTTTCGATCGGTCCGGTAGAGCCGTGAACGGGAACGGTGAGCCACGTCCAGCCGTCCGGCGTCTTGATCTTGTTCCGGTTTATCCAGGAGTTGGCCGTGTACTCGACGTCGTCGAGAAAGACGAACGTATCACTGTGGTGTATCTTGTGGAAGAAACCGATCCAGGGCAGATAGTTCGGCTGGTGGATCGCGACAGTGCGTTCGGCCTGTCGACCGGCATCCGCCGAATCGGTCCGTGACTGGGACGTGGCGATTTCGGACCCGGCCCGGGCCGTGGTTCGCTGTTCGGAATCGTCATCCCGCGCAGTCTCGTTCCCGGCTAGATCGCTCACGGCTGTTCACCCCCGTGTGATTCGCACGCGTATTTGAACGCCCGATACGTATCGCGAGTCCTCCCGTCGTTCACTGCCTCGTTCGGACTGTCTCCTGGTGACGACATTCAGTGGGAGAGAAGTAACTAACGATCATTGTTAAGAACAGTAATACGATTCGTGTTTTTCTCTTTCCGCGGTCGCCGTCGGAGCGACAAAACGGGTTTCGACCCGGAGGTGTAACACCACTGTACCGATCCGGATTCACGCTCGAGAAGGGAGTTCCAAACGACCTCACGGATCGACTACCAGCCTATCCTTCGCCGATTCGAACGCCTCGAGGGCCCCGAGGTACTCGGTCAAGCGCCGGTGATCGATCGTTCGATACGCGGCCAGTAGTCGGTTATTACCCACGTCGACTGCGACCGTCGGTCGGGCAGAGACGGATACTCGAGCGGGCGGCGTCGACAGTGCTCGGGTGTGAACGATACCGCGGGGCCGACAGGGCCCAGGAAGCGAGGCTAGAACGGACTCTCCGATTCGTCGAGCGTGGTCTCGCTCGAGTCTCTCGGTTCGCCGTTGTCGCCCACCCACTCGAGCGCGTCCTCCACGTCGTGCGTCGGCGGCGAGCACGTCCGATCCCGGCAGACGTACAGCGTCGGTTCGCCGTCGCGAGCCTCGCGCCCGGCCCAGATCGCCGGTGCCTCTTCGAGACCTAACTGGCGGAGCCAGTCCTCCAGCCCCTCCTGGGTCGGCGGACGCAACGCGAACAGCCGGTCGGGGTGGTACTCCTCGGCGAAGCGGTCGCGCCACTCGTCGGGTAACTCGTCGGCGGCGACGGTGATCTCGAGTGCGCCCGCCTCGAGTCGATCCGCGGCGAGACAGAGCGAGGCGTGTTGGAGCGCGTTCGCCTCGATGCGGTTCGCGTGGGTCTCGAGGACGGTCGATGCGATCGTTTCGAACTCTTCGTCGTCTGCAAAACCGTCGAGCGCGAGCAGCATCTCGGCCGCGACGCCGGTCGCAGAGGGCGTCGACTGGTCGTTCAACTCCTGAGGCCGGGTGACGAGAGACTCGCCGCTCTCGGGGGTGAAGTACAGCGTTCCCCGCTCTGCGTCCCAGAACTCGGCTTCGATGGTTCGCGCGAGATCAAGCGCGAACGCGAGGTGGTCGACATCGCCCGTGGCCTCGTAGCACCCCAGCGCGCCGCGAGCGAGGAAGGCGTAGTCCTCGAGGTAGCCGTCGACTTTGACGTCCCCGCCGTGAGATCCGGTCTCGCGACCCTCCGAGCGCTGCTCGGAGACGTCTTTGTAGCGCCGGGAGAGTCGCTGCTCGTCTTCGTTCCAGAGTCGGTCCCGAACGAACTCGAGAGCCCCGACGCCCATCTCGGCATACTCGTCCTCGCCCAGCACCAGCGCTGCCTCCGCGCAGGTAGCGATCATGAGTCCGTTCCAGCCCGCGAGCACCTTCTCGTCGCGGTTGGGGCGCGGACGCCGTTCTCGAGCCTCGGCGAGTCGTTCGCGAGCGGACTCGAGTCGCCGTTCGATCTCGTCTGCTGCGAGGTCGAACTCGTCGGCGAGCGTCGAGACGGACGTCACGCGATTCGGCTGGTTCGCTCCCTCGAAGTTGCCCGACTCGGTGATATCGTAGCGGGCACAGAACAGCTCCGCGCTGGTCTCGTCCTCGAGCACCGCGGCGACCTCGGCGGGCGTCCAGACGTAGAACGCCCCCTCTTCGTGCTCGCCGGTCTCGGGGTCCTCGCTCTGGGCGTCTAACGTGGCGAAGAAGCCGCCCTCGTCGTGGGTCAGTTCGCGGTCGACGAACTCGAGGGTCTCCTCGATGACCTCGGCGTAGCGCTCCTCGCCCGTCAGCTGGTAGCCGGCGAGGAACGCCCGCGGAATCTCGGCGTTGTCGTAGAGCATCTTCTCGAAGTGGGGCACCGTCCAGTCCCGGTCGACGCAGTAGCGGTGGAAGCCGCCGCCGACGTGGTCGTAGAGCCCGCCCGCTGCCATCGCGTCGAGGGATTCCTCGAGCACCTCGAGGTACGCCGATCGACCGGTCCGATCGTACGCGCGGGCGAGCACGTGGAGTCTCGAGGGCTGTGGGAACTTCGGTCCGCCGGAGCCGAAGCCGCCGTGTTGCCGGTCCGCACTCCGAAGCGCCGCGTCGGCCGCCGTCTCGAGGACCTCGCTGGATGGCGGCTCCGCCGCGGCGACGGAATCCGGGGTCTCCTCGAGGCGGTCTTTCACTGCGTCCGTCCACTGCTGGGCGCGATTCTCGACTTCCTCGCGGTCCTGTTCCCAGGAGTTGGCGAGTTGCTCGAGGATATCGAGGAAGCCCGGCTGGCCCCGTTTCGCCTCCTTCGGGAAGTAGGTTCCGACGTAGAAGGGCTTGCCCTCGGGCGTGAGCCACGCCGAGAGGGGCCAGCCACCCTGTCCGGAGACGAGCTGGCAGACGGTCATGTAGATGCTGTCGACATCGGGGCGCTCCTCGCGGTCGACTTTGATCGGGACGAAGTTTTCGTTCAGGAGTTCGGCGACTTCCTCGTCCGCGAAGCTCTCGTCGGCCATGACGTGACACCAGTGACACGCCGAGTACCCGATCGAGAGGAAGATCGGCACGTCGCGTTCCTCGGCCGCCTCGAGGGCCCGTTCGTCCCACGGCTGCCAGTTGACGGGGTTGTCCGCGTGTTGGCGCAGATAGGGACTCTCCTCCTCGGCGAGCCGATTGCGCTGGGTCGGTTCGGTCATGGAAGTACCTACGAACGGCGGTTGTAAAAACGCGGGGTGCGCAGACGCTGTCCGGATAGTACCGACGGAGTCGGTAACTCGATCGAAACGAACGGAATCGGGCGAGAAACGGATACCGATACGGTCTCGAAATCGAACGTAACGAAACGGAACCGCGAAATCGGACGCTCAGGCTTTTCGCGATTCGGCCATGCCGGCGTCGAAATCCCGCTGGGTTCGGCGACCGGACATCGAGACGAGGACCATCGAAAATCCGGTCATGAGCAGGCTCACGCCGACGAGCAGGCCGACGACCCAGGTCGCATCGGCGGGGAACCCGGCCCAGAGAAGTACGGCGAGGACCAGTGAGAGAACGCCGCTGGCTGCGACGTAGCCCCGCCCACCCTGGCTACCCATGCGGACGCTCGCAGCGAGTTCTACGATCCCGTCGACGACCAGGTAGGCGATGACGAGTATCGTGAGCGACGCGAGCCCCAGGACCGGGTTTGCGAGGAGGATGAGGCCGGCGACCACGGCAACGGCAGCGAGGATGAGTTGCCACGCCGTTCCGCGCCATCCGCGGTTCGAGAACGCGGTTGCCACGTGGACGATGCCGCTAATGATGAGCAGCGCACTCAGCACGTACGTTATCGAAATCCCCGTCACGAGGGGAAACGCGATCGCAAGAACGCCGAGCAGCGCGATGATACCGCCGGTGATCCCGATTAGCTGCCAGTCGACGTCGAGCGGGAAGCCGTCGTAGGTCTCTTCATTGGTTGTTGTTGTCATTGTTCCTCACGTAGTACAAACGACAGGAGCTGTTATATACTCCACTCATCATTTAGTAATAAATCAAAAAAACGGACCGGTCCGGTATCGTGACGAACTGTGAATCGGTCGGTGCGACAGAACCACAGTTTCCATCGCGCGGATGTTCAGCAGGTCTGTGCTCTTGGCCGGTCCAGTCGCGGCTCGAGCGGAAAAACGGAAACAGCCCGACTCTCTTACTCCGTGAGCAGACGCCGGAGCACGAGGTGGAGCACGCCGCCGTTCTCGACGTACTTGACGGCTGCAGGCGTCCCAACCTGCGCGGTCACGTCGAATTCGGTGGTTTCACCCGCATCGTCTTCGGCGACGACGGTGAGTTCGGCGTTGGGCTCGAGGCCGTCGTCCAGCCCGTTGATCTCGAAGTACTCGGAGCCGTCGAGGCCGAGTTCCTCCCAGCCCTCGCCCGCTTCGAACTGCAGGGGCAGGACGCCCATGCCGAGGAGGTTGTCGCGGTAGATCCGCTCGTAGCTCTGGCCGATGGTCGCGCGGATACCGAGCAGGTCAGTTCCCTTCGCGGCCCAGTCGCGGCTCGAACCGGTCCCGAGTTCCTCGCCGGCCATGACGATCAGCGGGGTATCCTCCTCGCGGTAGCGCTCGGAAGCCTCGAAGACGGTAGTCTCCTCACCGGTCGGGTGGTGAATCGTGTAGCCGCCCTCCTTGCCGTCTAACATCTGGTTCTCGATGCGGACGTTCGCGAAGGTGCCGCGCATCATGACCTCGTGGTTCCCGCGGCGGGAGCCGTAGGTGTTGAACTCGTACGGTTCGACGCCGCGTTCGCTTAGCCACTGACCGGCCGGCAGATCCTCGCTGAACGGCCCGGCCGGGCTGATGTGGTCGGTCGTAACCGTATCGCCCAGCGTGAGCAGACAGCGAGCGTTCGCGATGTCCTCGACGCCGGGTTCCTCGAGCGGGAAGTCCTGGAAGAACGGCGGTTCGCGGATGTAGGTCGACTCCGAATCCCAGTCGTAGACCTCGCCGGTGGGTGCGTCGAGCGCCTCCCAGCGGTCATCACCCTCGAAGACGCTCGCGTACTTGTCCTTGAATAGCTCGGAGGAGACGCTGTTGTGGATCGTCTCTCTGACCTCTTCCGGATCCGGCCAGATGTCCTCGAGGAAGATCTCCTCGCCCTCGTCGTTCGTGCCGATCGGTTCGTTCTCGAGGTCGATGTCCATCTTGCCCGCGAGGCCGTAGGCCACCACGAGGGGTGGGCTGGCGAGGTAGTTCGCGCGGATCTTCGGGTGGATGCGCGCCTCGAAGTTCCGGTTGCCCGAGAGGACGCTCGTCGTCCAGAGGTCGTGTTCGTCGATGGCGGCCTCGATCGGTTCGGCGAGCGGGCCGGCGTTGCCGATACAGGTCGTACAGCCGTAGCCGACGACGTGGTAGCCAAGTCCCTCGAGGTCGTCGAGCAGGTCGGCCTGCTTCAGGTACTCCGTGACGACCTTGCTGCCGGGTGCGAGGCTGGTCTTGACGTAGTCGGGGACGTCGAGTCCCTGCTCGAGCGCGTTGCGCGCGAGCAGTCCCGCGGCGACCATCACCGACGGGTTCGAGGTGTTCGTACAGCTCGTGATCGCGCTCACTAAGACGGAGCCGTGGCCGATCTCGACTTCGGTGCCGTCCTCGAGCGTGACGGGGATCTTCTCGTCGAGTCCGGGCTGTCCCTTGGCAACGAGTCCGCCGTCGCTCTCTGCGGCTCCGGAGTCGATGACGCCCTCTTCGGCGAGCAGCGTCGGGAAGTGTTCGTCGAGATCGCCCATCGGAATCCGGGCGTGGGGTTTCTTGTGACCCGCGAGGCTGGGTTCGACGGAGCCGAGGTCGAACTCGACCGTCTCGGTGAACTCCGGGTCGTGGTCGCCGAACAGGCCCTGCGCTTCCAAGTACTCGCGGACGAGTTCGATGTGGTCCTCGTCGCGGCCGGTGAGTTCGAGGTAGTCGAGCGTCGCGTCGTCGACGGGGAACATCGAGATTGTACAGCCGTGCTCGGGCGACATGTTCGAAATGGTCGCGCGGTCGGCGACCGAGAGCTGAGAGACCCCGTCGCCGTAGAACTCGACGAACTTGTCGACGACGCCGACCTGTCGGAGCTTCTCCGTGATGTGGAGCACGAGGTCCGTCGCGGTTGCGCCCTCAGGGAGTTCGCCCGTGAGTTCGACTCCGACGACCTCGGGGAGGGTCATCGTGATTGGCTGGCCCAGAAGGGCCGCTTCGGCCTCGATCCCGCCGACGCCCCAGCCGACGACGCCGATGCCGTTGATCATCGGGGTGTGGCTATCCGTGCCGACGAGGGTGTCGGGCAGGAGCCACTGCTCGCCGTCCTCTTCGCGTGCGTGAACGACTTTCCCAAGGTGTTCGAGGTTGACCTGGTGAACGATCCCCGTTCCCGGCGGGACGACGTTGAAGTCCTCGAAGGCCTGCTGAGCCCACTTGATCGCACGATATCGCTCCTCGTTGCGCTCGTACTCGAGTTCCACGTTCTGTTCGTAGGCGTCCTCGCTGCCGAAGTAATCGACCTGCACGCTATGGTCGATCACGAGGTCACAGGGGACTTCGGGTTCGACGATGGACGGATCCTTGCCCGCGCGGTCCGCGGCCGACCGCAGCGCGGCCAGGTCGACGACCGCCGGAACGCCGGTCAGATCCTGCAGCACGACGCGGGAGGGCTGGAAGGGGACCTCGACGTCCGGGACGTCCGGCTGCCAGGAGGCCGCGTTTTTGACGTCCTGTGCCGAGACCATGTCGCCGTCGACGTTTCGGAGCACCGCCTCGAGAAGCACGCGAATGCTTACCGGTAGTTTCTCGAGGTCACAGAGGCCCTGCTCCTCGAGGACCGTCAGATCGGCCATCTTATATGTTTCGCCGTCGTGTTCGAATTCCCGGATCGCCTCCGAGAACGCATCAGTTGCCATAGGTGGACTTCGGACCGGGGGGATTTGAAACTCCCGAGAATCGTCTGTAGAGCTAGCCTACTCGCGTATTTGTCGGAAACGTATTATTAATCATGTATTAGGTGTTCTAAGTGTATCCCATCACACTAGCGAACAGCGATGAATATCCGCAGCCGACAGAGCGAGTACGGTTCGTGGCTTACGGCGTCCGAACGTACTCGAGAAAGGCGAATCCCTCGCGTTCGTCGCGGGAGACCTCCTCGAACGCGTCCCGATCCCACTCGGGAAAGTACGCGTCGCCGTCGGGATCGTCGTCGATTTCGGTCACGATCAGCCGATCGATCGCGGGCAGGAACTGTTCGTAGACGGTCGCGCCGCCGGCGACGAAAACGCGGTCGACGTCGCCGTGGTTCTCGCGCGCTGCCGTCTCCGCCCGCTCGAGTGCCTCCTCGAGACTGCCCGCGACGACCACGTTTTCACGGGTATCGAGATCCTGGCCCGTCAACACGACTGTCGTTCGTCCCGGAAGCGGTTCGCCGAGCGCCTCGAGAATGCCCTCGTAGGTGACCCGACCCATGATCAGGGGGTGATCCATCGTCGTCTCCTTGAAGTGTGCGAGATCTTCCGGAACGTGCCACGGCATGTCGCCGTCCTTGCCGATGACGCCGTTTTCGGCGACGGCGACGATCCCGACGAGTTCGCGGTCGGTCTCGAGGGCCGGTTCGTCGGTCGATCCGTCGCCGCTCATTCGGCCACCGAGAACTCGAGTCCATCGTGGGAGTCGTACGCCTCAAGCGCGACGTCGTCGTACGAGAGGGTGTCGATCGTCGCCCCGTCCGCGACCTCGAGCGTCGGTCGCTCGAGGGGCTCCCGGGACAGTTGCTCGAGCAGTCCGGGGACGTGATCGAACCGTTCGTCGCCCTCGGCTTCGGCGGGCGCTTCGGACTCGAGCCACTCGCGAACGTCGAGGTAGTCCTCCCGCTCGTCGGCGTCGACCAGCCGGGACTGGAGGGCCCGGAGGTTGTCGGCGTACCACTCCCCGCGCGCGCCGCGACCGCAGTAGACGTGCGTGTCGACGACGGTGTGTGCGAACGTCCCGGGTTCGAAGCCGGTCTGTTGAGCGATGACCTTCGTCAGGAGCGCGTAGGCCGCGATGTTGAACGGAATGCCGAGCGCCGTATCGCCCGAGCGCTGGGTGAGATGGCAGTTCAGGCGGTCGCCTTGCACGTTGAAGACGAACGAGTAGTGACACGGCGGCAACGTCGAGACGGCCGCGTTGGCCGGATGCCAGGCGTTGACGACGAGTCGACGGGAGTTCGGACTGTCCGAGAGCGTGTCGACGACGTACTGCAGTTGATCGAACGTGCGGCGGCCGTCCGCTTCCTCGGTGACCCACCGGTGGGTCTCGTCGGGCCAGGATTCGCCCTCGAGTTGCGCCTCGTCGTCCGGAATCGGGTACCGCCGCCAGAACCGACCGTAGGCGGTGTCGAGTCGTCCCTCCTCGTCGGCCCACGCGTCCCAGATTTTGGTCTCGTCGCGCAGCGTTCGAATGTGTTCCTCGCCGGAGAGATACCAGCACATCTCGTGGAGCATCGAGTTCCAGCGGTAGCCGTCCATCCGTTTGGTCGTCAGCAGGGGATACCCCTCCTGTAAGTCGACCTCGTAGTGCTCGCTAAACGACGAAATCGTGTCGACGCCGGTCCGGTTTGGCTTGTACGTGCCCTCGGAGAGGACCGCGTCGACGAGCTCGAGGTACTGTCGCATTACTCCCTGTTGGATCAACGGGGTATAATATGCACCGATACCCGAAGTACGCGACCGGCGGGCGGGCGTCGGTCACGGAGACCGGAGCGCGAAGAGCGCGGCGATACCGACGACGACTGCGGAACTCGCACCGACGATGAACGTCGGCGTCCAGCCGATTTGAGTGGCGAGCAGGCTCGTTACGATGCCACCGAAGACGCCGCCCCACAGTTTCGCCGTGAGCAACACGCCGTAGTTTTCCGAGGCGTAGCGCTCGCCGAACGTCTCGTTAACGACTCCGGGCAGGATACCGAACGCCGGACTCCGAAACGCCATCGTGACGCCTGCGAGGGCGACGAACGCCCAGCCGATTTCCAGTCGACCGACCAGGACGGTCGCACAGAGGGCGAGTCCGCAGAGTATCAACGAGATAGAGACGGTCCGTTCGGCGCCCAGTCGATCCGACGCAGCGCCGCCGATCACCACGCCGGACGCCTGGCCGAGCGCGACGACCGCCGCGGCGGTGATCGCCGTCCCCGTCGAGAGACCGAGCCGACCCGCGTAGGTGACCACCTTCTCGAGGAGCATGAGCCCGACGCCGTTGACGACGAAGACGGCGTACAGCAACCAGAACCGTCTCGTCTCGATCATCTCTCGCCACGAGACCGCTCCGTCGTCCCCACCGTCGCTCGCGAGTTCGTCGGGCGTGGTCGCAGACTCCGGACTGGGATCTCTGATGACGAAAGTGGCGACGAGCGTCGCGATCCCCGTCGCGGCGGCCAGCACGAGCAGCGTCGTCGTGAAGTCGGTATCGGCACCCCATCGGACGAACGGAATGAGCAGGAAACTCGTCAGGCTGAACGCCATACTCACCGCCCCGGTCGTCAGCCCGCGCCGGGTTCGGAACCACTCGGATGGAGTGTTGATCCCGACGTTGTAGGCGATTCCGACGCCGGCGCCGCCGATCCCGAACCAGAGATAGAGTTCGGGAACCGACGGCACGAGTGCGACGCCCGCGTACCCGACGACGAGAAAGAGGGTGGCGACGAGCAGCGGCACTCGCGGTCCGTACTGGTCGCGGATCCAGCCGGACGGAAACGACGCGAGCGTCTGGGTCACTATCAGAACGGTGAACACCGCCCCGATGGTAGTTTCTGACGCGCCCGACTGTGCGCCGATCGGATCCCGAAGCACCGGCCACGCGAACTGGTACGTCCCTGCGAGCCCGACCATGAGCGCTGCGGTGACGACGAACCGCCACCGAGAGCGTCCGGGAATTCAGTCGACCATACACCGACCACGCCGAGCAACGAGATGGTCTGCGGGGGATCGTTACGCGCCGGTGGACAGTCAATCGATCGCGACGGTACGGCCGAGGCGACAGCGATTTTATCGGGTCTCGAGACCGAGGCTCTCCACGAGCGTGACCAGTCGTCGGTTCGGAAGGCGTCGCGGACGGACGGTTCACTTTCACCCCGGTGTCCAAATCCTCTTTATCACGCCGCGCGTTCCGACGAGCGATGACCGCTCGAGACGGCTCGCGTCTTCTCGCTCTCCCACCGTCGGCGCTCGCCGACCGGCCCGTCGCGACGCTCGAGGACCTCGACCGGACGCTCGACGCCGACGGCCTCTGGGTGCTCGGTCCGTCTCGAGACCCGCAGGCCTTCGCGCGCGCTCGCGGGCTGTTCGACGCGTCGGCGTTCCATCCGCCGCTCGAGACCGGCGACGACGGACCGATTTCTCGGCAAGCGATCGGCAGGACGGCCGACGGAGACGCCCTCGAAATCGCCGTCGCTCAGGGGCTTCCCTCGCTGCGGACGACGCCGAATGCCGTCTCGAACGAGCTCCGTGAAAACGAGCCGACCATCACCGCACTCGTCTGCGACGACGTCACGACGACCGTTCGGCCCACCGCTCTCGAGACCGCGCTCGAGGGCGCGGGCACGCTCGCCAGCGCACTCCCGTCCGGTCGGGTCACGACCGTCCTGACGGGCGGCGAACCGGCCGGGTACGACGAACTGTGGCACCTCGACGCGGACACTGGTGCGGTTCGGGCCGTCGACCACGACCTGCTCGGCGGCGTCGAACCGCTCGCCGACGACTGCGTCTCGGTCCGAATCCAGGGCGCAGGCCCGGTCGAGGGCTACAGCCGGCGGCAGTCGATCGCGAGCCTGACGCTCACCGGCGACGGTATCGAGCGCGTCGACACCCACGAGATCACCGACTTCGGTCTCGAGGCCGTCTCCGGAATCGGCCCGAAAACGGCCGAACGACTCGCCGAGCGCGGGGTGACGACACGCCCGGAACTCCTCGAGACGGACCTCGAGACGCTGGCCGACCTCCCCCACGTCGGCCGCGAACGGGCCCGCACGATGCACCGGCACGCGAGGGTGCTCGAGACCGGCGAACCGAGACGGCTTACCGACGACTCCCTCCCCGGCGAGAACTGGTCGACGCCGCCGCTCTGTCTCGATATCGAGACCGACGGGCTCTCGCCGACGATCATCTGGCAGGTGGGCATCTACGACCCCGCGACGGACGAGTACCGCGCGTTCGTCGAGCGCGCCGACCCGACCGACCCGGGGCCGGTGCTCGAGGCCTTCTGCGACTGGCTGCTGGGCGTCCACCCCGACCGCGCCCTGCTCACGTGGAACGGCTGGCGCTTCGACTACCGCCACCTCGGGTCCTTCATCGCCCGCCACCTTCCCTACTACGTCGACGAGTGGGAGTCGATCCCCAAATTCGACCTGTATCTCTGGGCCGCGAGCAACGAGAACGCGTTGCTCCCCGGGCGGACGAACGAACTCGGGACCGTCTCGGACGCGCTCGGTTACGAGAGCGCGGGAACCGGACTCGACGGCGCGCGAACCGCGGCGGCCTACCAGCGGTTCATGCGGACGGGTGCACCGCTCGAGTGGGGCCGTCACGAGGCCTACTGCGAGGACGATTGTCGAGCGCTGTGGCACGTCTACGAGCGGCTCCGGGACGCACCACGGGCCGAGTCCTGGACGGATTCGAACCGCAGTGACTCGAGTCGGGTAGCTGCGGACATCCCAGACACGGAGCCGTCAAACGAGGAGTCGACGAGTCGGCGAACGAACCGGCGTACCTCGCGTGAGACGACCACCGGCGAACAGACTGGACTGAGTGATTTCTGAACCATGAGCGAACGACAATCCGACGAACGGGCCGCCGTCCCGGTCACCGGCGACGAACTGATCGAAACCTTCCCCGGGTATCGGAACCCCGACGATATCTCGCTCCTCGAGCGTCCCGGCCAGCCCGCATCGACCGTTCCGAGCGCGGACGTGCTCCGCCCGGAACTCGCGGCCCCGCTCGAGCACGACCTCTACACCCATCAGGCCGACGCCCTCGAGGCGCTCGCGCGCGAGGAACACGTCTGCGTCGCGACGAGCACCTCCTCCGGGAAGACCCGGATCTACGCGCTCCAAATAGCGCGACACTACCTCGAGGCGACGGCTCGAGGCGACGCGTCCACCGCGTACCTGCTCTATCCGACGAAGGCGCTCTCGCGGGATCAAGAGCGGAGTCTGAACGATCTCTACGACGATCTGGGGCTCGAGATCACGGTCCGAGTCTACGACGGCGATACCGAACGCGGCCGGAATCGCAAGCGGATCCGCGAGGAGGCCGACGTCATCATCACGAACTTCGCGGGCGTGAACACCTACCTGCACGACCACGACCGCTGGGCGCGATTCCTCTCGAGGTGCGAACTCGTCGTGCTCGACGAGTCCCACACGTACACGGGCGTCCACGGAATGCACGTCGCCTGGATCGTCCGTCGGCTCAAGCGCGTGCTCTCCTACTACGACGCCGATCCGCAGTACGTCCTGACGAGCGCGACGATCGGCAACCCCGGCGAGCACTCGAGCGCCCTGATCGGCGACCCCGTCACCGTCGTCGACGAGGACGGTTCCCCGGCGGGGCCGCGGGATCTGGTCCTCTGGAACCCGCCGCCGCAGGCGCACGACGATGGGGACGAACGCGACGGCTGGAACGACGGTCCGGGCGGCGAGGGCGACCGGGGTGGCGACGGGATCGGAGCGGGCGACGACCTCGCGGACGACGCCGTCGTCGAGCGGCTCCCCGCTACCGTCGAGGCCCCGCGGCTGCTCTCGCACCTGACGTATCGGGACGCCCAAACGCTGCTGTTTACCCCCTCGAGAAAGCTCGCCGAGCTCTCGATCAAGCGGGCGTCGAAACACCGCCACGACAACCACTACTACACGAATCCTACCCGAGGGAGCGCGATCGAACCCTACCACGCCGGTCACTCGCGGAAGAAACGCCACGGCACCGAACACCAGCTCAAGACCGGCGTTCTCGACGGCGTCGCCTCGACGAACGCCCTCGAGTTGGGGATCGATATCGGCGCGATGGACGCGACGGTCCAGCTCGGCTACCCCGGCCAACGGCAGTCGTTCTGGCAGCAGATCGGTCGCGCGGGCCGCGGTTCGAAGCGAGCCCTCTCGGTACTCGTCGCCGAACACCGCACGCTCGACCAGTACGTCGTGAACAACCCCGACTACCTGCTCGAGAACGACGTCGAGGACGCCGTCGTCGATATCGAGAACGACGCCGTCTTCGCCCAGCACCTCCGCTGTGCGGCCGACGAACTCGCGCTCGACGAGTCGGATGCGGGGACGTTCGCCGAGCGCGACCGACTCGAGCGCGCCATCGAGATGTGGCGTCGCGCGGGTCGGTTAACGGGCGCGCTCGAGACCGGCGTCTCCTACGTCGGTCCACCGCGGCCGCAGGGGTCGATCTCGCTGTACGCGACGACGGGCGAGGAGTACGAGGTCGAACTCGCCGAGGGCGTCGACTCGTCGGAGAACCCGGAGATGGAACCGCTCGCGACGGAGCGCGTGCTGCGGGATTTCCACGAGGGCGCGGTGCGGCTCCACCAGGGTCGGCAGTACGAGGTCACGGCCGTCGACCACCGCCCGTCGCGGCCCTCGGTGACGCTTCGCCCGACGAACGTGGAGTACTACACGCGAACGCGAACCGACGTGACCGTTCTCGACGCGGTTTCCGAGGAGTCTCGAGCGATCGGCGACTTCACGCTGCACTTCGGCCGCGGGCGAGTGCTCGTCTACCACGGCACCTACGACGAGGTCGCGATCCACGGCGGCAAGAAAAAGGCGCAGTCGATTCCGACCGAGAACCCGCCGCTGTCGATGGAGACGCAACTGTGCTGGCTCGAGGTGCCCCAGGACGTCGAGCGCGCGCTGATAGAGAAATACCGCTCTCACTCCGTGCCCGAACTTGAGGACGGGCTTGCGGAGACGGCCCATCTGGGCTACGCGGGCGGACTTCACGCCGCGGAGCACGCGACGATCGGCGTCGCACCCCTCGAGTTGATGGTTGACAAGCGCGATCTGGGCGGCCTCGCGACGCTGACGATCGACTCCCACCTCGATCGAGCGGTTGTTTCGGACGACGGTGCCGAACCGGGTCCGGGGCCGGGGGCCGGACCCGATACCGGAGCGGGCGAGGACGCACCCCAAAATATCGCCGCCGCCGAGGCGACCGTCAGGGAGATCGCGATGGATCTCGAGCGCACCCCCGCGAGCGGCTGGTTCATCTACGACGGTATCGAGGGCGGGCTCGGCTTTGCGCGGGCGATCTACGAGAACTACGAGGCCGTCGCCCGGCGGGCGCGGGACCTCATCGCGGATTGCGACTGCGGCAACGTCGGCGGCTGTCCCGCCTGCGTGATGGACGAGCAGTGTGGGAACGACAACCAGCCGTTGCACCGCGGCGCGGCCGTGGACGTGCTGGATCAGTTGCTCGGCGATGAGGACGTGGAGACACTCGAGGAACATCTCCCGGAGGACGAGTACGGTGGTGACCGGCGACCGCCGCTGTTCTACGCCTGAGTCGCCCGCACGTTCTGACAGTACTCGGACACGTGCTCTCGATTCCTAGATGTTACGCGTTCGCTTTGTCCCGGCTCTCGTTCGAGATATTCAGCGGCAGATCGACCTCGATCGAGTCGTACCAGACGGTCGGCCGCTTGCGCCGACCGTCGTCTTCGAACTCGAGCAGATGGAGCGACTCGAGTTCCGCGAGATTCGTGTGCACCTGTCGAACGTCACGTCCGACGAGGCGGGCCGTCTCTCGAATACTCTCGGGTTCGTGCTGGACGACCGACCGGAGTAGCTCGAGATTCTTTGGACGGGTGACGCGGTGAACGTCGTCGGGATCGCCAAAGATCACTTCGAAGTGCGGATCCGCCGTCTCACCGCGATCGAGGTCTCGGAGTGCATCGCGCAGTCCGTCCTCGTCACCGCACCGGAAGCGGATGTGCATCGTGCGACCGTCGTCTGTCGAGTTACCAGTGTTCGCCATGATTGCGTACCTCCTGTTTGAATCGATCGTACAGCGCTTCGAGACCGGTGAAGTCGGTGTCCTCGACGCCTCCGTTCGGCAGATGCTTGTGGTGCCGCGCAGCATCTGGATGATCCGGAAAGTTGTCGTATCGAACGATCGTCTCCCCGTCGCTCGTCCCGTATTGCATCGAGTACTTCACTCCCTCCGGATATCGATCGGACGACGGGACCTCCCAGGCACGGATCTCGGCGAACGTCCCACCGAAATCCTTCGTCACGTGATGATTTCCACAGCCTTCTCGTCATCGCGATCCGACATCATCTGTTGTTTCTCGCCACAACATAATAAATGATGTGCTCAACCACAACACGGGCGAGGACCGACGACCGCCCAGTTCTACGCCCGAAATGAGAGTATTAAGTTAATATCTCTGCAGGAACGAGTACGGGATATGTCCGCCCTTGGAACCGCGCTGCTCGAGTGGGACGCGGACCGAATCGTCAGGATCCTCGTCGCTGGCGTGTCGGTCTTCCTCGCGGTGCGTGTGACTGACAGCGTTCTCGTCGGGCTCGGAGCCGCTGTCCTCTTCGTCGTCGCTTTCAACTGCCTGTGGGTGATCGCAACCCGAATCAGAGGTCGTTTGCGAGCGACATACTGATCGCCGACCGACTCAGTTCCGCGTTCCATCGCCGCCGTCACAGACGCCGACCTCGTGCCCGTCGAGTTCGGTCGACTCTCCCTCGAGACGGTACGTAAACCCGTAGGCTGCGCTGCCGCCGGAGGCGTGAACGACCGCGGTTTTTCCGGTGCGTTCGTCGCCGTCACAGTCGGTCGGAGTAGCGCCGTCGGGAAACGCGAACGGGGCGTACGTCGTCTCGAACGGTTTCGTCTCGCCCGCCGGGACGACGAGATCGGTTCTCGACGGTGAGAGCGGACGATTCTCCTCGATACCGATGATACCCGGCCCCTGATTGAAAGTCGAGGGGTCGAACGAGTCCGCCTGCGGATTGACTGTCGGGTTCGGAACGTCGCCGTAGATCGCAACGAAGCGCGCGAGAAGCGGCGCATCACCCTGGTTCTCGAGCGTGAATCTGGCGCGACCGTCCGGGAGCGGTTCGACGGCTCTCGTCGCGCCGTGGATCGGTTCCGAGACGGAGAGGCGCGCCGTCCCGTCCGGCGTCTCGGCTCGGACGCGAAGTCCCAAGTAATTGGTGAGAACCGTCTCGAGCCGATCCGGGAAGACCACGGGGAAGCGGACGGTTCCGACCGGTCCCTCGACGCGATCGAACTCCTCGTCGCCCGAGGAATCGAGGAGGATCGCCTGCTCCACGTCGACGTCATCGTGGAGCTGGACGAGGAGATCCGTCCCTTCGAACCAGTACTCCTCGAACACGTCGTCGGTCTCCAACTGCGTCGCGGTGAGCGGAAGCGACTCGGTACAGCCGGCCGCAAGGAGGGCCCCACCGGTGGTGAGGGCCTGAAGGAACGGGCGACGGTTCATGAACGAGATATTACAACCGAGACGTATATATTTTCCATCAATCCGATCGGTGCGTTCTCCGCCGTGTAGCCACGATCGTGCATACGTTCGGCTCGAGGAAAGAGCAACGCTTACAGGTTCGTGCGTTCCGCTATCGAGCATGCGAGAGAACGTGCTCCTGATCGGCGGCGGCGGCCGCGAACACGCCATCGCCCGCGCGCTCGAGGACAGTGAGGCGCTACGCGCCTCGGGTAGTCGGGCGCAGTCCGACGACGGCGAGGCCGACCTCTACGCCTGCGCCGGCAACCGAAACCCGGGCATCGCCCGCATCGCGAGCGAGTTCGAAACGCTCGAGACGACCAACCCGAAGGCCGTGGTCGAGTACGCCGAGGAGGTCGACGCGACGATCGCCGTTATCGGCCCCGAGGCTCCCCTCGAGGCCGGCATCGCGGACGAACTCGAGGATGCGGGCATCTACGCCTTCGGTCCGAAAAAGGAAGACGCCCGCATCGAGACGGACAAGGCGTTCCAGCGCCGGTTCATGCGAGAACACGACATTCCGGGCTGTCCGGCGTTCGAGACCTTCGACGACATGGACGCAGCCTGTGAGTACATCGACGAGTACGACGGCGATCTCGTGATCAAGCCCGCCGGACTGACGGGGGGCAAGGGCGTCAAGGTCATCGGCGACCAGGTCACCGCCGAGGAGGGCAAGGAGTACATCCGCGACTCCGACTACGACCGGATCGTACTCGAGGAGCGGCTGATCGGCGAGGAGGTTACCGTCCAGGCGTTCGTCGCCAACGGGGCGTTCGAGACCGCACCCGCGGTTCAGGACCACAAGCGTGCCTACGAGGGCGACGAGGGACCGAACACGGGCGGCATGGGAAGCTACTCCGACGCGAGCGACGAACTGCCGTTTATGACCGAGGCCGACTACGACGAGGCCGTCTCGATCATCGAGGCCACCGTCGACGCTCTCGACGATTATCGGGGTATCCTCTACGGCCAGTTCATGCTCACCAGCGAGGGGCCGAAAGTCATCGAGTTCAACGCTCGCTTCGGCGATCCCGAGGCGATGAACACGCTGCCCGTCCTCGAGACCGACTTCCTCGACGTGCTCACGGCTGCCCGGGACGGCGACGCGCCGCCGGCCCTCGAGTTCGCCGACAAGGCCACCGTCTGTAAGTACGCCGTGCCGGAAGGCTACCCGACGAATCCGGAAGCGGGAGCGAAAGTACAGGTTAGTGAAGAGAGCGCCGGTGACGCGCTCCTCTATTACGCCAGCGTGGACGAACGCGACGACGGTATCTACACCACGACCTCCCGATCGTTCGCGCTCGTCGGCGTCGCCGACTCGATCGGCGAGGCCGAGGAGATCGCGGAGAACGCACTCGCGGTCGCGGGTGAAGAAGGTCTGCACGTGCGCCACGATATCGGCAAAGCCGACCTCGTCCAGCGGCGGATCGACCACATGAACGAACTGCGCGGCGAGTAGTTCGAACGGCTGTCGGTGTCGTCTCGGGGCCGTCGAGCCCGACTATTCTGCGCTCGAGTCCGCCGGATCCGGCTCGGAGTCGTCGCTGAACCCGTCCGTATCCTCCGACACCGACGACTGGACGTCGGTCACGGCCTGTAACCCCTCCCGATCGACCGCGTTCGTGATCGATTCGGCATCGATAGCCGAATCGAGCGTGGTACCGTCGGCGTTGGTCGCCGACTGCAGGGCTCGTCGAACCGCAACGTATCCTACGAGTGCGATGCCACCCGACGCTATCGCCCCCGGAATACCGTAGCGTTTGTAGCCGAATGTCACCGCTTTCTTGCCGACGGTGAGTGCGCCAATCATCGTACGTCGGCTTGACTAGGGAGTGGAAAGAGGCTGGGGCTTTCGTACGACGACCGCTGACGAACTACGTCGTAACCGCTTCGATCGACTCGAGCAGCAGGTCTACGCCGAGATCGATCTCTCGTTCGGTGACGTCGAGAGGCGGCAACAGTCGCAGGGTCTTGTAGCCACAGCCGAGGGTGAGCAGTCCGCGCTCGAACGCCGCCTCGAGAACGGCCTCTCGGCGCGCTTTGGTGTCGAACTCCACCGCGAGCATCAACCCGCGCCCGCGGATGTCGACGATCGCCTCGAGATCGTGTTCCTCGAGTCGGCTCCGTAACTGCTCGCCGCGCTCACGGACGTTCGCGAGCAGGTTCTCCTCGTGGATGGCGTCGATCGTGAGGACGCCCTGCATCGCGGCGATGACGTCCCCCGCGCCCCAGGTCGAGGAGATTCGTCCCGTCCGTTCCGGGAACACGTCCGATCGAGAGATGGTCGCACCCACGCGCAATCCCTTCCCCGCTGTGATGACGTCCGGCGTGAGATCGAGGTGGTCGACGGCCCACAGTTCGCCCGTGCGGCCGAGTCCCGACTGAATTTCGTCGGCGACGATCTTGAGATCGTAGCGCTCGCGCAGCGCCTCGAGATCCCGCGCGAACTCGGGGTACGCGGGTCGATATCCGCCTTCGCCCTGGATCGGCTCGAGGATGAGAAAGGCGACCTCGTCGGGATCGATCACGCCTCGTTCGGGGTGAAGGCTATCGGCGACGACGTTGCCGCCGGGACCGTCGGTCAGCCAGCGGCGCTCGTACGCGTCCCGGCTCGAGGGGAACGGGACGCTGACCACGCCGGGTATTTCTGGAAAGCCGCGGCGGTGGACGGCTTTCGACCGGTTGAGCGAGAGCGCGCCGAGGGTGCGGCCGTGGAACCCGCCGTCGAAGGTGAACGCGCGGTGGCCGCCCGCGGCGTAGCAGATCTTGATCGCGTTCTCGACGGCTTCGGCTCCCGAATTCGAGAGAAAGACCCGATCCATGTCGTAGTGGTCGGTCATCGCGACCAGTCGGTCCATCAACTGTGTCGGGCCGGGAAGGTCGGGATCTTCGGGCGAGCCGCCGTTGCTCACGTAAAAGTCCTGTCCGGCGATCTTTAGCGGGTCGACGAGGTCGAACTCGCGGAGTTTCTCGCGGATCGCGGGATTGTTGTACCCCAGCGGGGCGGCGGCGACGTGGCTCGTGAAATCGAGCAAGACGTTGCCGTCGACGTCGATACAGAACGGTCCGATCGCGTCGGCGCTCGTATCCCAGACGAACTCGTAGACGTACGTACTCGGGGCGGCAAACTCATGATGGTACTTGGCCCACTGTCTGGCTCGTTCTCCGGGAATCGTCTCGACCTCGGGTTCGACCGTGGCGCGGTCCATACGACATTCATTGGTATGCTCGAGTGAAATACCCGCCGCCCGTCAAACGAATAGCCGCCGTTTCCGCCTAGATAACGATCACGACCGACGCCAACGCCCCGCCGAGCAACAACAGCCCGCTGTAGGCTGCGACCTGATTGCGAAAGCCGTGGTTCGGCGACGTCGACGCGAGCACGGCCTTGACGATGATGCTCGAGACCGTCGCGAGCAGGATGGCGATCGTCGCCTCGGCGGGACCGAGTTGGCCGCCGCGATAGAGCACGACCGCCGACGTGGTCGCGCCGGCGCTCGAGACGAAGCCGCTCGCGACCGCCGTCGCGTAGAATCCGAGGGTGCCGAACCACGTTTCGGCGACCGATCCGAAGACGAGGACGACGAGGAAGACGCCCCCGAACGCGAGCGCGTTCTTCATCGAGAACGGGCTCTGGAGTTCGATCGGGCCGGATTCGCTCCAGTCGGCGGTTTTGGCGGCGACGGCGAACGCGACCAGAATAACGGCACCGAGCGGAACGATCGCCTCGAATAGAACTTCAGTGTCGCTCCCGAGCGTAAAGCCGACTGCGATCGCGAGGTTCCGCGCGGCCATCGCCGCGTTGGCCAGCAAGATCGCCGCGACGGCGTAGGAAGCGGCCTCCGGTCGCTGGCGGACGTGATCGAGCATCGTCCCGACGACGGCCGTCGAAGACGCGAGTCCGCCGAAGAAGCCGGTGACGGCGATCCCTCGGCCGCCGTACGTCGAGACGATCGCGTAGTTAACGATCCCGATTCCCGCGACGGCGACGACCATGAGCCAGATCACCTGTGGCTCGAGCGGGATCACGATGCCGGCGATTTCGGGGTTCCACTCGGCGGGTAACAGCGGATAAATGACGAACGCGAGGATGGCGAACTCGGTCGTCGAGCGCATTTCCTCGTGGGAGAGCCCCCACGCGAACTCGTGGAGCTCTCGTTTGAGGACGAGCAACAGCGAGGAGAGGACGGCGACGGTCACGCCCTCGATGATGAAACCGGCGGCGACCAGCGCGCCGACGCCGTAGGCGACGAGCATCGAGACCGAGGTCGTCAGCGAGAGGCCGGCGTCGTCCTCGCTCAGTAGACCCTGGACCGCCAGCAACACGCCCTGGACGATGACGAGCAGCCCGCCGAGGACGAGGAGCGCTTCGCCGATCTCGGTCTCGAAGACCAGTATCGTAAAGACGGCTCCGAGGAGGCTGATCAACGAGAACGTCCGGATACCGGCGGACTTCTGTGACCACTCGCGCTCTAATCCGAGGAACATGCCGAGCGCTCCGGCGAGGGCAATTCGGACGACCGTTTCGTCTAGTGGTGCGTCGACGATCTGCAGCGTGACCCCGTTCACTGTGGCCACTTCATCGCGGCCCTACATAAGCGGCGTGCCGGAACCGACGATCTGAACTCTCTGGCGCTGCAGATCGCCGGTAGCTATATAACTCGCAGATCGCCCGAAAACGGGCCGGAGACGTTCAGGCTATCGTGAACGACCCAGTCGCGACGCGCCGATGAGGTGTCCGTGCAGGCGGCGACCGTCGCGCGGACCGCACCCGCGCCGACTCTCCCGCTCGAGACGTACACCGCGAACTGTGCCTCCCTGACAGCTTCCGGGACTGCTCGTTCGACTCCGGTGACCGCTCCCAGCAGGCGGAAACCCGAAATGGGTGGGAGGAACGGAAACAGTACCGGGATACTGCCGGCTGTCTCCCCGTGGGATCCGCCGAAGCCGTCCGCGGGATTCGTCACACCGGCGTCCAACCGGCGGCGTCTCTTCGGTCGGCGACTCCTCGCGACGGGTCCGAAACGCAGTCCCGTGAGCGCGGTAGCCGAGCCGTGGCCTACAACTCGACGTACTGTTCTTCCCAGTCCCGGCGCGCCTCGAGTTCCCGGCGGCCGCGACGGGTGAGCGTATAGAAGTTCGTCCGACGGTCACGGCGCCCCTTCTCGACGAGCCCCTTGTCGACGAGCGTGTCGAGGTTGGGATAGAGCCGTCCGTGGTGGATCTCTTTTTCGTAGTACTGCTCGAGTTCTTCTTTAATTGCCAGTCCGTGAGGTTCCTCCTCGCCAGCGATGACGTACAGCAGGTCCCGCTGAAATCCTGTCAGGTCGTACATTGGGAAAGTACCACTCGTACTTACTGTCGAATTTTAATAAGGCTATCGGGTTGTTTCGATGGAAACAGGGATATTACCAACGAAGCGCGTCATTTGGCTTTCTGTCGAATGATAATAGCCATGAGGGTTCCGGGGTGGGTCATACATAATGAGGCGGTCATGTTTACAGTCCGTCTAAACCAGTTCGGCATTATTATATGAGGGAGTTACGGTAGTGTCGAGTCATTCGAAGACAAACAGTCGAAAAGCCGCCGCTCGTAGTATTGTACGCGAAACAGGAAAGCAGATCGCGTGACGGAAAAATGTCACGCGAATGCTTGCCGCCCTGAATTGGTCCCCGCTGACGCTTCGGCCCTCCAAGCGAAGCGTCACCTGAAAGGTTCTGCCGAGTGTACTTAAAGGTAACGACACTGGTGAGACTCGTGAGACTGTTCAGGTGACCTCACATATGCTCTTCTTCGAGGACCCAGCCGATGGCGCGCTTGTAGTAGGTAAACATCTGTCTGACGCCGTCGTGTCGCATGTCCTCGCTCTCGAGATGCTCCTCGAGGAACTCGTACTGCTCGCGGATCTCTTCTTCGTCACGCATGCGTGGCGGTATGCGTCCCAACAGGAAAAAGGTCGCCGAGTCGCTAACCGGGGATTGGGACGTTCCGTTCACACCGTCTCGTCCGCTTCCAGCGATAAGCCACGAGTTTCGACCGACAACTATCCGTCCTGTTATGTTGAACCTCGGTTCGCTCGCTGCCGTGTGTCACTGACAGATCGCAGTCGATCCGGTGAATGCAGTTGCTACGGGATCATAGCAAAAAACCGATTGGAAAACGGTCACAGCTTAGTTGTCCGTCTTTCGTACCGACACCGCGGGTCGCACTCGAGCGACGAGTACCGCTGAGTTAGAGGTCGCTCTCGTTGGACTCGTTAGACTCGTTAGACTCGTTAGACTCGGTTTCGTTGCCGCTTCCGCCCTCCTCGCCGAGAGTCAGCGTGAGCTCTTCGTCGGCGCCGTCGATCTCGACGTCGTCTTCGGCCTCGTCGCCTTCGTATTCGGCCATGACGGTGTACTCGCCGTCCTCGAGTTCGTCGAACTCGACTTCGCCGTCCTCGTTCGTCTCGTCCTCGAGCGGGAACTCTTGGACGTCTTCGAGGCCGTTTTCGGTTTCGTTGCCGGTCTCGTTGGTCTCGTTGGTCTCGTTGGTCTCGTTCGTCTCGTTAGATTCGTTGTCCTGGATGAAGGAGCCGGTTTCCGTCTCGTTGGTCTCGTTCGTCTCGTTGTCGGACTCGTTACCGTTCTCCTCCGTCATATTGCCGTCATCGCCCATCATGCCGCTATCGGCCTCGTCGAGTTCGACGGTGGCTCCCTCGACGGGCTCTCCCTGGTCGTCCTCGACGGTGACTGTCAGCATGTACGTCTCGTCGCCGCCTTCGGTCTCGTTGTCTCCGGTCTCGTTGTCTCCAGTTTCGTTATCTCCGGTCTCATTGTCTCCGGTCTCGTTATCGTCACCGCCGGGGCCGCTGTCGGAACAGCCAGCCAGGACGAGTGCACTTGCAGTACCTGCGGTAACGACGAACTTGCGCCGGTTGAGTCTTGGTTCGGACATATACCTGGATAGGACGTTTCCGCTGGTTTCAGTGCGGCCTGCAACTGCCGTCCGTTAATCACCCGTTGAACGTCACCCCAAAATGCATGACCGTCACTGATTGCGCACTGTTCGACAGGTAAATTCGTTGTAGCACCTGTAACCGTCTACCCTCTGTGGGTTTTCCACTGACACCGACTCATAACATTGTTGGAATGTACACGTAATGATCAGCTCATGATACGACCGGCTGCCTTCTGGTTCGCGTTCGTCGTCCCCCTCCTCGTCCTTCTGATAAGGGCCGTCGTCGCACTCGGAAAGATAGGCGCTATCGTCCCCAACCCGGTCATACCGTGACGTCGCGGTCGTTGTTATGATCGAACTCACTAGGCCCCGGTACCTCGAGCCAGCCGCCGCGTTGACCATCGCGCAGATCATCGCGCTCCTCCCCCGGGCCCGCGCGGACTGGTTCACGGTCTGCATCGGCACGTCTGGGCTGTGGGTTTGCTCGTCACGAACCTGTAGCCCGACTCCGGTGTGACTTTTGGGCTCCAACGCGTACCGTCTTCCATGAAAATTCGGGGTGAGCGCGAGTGTACGGAGTGTGGGACCCGCTGGTCGTACTACGAAACCGGCAGCGTCGGCTGTCCGGCCTGCGGAAACCTTCGCAGCGTCGGTATCGACGACCGAACCGAACACACCGATCTGCAAGCGGAGTTCGACCTTACGTCGGTCCGAAACGCCATCGACGAGGTCCCGACCGACGATCTCGCCCAGCGGGCTAGCGAAGCGTGCCGCGAGTACGTTCGTCGCCGCGGCTTCGTCAACGCCGGCACGCTTCGAGAGCTCGACGACACCTATCTGGCCGCCAGCGAACTGCGCCACGTCGCCGACATCGTCGGTCGGGATAGCCGCCTCGAGGAGCGCGAGGAGCTCTATTTCCTCTCCTTGCTTCGCGACGCCGACGACGGCGAGCGCCCGCCAGCCGCGGAGCTCCCACCCTCCCTGCGAGGGGCTCGCGGGATCGCCTCCGCCAACGCCGTCCGAGAATACCGTCGGGACGTTCGCACCTGGGCTGCGGACCGCGAACTCACGGCCGCCGAGCGCGCCGCCTTGGAGACGCTCGGCGAACACGTCACGCGGATTCGAATGCTCGACGGCGACATCGAGCCGCAGTTGGCCGACCGTCTGATCGCGGCGACCCGCGATCTGGCGAACGGACTCCGCGGCGACGAACTGGCCTTTACGCGGGCACAGGACCGACTCGAGGAGCTCGAGTTCACCGGTTCGGAGTAGAACGAACGGAACGTGGCGAAATCGGACGCGATGAGTGCGTCACAGATCCGGACTTCGTTTCAGGGGAGATCGACGTCGACGCCGTTTTGCAGGCTCGCGGCCTTGACCGTGTTGTACAGGAGCATCGCGCGCGTCATCGGGCCGACGCCGCCCGGAACGGGCGTGATCGCGCTCGCTCGCTCTTTCGCGCTCTCGAATTCGACGTCGCCGACGAGTTCGTACCCCTTCTCGTTGTCGGCGTCCACGCGGTTGACGCCGACGTCGATCACGACCGCACCATCGCCGATCATCGAGCCGTCGATAAGTTCGGGCGCGCCGGCGGCCGCGACCACGACGTCCGCGCCGCGAGTTTTTGCCGCGAGATCCGTGGTTCGGGAGTGACAGACCGTCACCGTCGCGTTTCCGTCGTCGGCCTTCTGGATCAACAGGTTGGCCAGGGGTTTGCCGACGATGTCCGACCGACCGACGATGGTGACGTCCTTCCCCTCGAGGTCGATAGCAGCGTCCTCGAGCAGCTTCTGGACGCCGTGGGGAGTACACGGTCGGAAGCGGGCGTCGCCGGCGACGAGGCGGCCGACGTTCTCCGGGTGGAACCCGTCGACGTCCTTTGCGGGATCTACCCGTCGGATGACTTCGCGGTAGTCGACGTGGTCGGGGACGGGCGCCTGAACGATGTAGCCGTGGATCTCGGGATCGGCGTTGAGATCGGCGATGGTGTCGTACAGGGTCTCGGGCGGGGCGTCGCCGGCGACGTCGACGTGGTGGCTCTCGATGCCGACCTCCTCGCAATCGCGCTGTTTCATGTTCACGTAGGTCTGGCTGGCGGGGTCGTCGCCCATCAACACGGTCGCCAGTCCCGGTCGCGAACCCGCGTCGGCCAGCGTCTCGATCGCGTCCGTCAGATTATCTCGGATTTCGCTCGCAACAGCGTTGCCATCGATGATCTCCGTCATTACTCGAACGGGTGACCGCGAGGCTAATCAACCCTCGGGTTCGTGCTCAGAAATAGCGTTGAAACGCGGAAAAAACACATGTTTGTGCATACCCTCCGAGTGTACTCGCTCGTCGAGGACCGTCTCGGCGACAGTGATACTCGAGAGTGATGCCGATCTCGAATACGGACTCAGTGGCGGGAGCGGCTGGGACAGCCGAACCATGAAACCGATCTTGCGACGATATCCTTTTGTTGACGTAATTCGAACATGTAGGGTATCATAGTCCGCAGATGGACTTCCAGATCACCCGACGGAACGCTATCGTCGCGGGATGCGTGTTGGGAGGACTTGGCGGCTGTGCCTCCCTCCCTGCGTCCGACGAACGATCCCAGTCACCCGGCGCTGCTGGGTTCACCGCGGGAACCGTTCCTGCGGAGAGCGATCCACTTCTGGTGATCCATCCGGAGGAGACGCACCACAACCCCGCCACAACGGCACTCGCAAAGCGGCTACTCGGTGGTTCTTCCTTCGCTGGAATCGCGACAGCGATAGCCGATTTCTCGGATGGACCGTCGTCGGATGTCGTTTCCGCCGACGTCGGAAAGCTAGCTGTTATCGGGTCAAATACGGGTTATGGGAGCGGTGCCGTCGTTTGGGCTGAGTGGTCCGAAGACGACCTGCGTGAAATCCTCGAGCGGCCCGGCCGAGACGAGCCTGAGCCCGGGACGTACCACGGACGAGCCATCTACGAGACCGACGAACTCGGCGCAGCAACGCTGGCCGACCAGGCCGTCGCCATCGGTACCGCTCGCGTCGTTCGGTCCGTCGTCGACGTCTGGCACGGCGATACCGATCCCGTCGCCGACGCCGTCTTACGGCCGTTCGAACGTACCGATCGAGACGCGCCAGTTCGGTTCGCAACGACCGGACTTGCGTTCCAGGCTGACTCGCCATCACCACGAACGGCGGAGTATGATCCGGTGGCCAACACGTCGGTGTCAATCGCTACAGAAGATCGCGAGGCGATCGTCGACGTCGCATACGAAGTCGAAGCGAGTGACGCCGCCGACCCGCTCGCCAAAGCGCTCGAGCGAGATCTCGGTATCGGTTCCGCGTCCGCGGCAGTCGAACCGGTTCTTCCTCGAGGGATCCGAGGTGACCTCGCGGTAGATCGAAATGCGACGGTCGTAACCGTCAGGTACCGAGGTTCGGTTGACGCGGTGGCTGAGCACGTCGGCGACGTCGTGACGACTTTCGGGACCGCGACCGGTCAGCAGTAAGCCGTCGAAACCGAGCGAAACGGTGCGGTGATCGGGTCGGTTATCCTTACTCGTCCGCGTACAGCGGGTTCTCGTCACACAGCGACTGCACTTCCTCGCGGACGTCGGCGATAACGGCCTCGTCCTCGGGAGCGTCGATGACGCGGGTGATCAGGTCGCCGACCGTCCGGCAGTCGTCCTCGTCGAAGCCGCGGGTCGTCAGCGCCGGCGTACCGGCGCGAATACCCGAGGGGTCGAACGCCGAGCGCGTCTCGCCGGGGACCGTGTTCCCGTTGAGGACGATGCCGGCCTCCTCGAGAGCCTCCTCCGCGTCCCCACCGGACGTGTCGGGGTGGCTCTCGCGCAGGTCGACGAGCACGAGGTGGTTGTCGGTACCCTCGGAGACCAGCGAGAAGCCGTTCTCGACGAGGCTCTCACCCAGGGCCTTCGCGTTTGCGACCGTCTGGGAGGCGTAGTCTTCGAACTCGGGCTCGAGGGCTTCTTTGAAGCCGACGGCCTTGCCGGCGATATTGTGCATGAGGGGGCCGCCCTGCCCGCCGGGGAAGACAGCCGAATCGATGTCGTCGGCGTACTCCTCGTCGCACATGACGATCCCACCGCGGCCGGAGCGGATCGTCTTGTGGGTCGAGCCGGTGACGAAGTCGGCGATGCCGACCGGCGACGAGTGAACGCCGGCGGCGACGAGGCCGGTGATGTGAGCGATGTCCGCGAGGTGGAGCGCGTCGACGTTGTCGGCGGTCTCCTGAATACGCTCCCACTCGATTTCGCGCGGGTAGGCAGAGTATCCCGAGACGATGACGTCCGGTTCGAACGCTTCGGCGTGCTCGGCGAGGCCCTCGTAGTCGAGGTAACCCGTCTCGGGATCGACCTCGTACTGCTCGACGTCGTAGAGCTGGCCGACGAAGTTCGCCGGGTGACCGTGGCTCAGGTGGCCGCCGTGGGTCAGATCCAGCGAAAGGATCTTGTCGCCGGGCTCGAGCATCGCGAAGTAGACGGCCTGATTGGCCTGCGTGCCCGAGTGGGGTTGGACGTTGACGTGCTCTGCGCCGAACAGCTCCTCGGCGCGGTCGATCGCGAGCTGTTCGACCTCGTCGGCGAACTCACAGCCGCCGTAGTAGCGCGAGCCGGGATACCCTTCGGCGTACTTGTTCGTCAGTGCGCTCCCCTGGGCGTCGATGACCGCCCGGCTGGCGTGGTTCTCGCTCGCGATCATCTGGAGCGAGTTCCGCTGGCGGTCTACCTCCCCCTCGAGTGCATCGGCGACGGCGGGATCGACGTCCCGAACGTGCTCGTGTTCCATGTTCGATGTGCGGTCTGGCGGCTGCATAAATGTACCCGTCTTCGGCAAGTGGAGCCACTATCCGGTGCCGTCGAGGATACCGAGAACTGTCGACCACTCGCACGGTTGTGAGACCCGAACGATGTCGATTATCGGGTCGGTCCCCGGCAATTCACCACCCGTGTTCACACACCACACCCGATACAACTAACTTCACGGAGTGATATTCAGCGTACCGAATGCTAGAGTGGGTAGTAGACGACAATACGCTCCGTGTCACGGACGCCGATAACACCGCGTTGTCGGTTCACGGTGCCGATATCGTCGTCGAGGAGTCGGCTCCAGATATTCCCCGGCCGGTCGAGGAGACCCTCGTCGTCACGACGGACGAACTCGAGTTCCCACACGCGGTCGCCTACGCCTTTTCGCTCGCGGTGAACGAGCAGTACGAACTCGATCCGAACGGCGAACCGCTTTCGCTGCCTCCCGACGAGTACATCCTCGATATCGATACGGATATCAAAACGTATCTGCAGTTTTCCGGCGCGGCGACGATCGAGAAAACCGACGACTACGAATCAATCGTCGTCTCCTTTCAGGACCGCGTTCGCGTGGTCGTCGGACTCAGGAGTCATCACGAACTCCCGACGGGGACGATCACCGTCCCCGACTCCCCCGAAGGAATCGCAACGGCCGTCAGTCACCTCTCCGCGTCCTACAAGACGGACACCTCGGACCGCACGTACCCCACCCTTCGTGGCCATCCATCACTCGTCGAGCAAGGCGACAGCCTCGACATCCCCGATCACCTGCGGAACGAGGGCGACAGATCCGGAATCGAGATCGTCGTTCCGCCCGACTACGAATCGCTGTTCGTTGCGTCGCCGCTGGCGTACTACCTGCAGGCCACCCTCAAAACCAGCGACTGTCGGCGAACTGGTCCAACGCGCCCGACGCTCCGCCTCCCCGCCCTCGACATCGAGACGCAACTGTCGCCAATGCCCGAGTTCGAGCGCGACGTCGAGCGACTGCTGCGCAAGTCGTTCTTCCTCGATTGCCTCGTTCGCAACGCGGGTCCCTATCGGACGAACCTGGCGGAACAAACCATACTCGAGACCCTCGGACTCGACGCCGGCGCCCTGTACGATGCCAGCCCGCAACGACGACTCGCGACGTATCTCGACGTCAACTACGCCGCGATCGAACACCGGCTTCCGGACTGGCACCTCTCGACGTACGTCACGCCCGAGTACAACAGCATCGAGATGCTGCCCTTCTTGCTCGACCGGCTGAGCATGATCTACATGCCCCGAACCTCCGAACTCGAGGGCCGGGAACTGGTCGAGCGGTCCTTAGCGGACTTCTATCGCGGCGGGAGATCCGATAGCACCAGCCGCGACAGGGCGAGCACCGGGACGGTCGCCACGGTCGACATCGTCAAACCCGAACTCCGGAACGGACGGGCCCACGGCTGGCTCGCGGACGGCGTCCCGATCGACGTCTTCAAAACGACGCCCGAAGCCTACCACAACCGCCTCGACTACCTCGAGCGCTCGCGGGACTCGACATCGATCTGCGTCGTGCTGAACGATCCCGAGATGGCCGGCGAACACGACGACGTCGCCGATATCTATCGCCGGCGCTCCGAGGAACTGGAAATGGACGTGACCGTCGCCGAGTCGCTCACGACGGCCGACCTCGCGCGCGTCTTCGAGAGCGAGTACGAGTTCGTCCACTACATCGGCCACTGCGAAACCGGAGGACTGCGCTGTTCGGACGGCTACCTCTCGACCTCGAGTTTGAGTCGCTGTAACGCCCAGACGTTCTTCCTCAACGCCTGTGGATCCTACTACGAGGGTATGGGACTGATCGAAAAAGGAAGCGTCGCTGGTGCGGTGACGTTTACCAAGGTGTTGAACGATCACGCCATCAAAGTCGGCTCGACGTTCGCCAAACTCCTCGTCCACGGGTTCAGCATCGAGCGTGCGCTGGGACTCGCACGCAGACGGATCATGATGGGAAAAGACTACGCGGTCGTCGGTGATGGCACGCACTCGCTCATCCAGGGGGAGCATCGACTTCCGATCACCATCACGCTCGAGGAACTCGAGGATGCTGGCGACCGGTATCTGGTCTCGTTCGACTGTTATTCGACGCGGGTGACCGGGTCGTACTACTTCCCGCACACCGAGGACAACGAGTTCGCCTACCTCTGTGGATCCGAATCGAGTTTTACGCTCACGGAATCGGGGCTCGTCTCCTTGCTAAACGAAACCGATGCGTCGGTCATCTACGACGGCGACCTGTACTGGTCGAAAGCGTTAGTCGACCAGTTCACGCGCTGATCGGTCGAGTCCCGCCAACAGTCCGTATTCGAATCAAAAAGTCCCTCCGAGTCGGTTGGCGTTCGCTGTAGGGTTTCGCCTGAGCGGGAGCTCCCATCGGCGCGTGCGGTGAGCAAACGAAAGCGACCGTCGATTGATTTGTCGTAGTACTGCCAACCGGAACGAACGACTGATCGCCCTCCGGGATTCGTATTGCTAGTACAGTTCGATACATATACCTACGTTATCATCAGTTATTTAAACGCAGCATCATTTTTAAATAGTATCGTGTAGATCATCTTGATGGATGGATCCAACATTCATCATCGAGGCTAGCACCGCGCTCCAAGATGTAACCATGTTCGTTGCACAGTCCGTCGCTGACTTCAACATCCTCGATCGAGTTACCGAATACAGAGGACCCTAACCGAGTCAGCGCACCGCTGTTTTTATCGTAGCCACTAACCGCCACACTGCACACCCGACCGCATAGCGCTCGTACGAGCGGTGGCCACCGTGGTGCTCCGACGGTATCCGGTCGGTCGGCAACACGTGTCGTTTCTGGGGTTTGATACAGCTGTCGGTGACCCTACTATTGTTCTCGGAGTGTCAAATAATCTTGAAAAAGTACTAAAGAATCGAGGGAGGACTTGACAAAAAACACCGGTATCCGCGCCAGAGTTCAAGTTGTAGCGTGAAAACGGCCAACAAAATTAAGTGCTTCGCAGCCGTTTACTTCTGTACAGAGATGACCTCGAATTTACTCAACCACCAGATTGACGATATCCTCGAGTCCGTTCTCGAGGAGGCGACCGGGGACGTCTACATGGTTAATCCATCGGCAGACGCCATCGAAGAGTTCGTATCCGTTGCAACCGAATTCGATGGCGAACGGCCGTCAGTGCACATGCTCGCCGATGAGCGCACGCTGAAAGACGTCATGGACGACTTTATCGTCGCCTCGAACGCCGCCGACCTCATTAGCGAGGGCGCACTCGCACTGCGAACGCTCGATGAGGCTCCCGAGAATTCGCTGTTGATCACCGACGATCGCGTTATTGCGATCGTGCACGCTGGCGACCGCGTCGGTGGCCTCATCACCGACGACGAGAGCTTCGTCGAGGACACCTACGACACCTACGCCGCCCGCTGGGAGGGCGCATCCGCGTTCAATCTCCGGACCCCGCCGATTACGGACGTCCGCGAGACCCTCTCCGAGGAGATCAGCCCCGAGGCCGAAGCCGACTTCACGTCGATTCTCAACTCGCTCGAGACCGCCCGCGGCGACGGAGACGGTCTCGACGAAGTGACGATTTCGCTGCTCGTCGCCGCCAAGAACGAGGCCCTGCTGTACGACATCAGCAAGTGGGGCGAGGACGTCGGTATCGCCTCCAAAGCGACCTTCAGCCGGACGAAGACCAAACTCGAGGACATGGGTCTGATCGACACCGAGAAGGTCCCGATCGACGTCGGTCGCCCGCGTCTGCGCCTGAAGATCGGCGACGAGCGCCTCAGCGAGGCCGACAACGGCCAGCTCGCGACGGTCGCCCAGAGCATCCTCAACTGAACCACCGTTGACTCTGCGGGCGCGGCTCCGCCGCGCCTCGACAAAGCGTCGCTGAAAAGCACCGAAAGACGTTCCGACTCGCTCACTTCGTTTGCGGTAAGTAACACAATCGCCCCCTTCCCCGTTGAGCGAACCCTATCGGTTCGCGATGCTCGGAAGAGCGTGCTCCCGGCCGCGGATTTTCGCACAGATGCATGGCGCAAACCCCAAGTCGCAGCCGTGAGACGATCTGGATATGTACGAAGCCGTCCACGCCCACCCCGACGGAGCGAGTACGGTCGCCAGATTCGCCAAAACGGCGGCCGACTACGGCTTCGAGGGCGTGGTCGTTCGCAATCACGCGGACTCGCGCGCGGAATACGACGCGGCGGAGATTCGCGAGGCGTACGGCATCGACGTCGTGGACGGCCTCGAGATCCGCGCCGACAGCCCGCAGCAGGCCGGTGGCTCGGTGGGAAACTACCGGACCTCGCAGACGATCGTCGCGGTTCACGGCGGCTCGAACGATCTGAACCGCTTTGCGGTCGAAAACGACAAGGTCGACGTGCTGGCGCATCCGATGGCCGACCGCGGCGATATCAACCACGTCCTCGTGAAAGCCGCCGTCGAGAACGGCGTCCGACTCGAGTTTAACCTCTCGGGAGTCTGCCGGACCAGCGGCGGTCGTCGCGTGCGAGTCATCCAGTCGCTTCGAAAGCTCGCGGAAATCGTCGACTACTACGACGCGCCCTACGTCGTCAGCGCGGACCCGACCTCACACCTCGAGTTGCGCGCGCCTCGCGAACTCGAAGCGATCGGCGAGCAACTGGGATTCTCGAGCGCGTTCATCGAGGACGGACTCGCGGAGTGGGGGCGACTCGCCGAGCGGAATCGACACGTTCAGTCCGAGTCGTTCATTGAGCCGGGGGTCGAACGAGGGAGATATGAAGAAGACCCTTGAGGAGCACGCCGCCAGATTCGACACCAAAGCCGGCGAGTACGACGAGTCGAAATCCGACGAGTACCGCGCCTGTGCGAACCTCGTGATCGAACACGCCGCCCTCGAGAGCGATACCGTCGTCCTCGACCTCGGAACGGGGACGGGTGCCATCGCGCTCGCGCTCGCACCCGACGCAAAGCGGGTCGTGGGCCGCGACATCAGCGAGGGAATGATGGAAGAGGCGAAGGCGAAAGCCGACGAGAACGGGCTCGAGAACGTCGAATTCGGACGCGGCACGTTCCGCGAGCCCGACTACGACGGCGACGTCGACGTGGTCACCTCGAACTTCGCGCTTCACCACCTCTCGGACGACGAAAAGCGCGAGGCGATCGACGTCATCGCGGGTCTCGAGCCGCGGACGTTCGTGCTCGGGGACGTGATGTTCTTCGGCGAACCCGACCCCGACGAGCCGTTCTACTCGCCGGAGGTTGACGACCCGGCGACCGTCGGCACACTCGCCGACGCCTTCACCGATGCGGGCTTCTCGCTGACCGCCGTCGAGCGCGTCCACGAGCAGGTCGGCGTGCTGGTCGCGGAACGGACGCCGACTGGGGCCGAGACATCCGCCGATGACGTGTCCGAGGGAACTGAACCGGACGCATGAAACACCTCCCGAAACACCTCCAGCCGCGCTGGCGCTATCTCGCCGTCGGCCTCGAGAGTTGGCCGGACGCCGCCGTCGATCGCCGGGCGTTCCAGCGCGAGTGCTGGTACGCGGCCCAGAATTTGCTCGGCGATCCGGGGAGCGCTCGAGCCGATCTGACGGTCATCAGGTTCGACTTTGCCGGCAAAACCGGCGAGGCGATCGTTCGAGTCCGCCGCGGCGAATCGGAGCCGGCTCGAGCGGCACTCGCCTGTATCGACGAGATAGACGGCTCTCCCGTCGGTGTTCGGGTCCGCGGTATGAGTGGCACGATCCGTGCCGCTGAAGAAAACTATTTAGGACGCCGCGGGCAAGATTCGGAAGAGAGAAACGTCGTGTTCGGGAACGAGGAGCGAGTCGCCGTTGTGTGCGATGGATCTGCAGACGTGCGACTCGATGAGGCGTTCGCGGGCACGACAGACCTCGATTACGATTTAGCGTGAGACTATGCAGGGACAACAACAACAGCAGGCATACGACCGAGGTATCACGATCTTCTCGCCGGACGGCCGACTCTACCAGGTCGAGTACGCCCGCGAGGCAGTCAAACGTGGTACGGCGAGTATCGGTGTTCGAACGAGCGACGGCGTCGTACTAGCCGTCGACAAACGAGTCCCCTCCCCGCTGCTCGAGGACTCGAGCGTCGAGAAGATTCACAAGGCCGACAACCATGTCGGTATCGCAAGCGCCGGTCACGTCGCCGACGCTCGCCAGCTGATCGACTTCGCGCGCCGCCAGACGCAGGTCAACCAGCTGCGTTACGGCGAGCCGATCGGCGTCGAGACGCTGACCAAGGAAGTCACCGACCACATCCAGCAGTACACGCAGGTCGGCGGTGCCCGTCCCTTCGGCGTCGCGCTGATCGTCGGCGGCATCGACAACGGCGAGCCGCGCCTGTTCGAGACCGACCCGTCGGGGACTCCGTACGAGTGGAAGGCCCTCGCCGTCGGCTCGGACCGCGGCGAGCTTCAGGAGTACTTGGAGGAGAACTACGACGAGGAAGCGGACCTCGACGGCGGCATCGCGCTCGCCCTCGACGCGCTCGCATCGGTCAACGAGGGCTCCTTGCTCCCCAACGAGGTCGGTCTCGCGACGATCGACGTCGAGAGCGAGTCCTTCGAGCAGTTCGATTACGACACGATCGAGTCCCACCTCGAGGAGAACGACCTCCTCGACGACGGCGAGGACGCGGACGAAGACGTCGACGAGTAATCGAATCGAGAGACCGACGATCGACATCGATACGGGACGCCGCCGAAATACCCCGTGGACCGCGCCCGGCCCCGACGCGCTCGCAGGAAAAGCTCTTTTAGGTGGCCGGGGGTATGCACCGGTATGATATCACTCGACGAGGCGGTGACGGCGCGACTCGAGTCACACGGGGCGCGCTTTGAAGTCTTGGTCGATCCGGACGCGGCACTGGCGATCAAACGCGACGAGTTCGACGGCGACCTCGAGGACGTGATCGCTGCCGAGGACGTCTTCGAGGACGCCTCTCGAGGGGATCGACCGGCGGAGGAGGACCTCGAGACCGTCTTCGACACGACGGATCCGCTCGAGATCATTCCCGACGTGATCAAACAGGGAGAGATCCAGATCACGGCCGATCAGCGCCGCGAGATGCAAGAGCAAAAGCGCAAACAGCTGATCGATACCATCGCGCGCAACGCGGTCAACCCGCAGATGGATAACGCGCCCCACCCGCCCGACCGCATCGAGAACGCGCTCGAGCAGGCCGGCTTCACGGTCGATCCGATGGAGCCCGTCGAGGGGCAGGTCGACGACGCGCTCGACGACCTTCGACCGGTGATTCCGATCCGGTTCGAAGAGGTGACGATCGCGGTACAGCTCCCCGCCGAATACGCCGGCAGCGCCCAGGCGAAGGTCCGCCAGTTCGGTGATCTTGAGCGCGAGGAGTGGCAACCCGACGGCTCGTGGATCGGTGTCATCTCGTTTCCGGCGGGGATGCAAAACGAGTTCTACGACGTCGTCAACGAGCACACGAGCGGCACGGCCGAAACGGAGATCGTCAAGGACAAAGACGACCTGAACACGCGATAACGGGAGACGGAACCCGCGTTCGAAACGCGGTCGATGCCCGGCCTCGATCGCGTCATCCCCGGTGAAAGCCGATCAGAAAGCCGCTGGTGAACCCGGACCCGACGGCCAGCATCGAGAGCACCGACTCGAGCCAGTGACTGTCCTGTGTGCGTTCTTGCGTTTCGACGAGTCCAGCGGAGAGTCGGTTCCAGTCGACGATGACGATCTCCTGTGACTCGAGATACCGGAACGCCATCAACTGGACGCCGATGATAATCGCGACGAGTTTCGCGACCTGCTTGGTCGCGAATCCGAGCACCCCACCGACGACCGCGCCACCGCCGAACTCGAGACCGAGCGTCGTCAGATCGACGTCTATCATCACGGCTTCGTATTCGAGTCGTCGGCAATGACTGTTGTGATACGCCGACTATCAGCCAACCATGACTATCTGTCCCGTTGGAACGAACACCGACGGAGACATCGGGCACGGGATTCAAGACGATCCGGCGCGTACGGTCGCGCATGACCCTCGTCCGTCCAGCGGAGGTGTTTGACCGGCATCCGTAGCGTAATCGGACACTCGCTGTCTCGATCGCAGCGCCGACGCGAGCAGCGTACGCGAGTGACGACTCACCGGTCCGCCCTGACTACCGGATCGCTCGTCTCGAGTCTTCACGAGCAACCGCGTCCGAGTTACCCACGCATCCTGCCACCCGCATGAGCGCAATTATCGCAAAGCGAGTCGATTCCGGAACGCCCGACACGAGTGAAATCCGCGACCTCGCCGAGGCAGCGGGATACACCGTCATCGGCGAGGTGACGCAGTCGCGGCGGGCGGATGCCGCCCTCCAACTCGGCGAAGGGAAGGCCGAAGAACTCGCCGCGGAAGCCGCCGCGACCGAGGCGACGACCGTCATCTTCGACAATCGGCTCGGCCCCTACCAGATGTACAACCTCGGACGGCTCCTGCCCGACACCGTCGAGGTCATCGACCGGTTCACCCTGATCCTCGAGATCTTCGGCCAGCGCGCCCAGACCAGAAAGGCGCAGCTACAGGTCGAGTTGGCCGAACTCCGATACGAACTGCCGCGCGCCGAGGCGAAGACCAGTCTCGCCAAACGCGACGAACATCCCGGTTTCATGGGGTTGGGTGAGTACGACGAGAGCCGCGAGCGCGACATCAAGGCCCAGATCAGCCGGATCAACGACGAACTCGAGCAGATCGAGCGGACCGAGGAACACCGGCGGGAGCGCCGCCGCGACTCCGGGTTCGATCTGGTCGCGTTAGCCGGCTATACGAACGCCGGCAAGTCGACCCTGCTGCGCCAGCTCGCGGACGATCTCACCGTCGAGGAAAACGAGGACCTCCATCCGGATCTCGACGCGACGGCCGAATCCCAGGACAAGCTGTTCACGACGCTGGGAACGACGACTCGACGCGCCGCCCTCGAGCCCCGGGACGTGCTGGTGACCGATACCGTCGGGTTCATCAGCGACCTGCCCCACTGGCTGGTCGAATCGTTCAAGTCGACGCTCGATTCGGTCTACCGGGCGGATCTCGTCTTGCTCGTCGTCGACGTCAGCGAGGAGATCGACGAGATCCACGAGAAACTCGTCACCTGTCACGACACCCTCTACGAGCGCAACGAAGCGCCGATCGTGACCGTGTTGAACAAGATCGACAAAGTCGACGACGAGGAACTCGCGGAGAAACGGGAGGCGCTCTCGTCGCTCGCACCGAACCCGGTCACCGTAAGCGGCAGGGAGGGGACGAACGTCGACGACCTGCTCGATCGAATCGACGCGGAGCTTCCGGAGTGGGAGGACGAACGGCTGTTGTTGCCGATGACCGACGACACCATGAGCGTGGTGTCCTGGATCCACGACAACGCGAACGTCGAAGACGTCACCTACGGCGACGAGGACGTCACCGTCTCGTTCGAAGCGCGTCCCGCCGTAATCTCGCAGGCACGTTCGCGCGCGAGCGAGCTGCGAACGACCGCCGCGGAGTCCGCCTAATCCTTCGCGCTGACTCGAGCGGTGATCGACGCCTAAATCAGCGTACTGGCTCCGACGGTGCTCGTCGGGGCAACCACACCATATAAATCACTGACTCGAGTGCAGTAGGATATGGAACGTGTTGCAATCATCGGTGCATCCATGACCCAGTTCGGGAAGCGGGAGGGCTGGATTCAGGACCTCCTCGCGGAGGCCGGGATCGAGTGTCTCGAGGATGCAGGGGTCGACGCCGCGGACGTCGAGCATCTGTACGTCTCGAACATGGCGAGCGGGGAGTTCGAGGGACAGACGGGCGTACCGAACGCGCTCGCACACGATCTCGACGCGATGCCGGCGTACACCCAGCGCGTCGACCAGACGAGTTCCAGCGGCGGGGCCGGAATCTACGCCGCCTGGCAGTCGGTCGCCAGCGGGGCGAGCGACATGACGCTGCTCGTCGGCGGGGAGAAGATGACCCACCGGACGACCGGCGAAGCGACCGACGTCATCGCGTCGCTGACCCATCCCGTCGAGTACAAAACCGGCGTGACGCTGCCGTCGTTCGCGGGCCTGACCGCGCGACACTACCTGGAACGATTCGACGCGCCTCGAGAGAGCCTCGGTAAGGTCGCAGTCAAAAACCACAAAAACGGCGTCGATAACCCGAAGGCGCAGTTCCAGAAGGAAGTCGACCTCGAGACCGTCCTCGAGTCACCGATCGTCGCGGACCCGCTTCGACTGTACGATTTCTGTCCGATCACGGACGGCTCGGCGGCGCTGATGTGCTGTCCCGAGTCCGTCGCGAAGGAGTACACCGACGACTACGTCGTCGTCTCGGGTATCGACGGCGCGACGGACACCCACGTCGTCCACGAGCGCGAGGACCCGACGATCATGGGCGGCGTCGTCGAGAGCGGGAAGGGGGCCTACGAGATGAGCGGCTACGGACCCGAGGACATCGACGTCGCCGAACTCCACGACATGTTCACCATCCTCGAGTTCCTCCAGATGGAAGGGCTCGGCTTCGCCGAACAGGGAGAGGCGTGGAAACTCGTCGAGGAGGGCTACACCGAGCGAGATACGGGCGAACTGCCGATCAACACCTCCGGCGGGCTCAAATCGAAGGGCCATCCCCTCGGGGCGAGCGGCGTCGCACAGGGTGTCGAGATCTACGAACAACTCGTCGGCGAAGCCGGCCCGCGGCAGGTCGAGGCCGACGTCGGTCTCACCTGTAACGTCGGCGGCTTCGGAAACTGCGTTATCACTACGATCATGGAGGCAGCACAATGACCATGGAAGCCACGCGCTACGACGACGGCTCGATCAGCTACCCCGGACACCCGCGCGGCCCCGACGGCGCGGAACCGGTCGAAACGATCGATCTGAGCGAGTACACCGCAGAGGTAATCACGTGGACGACGAGCATGGCGACGCCACCCGGCGTCCGTCAGCCCAACACCCTCGCGATCGTCGAGTTCGACGTCAGCGAACAGAACGCCTCGGAAAGTCGGACGGAGTCCGACGACGACGGCGAGACGGTCCGGGCGATCGGACAGGTGACGACCGACGACGTCGAGACCGGAGACGAAGTCGAACTGGTCTACGTCGACGAACTCCGCGAACCGGGTGCCGGCATCCGCGAACCTGAAAGTCAGGAGTGGGACGGCTACCGGTTCGAACCGATCTAACTTCCGCTATCGGTACCACGCCCGTCTGCGGGCCCGTCGGTCCCGTGGTCGTCGTCACCGTTTTCGGAATCGTCACCGTTCTCGAGCGCATCGACGTCCGTCTCATCGCTACCGTTCGTCGGACCGTCAGCATCGGCACCATCACCGGCAGTGCCGCTTTCGTCGGCTCCATCGGTGGTGTCCCGACCCTCCGCCTCGCTCGAGTCCTCGTCTTCGTCGGCCCCGTACTGATCCTTCAGCGTCTCGAGTTCGGCGTCGACGTCGACGCGCGATGCGGGTTCGTCGCGTTCGAGGGGGCTGTTCCCGTCGCGGGATTCGTCGATGTCCCCGTCTTCGACGTCGATCCGGACGGGGTCCGTCGATTCCGCCCGGCGCGTCTCGAGGTCGTCGTCGACGTCACGGAGTCTCCGATCCACGTTGTCGCGTAGCTCGCGTGCCTCGGAGAGCAACTCGCGCGCGCTGTCGTCCGTCGGGAGCCTGTCGTCCGACGCCGCCCGCTGGAGTTCCGACAGCACGGTATCGAGCCGAGACAGCGTCGTCCGTTGGAGGTCCCTGGCCCGCTCGCTCGCAGTGTCCGTCGCGTCGGTCGTCCGATCGCGAACCTCCCGTTCGGTTCGCGCGATCGTGAGCGCCCGCTGGAACCCCTCGAGTGCGCGGACGCTGGTCTTGAGGATCGCTATCGCGGCGGGAATGGCGATCTCGTCGGTGAACGTGAGTAGTTCTCGGGGCGTCGGTGGTCGCGGTGCTGGCGGGCGAAATCGGGACCGAGACTGGGTCGACTCGAGTTCCTGTCGAAGGTCGTCGATCGTCCGCGTCAGTTCGCGGACGGCCTCGGCGAGTTCGTCGTCGGGATCGGCCATACGCGGCCTACGGCGTCCGCTATGAAAAGCCGGACGGTCGAACGAACCCCATCGCATCAGTAGTATGCATCCGTTATCTTCGTAGATAGAATTCATGCACAATATTTATTATTACACAAAAATTCAGTTGATAGAACGGATGGGAGACGACCGATGGAGCGGGACGCCGAATCGTGCCGGCTTCGCACGGACGCTCAAGGCGCTCAAACGGGACGGGAGCAACATCCTGTTCGTCGGGGCGGATACGGCCGGTACGCACGGACTTCTCTGTAACAGACTGCTGGGAAAGATGGGGCGGACGCGGCGGTATCTGTTGGTCGTCACCGACGATCGAGATCGTATCCCACTGGACGAACACGAGACCGGGGGAACGGATCGGGTACTCGACTACTCGGAACTCGAATGCAGTGACGGATCGGAGCGGACCGACGGCGGCGAGCAACCACCACTCGGGGCGCTCGGAACCGAAATTATCGACACCGTCGACGCCTTTGATGACCTCGCTGAGGGACTCGAACCCTCCGAACTTCGGGTCTGTGTCGATTCGCTCGTCCCGTTGCTTCGGGAACACCCGCCGGAGAAGGTGTTCCGACTGCTCCACGTGATGACGTCACGAGTCGGCCAGGTTCGCGGAATAGGACACTACCATCTGCCCCTCGAGCGCGGCCACGATGCCGTCGCGCTCCTCGAACCGTTGTTCGATGCGACCGTGGAAATTCGTACCCGTGGGGGATCCTACGAGCAACGGTGGCAGTTCCGTAACCGAGAAATCGCAACTGAGTGGGTCCCGTTTTAATCAATATCTGATTGACAGGAACGGTGGTAGATGGCTGATAGTAGTAACCGGATTCGTTCAGAGAAAGCGCGTTCGGAAGACGGTTTCCGGACGATCGTAACCGCGTGAAGTATCCGTCTGTAGGTAATTCATCTCGAGCAATATTGCTGTTACGGCAGAAGGTCTATATATCGAACAACCTATCGGATTACAGAGAACCATATATGGTTGAAGTTGATGCTCAGGTACTCGTTGGCGCCGCGATAACCGTTTTCCTCGCGCTCATGTTTTTCGGGGTCGTCGTTCTCTGGGATGTTGCACTCGCACTCCGCAGCGTCGGCGACAAGATCGATAAACTAGAGGACAACGTCGACGACGATCTGATGGATATCGCCTACTCGCTGGATAACATTTCGAACGCACCAGGCGGGAACGGAACGCAACTCCACTTGAATAGCGGATCGATCAGTTCCGGCCCGGCGACCGAACAGGCACCAGGAGAGCCCACCCAGCAGAGACGGGACGCACAGCCCGAAGCCGCCGATGGTGGGCCGCGGGCGTCACAACAGCGACAACAGCCCGTCCAGACCCCACAGGAGACAGCGTCCACCGGTGTCGCCGGGACGCCGGGCTCGAGCGGCGACGCTGCGGGCGGCGAGCCGGATCCGGATTCCGACGCTGTCGGAGCGGGTTCGGACGCCGGGACGACGGCTGCCGCCGAAAGAACCGAGGCTGTCGCTGCGGGCGGCGAGTCGGATCCGACACCGACCGAAGACGATCTCGACGGCGAAGCCGAACGGACCCATCCACGGGCAGCGGCCAACCGGGGTCGATTCATTACGTCGCCCGATCGAACGGCGTGGTACGCGACACCGCTCGATCGCGAGGCGATCCGGACGGCGGAGCCGCTGATCGCCGGTGAACTGACGGACGGCACGGAGTCGCGCAGCGACGAGTCCGAGGTTATCGCCGTTGGGCCGATCGATGCTACGGCGGCTGTCGAACCGACCGACCCGAACGAATCGACCGACGGTTTGTCCGGCGAGCCCGTCGAAGCCGCTGGGGCGGCGACGGAAGCGAGGGGACCTCCTTCGGCAGCCGACGAACTCGCCGGCACCGATCTCGCAAATGACGGTGAGACCGAAGAGAGCGAACCCAAAGCGGCGGAATACGAACGCGAGGGGGACTCAACAACGGTTGATGCTAACGCCGGCGGTCTCGCACTCGACGCATCCGCCGACGAACCCGGAGACGAACCGGACGAGCGGGTATCGACGACGGGAACGGATCTCGAGCCCGCCGACGAACTCAACGGTGTCGACTCCGATACCGAAGCGGGCGACCGATCCGACGCCGAAGAGCGGCCCGATGCGGAGACCGACGCGGCCGAGCGGACGGGGACGGGCGGCGACGATCCACCGGCCGAGATCGAGGCGGGCCACCGGATCACCGACGGCAGTAATCCATTCGAGTTCGACGACGAGTTCGCAGACGACGTCACCGTCGAAGAGGCCGTCGACACGATCAACGAGAACGCGCCGGCACCGGAGCTCTCGAGTCACCGCTTCGATGTTACAGCCGAAGTGCACGCGACTGACGAGGGGGAAGCGGACGGCGACAGCGCCGTGCTGATCTTCAAGTTCGACGCGGACACCGTGGATCTCAGCGGGTCGACGAAGCGGTTGCTCCAGTACCAGATGCGGAGTTTCGCCGACCGCGACCCGACGCCCGATGGCGACGTAACGATCGGACGACAACGGATCGTCATCGAGATCCCGAACTCGGACGGCAGCGCCGTACAACGCTGGGGAGAGGCCGCTGTAAGCATCATCGATCGGACGCTCTATCTCTCGGATAACAGCTCCGACGACAGCTGAGTATCGTCGAGTGCACCGCCGTTTTCGAGTAGTAACTGATCTGCTCATTCACTGTGCGAATCCAATCGCTTTTAGTTCACTCGGCACCCCCCAACTGGTGTGCGAATCGAGAACAGTTTCATTCCCGTCCGCGGCGTCGGGGAGACCACGGAACGGCGACTCTGGCAACAGGGCATCACCCACTGGGACGAGTTCGACGGGAGCGTCGTCGGCGACACGTTGGCCGACCGCATCGAGTCGTTCATCGACGAGGGGCGGACCCACCTCGAGCGCGGCGACATCTCCGTTTTTACCGAGGCGCTGCCGGCTTCCAGCCGGTGGCGGTGCTACGAGAACGTCAGCGAGGAGACCTGCTTTCTGGACATCGAGACGACCGGACTCGACGCGACACGGAACGACGTTACGACCGTCAGCATCCACCGCGGCGGCGAGACGAAGACGTTCGTGAAGGATCGAGACCTGACGGGGCGGCGTCTCGAGCGGGAACTCGAGGCGTCGTCGCTGCTGGTAACCTTTAACGGACAGCGATTCGACGTCCCCTTCCTCGAGACGTGTTACGATATCGACGTCACGACGCCGCACGTCGATCTCATGTACCCCTGCAAAAAGATCGACCTCGATGGCGGGTTAAAAGCGATCGAACGCGACCTCGGTATCGAACGGGACAGGCCGGACCTCAGCGGTCGCGACGCCGTACGGCTCTGGCACGAGTACGAGCGCGGTGACGAGAGCGCACTCGAGACGCTCGTCGAGTACAACCGTGCGGACACGCGAAACATGAAGCCGCTGATGGAGATCGTCGCGGATCGCCTCCACGAAACCGTCTTCGAGGCGGAATGTCCCACGGAGTAAAGAGGGCGCAAGACCGGTCACCGACACGTACATATACGGCGATTGAGACCGTCGACTGGCGATAATGAGCGACGGTAGCTACGAGTACGAGGTCGGAATCGACAGTCGACTCCGGGATATCGATTTTATGGGACACGTCAACAACGCGATCTACGCGACGTTCCTCGAGGAAGCCAGGCAGGGGTACTTCACCGACGTTATCGGCGTCTCGTTGGTCGACGTCGGGACGGTTCTCGCGAACCTCGAAATCGATTACGTTCGGCCGATCGAAGCCGATTCGGATATCACCGTCGCGGTTCAAGTCCCGGAACTCGGAACCTCGAGTCTCCCGATGGAGTACGAGATCCGAGCCGACGGAGAACGGGCGGCGACGGCGCGGACCGTACAGGTACTGATCGATCGAGAGACGGAACGATCCCAGCCCATTCCGAGCGAATGGCGGACGCGGATCACCGGCCGCCGGTGACTGAGGTCCAGTCGGTAGCGGAGACTGCTGGGACAGCGACCACGGCCGTTCGATAACAGCGACCGTCTGGATGATCTCGGCTAAATCGCCCTATCGGCCACCGTCTCGCTCGAGTACGTCGACCTCACCGGTACTGTTGACGACGACCTGATAACCACAGAACGGGAACTCGACGCGACCGCTCGCTCGTTTCGAACCGTCCTCCCGCGGCGCGAAGAGCGCGTCGAGGGCTTCCGGATTGATGACGTCGTACAGCGCCTCGTACTCCGGTGGTTCGATCTCCATGGGGTCGACACCTTCTCGGTCGGCAATTGCGGCAATGACGGCAAAGCTTACTGACTCGGGAGTGGCGGCGTCCGAACGATCGACTGAGAGTAGCATTAAACGGACTCTTACAGTCTTCGGATATAAATCCTCTGTCCCCAATGAACGCTTGCTGAACAGATATGTTCACTAATGCGTTTAAAAGTCATTCAGCGTATATCTTTATCGCCGAAACCGCCATAATATTATGATATTGTGGCTATATTGGACTATTCGAGCGACACTGCTCACCGTACAGGCTTTCATTGTAACCGCTACACTCGCTCACCACGAGGACATGCTGTGATATTCGGTTCGAAAAGACCGATCCTGGAACATGTTCGGGTCGAACTACTGGAACGGCGCGGGCGTCTCGTCATCCGTGTTGAATCCGCTCTCGAGGGGGCGCCGTGTTCACGGGCAACGACGGAGTGCGATCAGCTATCAGCCGCTGGACGCCTCGAGCCGGTTGACGACCGGAGTGGCGGTGATGCCGTGGACGACGATCGAGATGAGGACCACCGCGCCGACCAGCGCCCAGAGGAGGTCGGCGTCGGCGAACACCCCTTCGTTCAATCCGTGTGCGAGGTAGTAGAACGAGCCGATTCCTCGAATGCCGAAGAAAGCGATCGTCAGCCGTTCACCCCGCTCTCCGGCGAATCCGACGAACCCTGCGACGCCGGCGAGCGGTCGAACGAGGAAGACGATAGCCACGGCGGCGATCGCGGCCTCCGTCGTCAGCGGCGAGAGCAGTCCACCGGCGATCGCACCGCCGAAAAACATCATAATGATCCCCATTACCGTCTGCTCGGCCAGTTCGCTGATTTCGTGTAGCGCCTCGTTGTAGTCGTGTGATCGCTCGTAGTTCCGGATCGCCAGCGCCGCGATGAAGACGGCGATAAAGCCGTAGCCGCCGACGAGTTCGGTGAGCCCGAAAACGACGAGGGTTCCGGCGACGGCCTCGAGCCCCTGTACCGACTGGGCGATCTGCGTTTCGGGGTCCGTCCAGAAAATCACGCGCGCGATGATCCAGCCGAGAACGCCGCCGGCGAGGACGCCGACGGTTATCCTGTACACGACGTCGATCAGCAGCCACTCGCCGATCCAGTTTCCGGGCGCGATACCCAGTAACGCGATCGCGATCGCCAGGTTCGTAAACGGGAAGGCGAACCCGTCGTTCAGGCCCGCTTCGGAGGTGAGCGCGAACCGGACTTCGTCCTCCCTGTCCGACTCGTCGGGTGTCGTTTCCTCGTCGTCATCTTCGCCGGGGTCGCCGACCTGTACTTCCGACGCCAGCACGGGATCGGTCGGAGCGATACACGCGCCTAACAGGACCGCCGTGGGAACGAACAGCCCGACGTACCACCAGCCGAGCACCGCAGCACCGGCGATCGATACCGGCATCGTGATCGCCAGCAATCGCCACGTCGATGCCCACTCCCGCAGTCCGGGGACGCGATCGATTTTCAGACCGACCCCCATCAGCGCGACGATCACACCGAACTCCGCGAGTCGTTCGGTCGCGTTCCCCTGCTCGAGCGGATCCGGCGGCGGCAACCCGATCGGGAGGCTAAAGACGATCAGTCCGAACGAGACGAAAAAGAGGGGGAGCGACACCGCCCGATTGGAGACGAATCGCGGCAGTACGGCCACGCCGAACAGCACGGTCCCGATCGCGACGAGACCGATCTCGTACAACTCGAATACCATCGCTGTCTCATCCCTAACCACGACGTCCCGTTTGAGTTCGTTGCCGGCGTTTGCAAAACCAACGTTGATAGCCGGCGCGCCTAATCGGCCACGTATGAATCCGGGTCCGTCCCCAGCGAGTGGAAAAGCGGAGACCTCCACGAGACGGCGACTGCTACGGATGAGCGGTGTCGTCGGTCTGTTCCTCCTGAGTGGCTGTACCGAAGACGTCGGGGAGGAACTCCCGAAGAACACGAAGTGGCCCAGCGCAGCGTTGAAACCCGAGTTGCCGGTCACCGAGCGGACGGACGTCCTCGAGGAACGGATCGAGGCGCTCGCCGACGCGGAGATCACGGACGAGGACGAGTTCGGGGCGACCTTCGACGACTACGCGCTCGAGGTCGAAGCCGTCGAACGCGAGCAGAACGTCCTCTCGATCGAATACGTCAACGCGAAGCAGTACTCGGAGGGGAACCTCCACGATATCGCGCCCATCGCCGGCGCGTTCGCGGCGTTGCTCGACTCCGGCTACGACGTCCTCGGACTCGGGATCACCGTCCTCGACGGCGCGCCAGCGTCGTTCGGGTCGGCGTCGATCGAAGCCGAGTGGGCGGAGGCCTACAACGACGGCGGCCTCTCCGCAAAGGAGTACGGCGAACTGGTCGCAACGACGGTCGAATCGACGCGTCGGCCCCCGGAAGTCGGCGTTTCTCCGCGCGAGTAACCGTTCGCGCCCGCTCGAAACCGGGTTCGGAGTCGTCAACCGCGGATCCACTACCCTCGACCCGTGACCGAACAAGTTCGGCCACGGACGCTTGCTCGTCGCGGTCGAAGGTTCGGATATGACGGCCGAGTTGATCCACCAAACCGCGCGAGAGCAGGAGCGAACGATCGTCACCGTTCGCTGTACTGGCCACGTCCGCGACGCCGTGGGCACCCACGAACTCGAGTTCTCCTTCGCGGGAGACCGACTTCGAGCGTTCCTCGAGGCGTTTTTCGACGAGTACGACGTCGAGGAGATGCTGATCGCCGAAACCGAGGCGGAGGCGACCGCACATGGCTGGGCGCCCGCGCCGGACGAACTGCCCGGCACCTGGCGCAAGAACCCCGAAGGCGAACAGACCAGGGCCTACGCTCGCGTCTGCATCAACGGGCGGTTCAACGAGCACTACGACGGACTCGAGACGGAACTCGAGGACGGGGACCGCGTGGCTCTCATCTACCCGTTCATGTTCTGTTGCTGACGCGGCTTCCGAGCGAGCGGTGCTCTCGCAGACAGTCCGCGGCGGCGCACACCGAGGCGATTCGGGAACCTCGAGACCGAAACCTGCCTACTCGAGCACGACCAGCGTATCGCCCATGTCGACGCTCTGGTCTTCCTCGACGGCGATTTCGGCGACGGTGCCGCCCTTGGCGGCGACGATGTCGTTTTCCATCTTCATCGCCTCGAGGACGACCAGCACGTCGCCGGCGGCGACCTCGTCGCCGACCTCGACCTCGATGTCGAGGATCGTCCCCTGCATCTCGGCGTCGACGGTCTCGCCCTCGCCCTCGAGGTCGGTCTCGCCGCCGCCACCGCCCGCCGGCTCCGGCGGGCTGGCTGCCCCGCCAGTGCCGGCCTCGACGTCGCCGGCCGGAATCGCGGGCGCGCCGTGTTCCTCGAGTTCGACCTCGAAGCGCTTGCCGTTGACCTCGACGGTGAACTCGCGTTCGACGGACTCCTCGTCGTCCCCGCTGGTACCGTCGCCGATGTCGCCACCCCACTGTTCCTGGGCGTCTTCGATGCGGCTCTCGTCGATCTCCTCGTCGAGATACTTCGTGGTGTGGGTGCTCTGGACGAACTCCTCGTCGGTGAGCATCAGACGGTGGAACGGGATGATCGTCGGGATCCCCTCGATCTCGTACTCCCGCAGGGCGCGCAGCGAGCGCTCGATACACTCGTCGCGGTCCTCGCCCCAGACGACCAGCTTCGCGATCATCGAGTCGTAGTCCGTGACGAGCTCGTCGCCCTGGCGCAGGGCGTCGTCCATGCGGACGCCGATGCCGCCGGGCGGATCGTAGGTCTCGAGGGTTCCGCCGGTCGCGGGTGCGAAATCGTTGGCTGCGTTTTCGGCGTTGATCCGGAACTCCATCGCGTGGCCGTCGATGTCGACGTCGTCCTGGTCGAAATCGATCTCCTCACCGGCGGCGATCCGAATCTGGCGCTTGACGATGTCGATGCCCGTGATCTCCTCGGTGACGGTGTGTTCGACCTGGATGCGGGTGTTGACCTCGAGGAAGTAGAAGTTCGCGTCGGGACCGAGCAGTTCGCCCGGCTCGCGCTCTTCCTCTTCGACGAGGAACTCGACGGTGCCGGCGTTGGTGTAGTCGGCCGCGGAGACGCCGCGGCGGGCCGCGTCGCCGATCTGCTCGCGGAGGTCGTCCGAGAGCGCCGCCGACGGTCCCTCCTCGATAACCTTCTGGTGACGCCGCTGGAGCGAACAGTCGCGCTCGCCCAGGTGGCGCACGTTGCCGTGGTGGTCGGCGACGATCTGAACTTCGATGTGGCGCGGCTGCTCGAGGTAGCGCTCGAGGTAGACCGAGTCGTTGTCGAAGTAGGCCTCGCCCTCGCGCTGGGCGCTCTCGAGTTGATCCTCGGCCTCGCTTTCGTCCCAGACGACCTTCATTCCGCGGCCGCCGCCGCCGCCTTCGGCCTTGATGGCGATCGGGTAGCCGTGTTTCTCGCCGAACTCTTTGACCTCCTCGGTGTCGGTGACGGGGTCGGTGGTCCCGGGAACGATAGGGACGTCGGCCTCGCTCATGATCGTGCGGGCCTTGGTCTTCTCGCCCAGCGACTCCATCGCCGAACTCGAGGGGCCGATCCAGGTGATCCCTTCCGCGTCCTCGACCTTGCTCGCGAACTCGGCGTTCTCGGCGAGGAAGCCGTAGCCGGGGTGGATGGCGTCCGCGTCCGCCCGCTGTGCGGCGTCGATGACGGCCTCGTGATCGAGATACGAGTCCGCCGCTCGGGCGGGGCCGACGTTGTACGCCTCGTCGGCGTAGCGGACGTGCCCCGAATCCGCGTCGGCATCGGAGTAGATCGCGACGGTTCCGACGTTTAACTCCTTACACGCGCGCATTACTCGGACAGCGATTTCCCCGCGGTTCGCCACGAGAACCTTCCTAAACATTCCTGTGAAAACACACGCGAGGCCACTACCTTACTTTTTCGCAACGGGTCCATCACGGATGGATATCTCGACAGTGATAGCGCGGGGGGCCCTCTCGGAGCAGGGAACAGAAACCGGCGGTAGGGCACGGCGTTCGTCTCGTCCGAAAGGGCGTGGACGAGGGTGGCCGAAGACGAGATGGCGGACGTGGATTGCTCGTTCCCGGGAGACGAGCAGTCGACGGGCCGGAGCGACGCGCAGTGCCGGTCGTGACGTGAAAAGCGCCGTAAACCGGCATCTCCACTTTGCCGTCACGCAATAAAAACACAGCGGTCGGCGATCCCCGTGCAGACGCTACAGTCGTCGGTCGCGAAGCGCCGGAAACTCCTCGCGAACCCGCTCGAGCGAGCCGAGATCGATCTCGGCCAGCACCAGCGACGGCTCGTCGCCGCTCGAGGCGAGCGTGGTCCCCCACGGGTCGTAGACGGTCGATCGGCCGAGCAGCGTCGCGTCGGCGCTCTCGAAGCGACCGGAGCCGTTGATCGTCGCCACGAAACACTGATTTTCGATCGCGCGCGCTCGAGAGAGCGTTTGCCAGTGTTCGATGCGCGGATAGGGCCACGCGCTCGGAACGAGCACCAGTTCCGCGCCGGCGTCGATCAGTTCGCGGTAGAGTTCCGGAAACCGCAGATCGTAACATGTCGTCGCGCCCACGGTGACGCCGCCGACGGTCGTCGTCTCGACGCGCTCGCCGGGAACGAGCAGTTCCGCCTCCGCGGACTGATAGCCAAAGAGGTGGTGTTTCCGGTACACGAGCTGTAACTCGCCGGTCGCATCGAACAGCGCGGCCGTGTTCGCGAGCCCCGCTTCGGCGGGCGTTGCGACGCTATCGGTGGCTGCGAGGTCTTCGACGATGCTCCCCGCGAGGACGGCGATATCGTGCTCGGCAGCCGCCGCTCGAATCCGGGAGAACGTTTCCCCCTCGAAGGGCTCGGCGTGGCGCTCGTAGCTGTCGAACGCGAAGTAGCCGACGTTAAACAGTTCGGGAAGGGCGACGAGATCCGCGCCGCGCGAGGCCGCACGCGTTATCGCCTCGAGTGCGCGCTCGACGTTCGCGTCGATTTCGGTGGCTTCGACCCGGATCTGGGCGAGCGCGAGCGCCAGCGTGTCGCCGGTTGGTGGTGGATGCATGGTTACTCGGATCGGGTCGACTGCAAGTCGTCCTCGAGGGCGCGACGGAGGTTCTCGAGTTCCCCGTCTAGGTTGCGCTTGAAGAACTTTTCGACGCCGGGGAGTTTCCCGTCGACGAGAAAGTGATTCTCGAGACGCGTGCCGTCGTCGGTCTCGACGATCGCGTGTTCGCCGGTGACCGTCATCACCTTCGATTTTCCGACGAATTTGACGAACTCCGGGGGCTCGCGCGTGACGTCCTCGGTTTCGACGGCGACCGTTTTGCGTACGAGCGGAATCGGCAGTTCGACGTGCCAGGTTACCCGCCGACCGTCCGGATCGTTGACGGTGTACTCCTGGACGACGCTGATTGCTCGCGCACGGTTCTCCGGATCGGCGATAAACTCCCAGACGCGTTCGGGTGGTGCCGACAGTTCGAACGACCGGTCGACCCGTACAGTCATGGCCCTAACTGAGGGCGTCTGCGATAAAAAGACCGCGGCACGGATCCGGTCACCGAGGTCACGTTCGGCCGGATTAGCTAACCGTGACTTTCCACGTGGTCGAGCGAGCGCGGCCCCACTTCTCGATATCGACCTCGTCCGATTTCTCCGCGAGATGGGGGAGCCGAGAGCCTACCTGTTTCGACGAGAGTCCGATCGCGTTCGCGATATTTTTCGCCCGAAAGTACTGTTCACCTCGGGCGGCACTCTCACGGAGGTACGAGAGAATTCGCTGCTCTTCGTCGGAATAGTCGGTCATCGTCCGTACCTGTCCATAGGGCGTCGTCGCTCTTAACTGTTAGCGGATACTCTCAGCCCGATCATCGGGTGTATTCGAACGGCTCGAGGTCGGCATCGCGGCTTTCGTCGTCTATCAGTCCCAGTAGAGGTGGATGCTGACGACCGCCAGCGAGCTAAAGAGCATCGCTGCTGCAAAACCCCACGCAGCGGTCATATCCGGCGCGCCGGTGAACATCAACAGTGCACCGATCGCCGCGACTGCGCCGAGGGCAAGCGCTAGTCCAACACCCATATCCGTCGTCGACTCGGATTCCGTGGCCATGCTCCGGGGTTGTGTATGGGGTCTCTTAATTGCATCCATTGACGGTCAAAACAGCGGGCTCGTCGGAGTCGAACGGAAGCGATTCGCGAAAATCGGTCGGCTGCGTAGCGCCGAGGATCGGCTTAAAACCGGTCCGTTCGCCCAGAAGCCGACCACGGATCGGTCGGACTCTCGCGTGGAACGCGAACGGTTCGGTGTTGTTGCGCCCGAACGCGGCCGGCGAACGACCAGCGCTTTCCGTCCCACGTCTCCTCGCCGCTTGCGGCCGCCGCGGCGACCGCGAGCGCGTGGTCGTGGAGGTGAGCGCCGATAGCCGTCACGATTGCGGCCGCCTCCTCGGCGTCGGCGTCGTCGGGAAGGGTGAGTTCGACATCCGAGAGGGCGTCGGCCTCGAGTACGATCGGGTCGTCGCGGTCCGACTGTGACTCTCGGTTCGACTCGCCGTCGTCACGACCGCCGCCGATATCGGCGTTCGACTGTTGCTGAGAGGTCATCTGGGTCACTTACAGCGGGATGTTCCCGTGTTTCTTGTCCGGGTTCTGTTTGCGCTTCGTCTCGAGCATCTCGAGGTCGTCGATCAGCCGCGGACGCGTCTCAGTCGGGACGATGACGTCGTCCAGGAACCCTTTGTCCGTTGCGGTGTAGGGGTTGGCGAACTCCTCGCGGTACTCCTCGATGAGTTCGTCCCGCAGTTCGTCGGGGTTGTCGGATTCGGCGAGTTCATTGCGATAGAGGATGTTGACCGCGCCCTGTGGCCCCATGACGGCGATTTCCGCGGTCGGCCACGCGTAGTTGACGTCCGCGCCGAGGTTCTTCGAGGCCATGACGCAGTAGGCACCGCCGTAGGCTTTCCGAGTGATGACCGTCAGCAGCGGAACGGTCGCTTCCGCGTACGCGTAGAGTAACTTCGCGCCGTGTCGAATAATGCCTCGGTGTTCCTGATCCGTCCCGGGCATGTAGCCGGGCACGTCGACGAACGTGACGATCGGGATGTTGAAGGAATCACAGAAGCGGACGAATCGCGACCCCTTCATCGAAGCGTCGACGGTGAGCGTACCGGCGTTCACTCGAGGCTGGTTCGCGACGAGTCCGACCGAGCGGCCGTCCAGTCGGCCGAAGCCGACGACGACGTTTTTCGCGAAGTTGTCCGCGACCTCGAAAAAGGAGCCCTCGTCGACGACGCTGTCGATGACGTCGGTCATGTCGTAGGGTTTCTGCGGGCTCGGAGGAACGATGCTCTTGAGTTCCTCGTCCCGACGATCCGGATCGTCCCACGGCTCGACGCGCGGCGGGTCCTCGACGTTGTTCTGTGGAAGATACGAGAGCAGTCGCTTGATGTCGTCGAGGGCCTGTTCTTCGCTTTCACAGGCGAACTGGGCGACGCCGGTCTTGCCGGCGTGGGTCATTGCGCCGCCGAGTTCCTCGTGGGTGACCTCCTCACCGGTGACGGTCTTGGTGACGCCGGGGCCGGTGATGTACATGTGGCTGGTGTCTTTGACCATGAAGATGAAGTCCGTGATCGACGGCGAGTAGACCGCGCCACCCGCACACGGACCCATGATCGAGGAAATCTGCGGAACCACGCCGCTGGCTTCCTGATTTCGTCGAAAGATTTCGGTGAAACCGGCGAGGCTCTTGACGCCCTCCTGAATGCGGGCCCCGGCGGAGTCGTTGAGTCCGACGACGGGAGCGCCGACTTCCATCGCCATATCCATGACCTTACAGATCTTCTCGGCGAAGACCTCGCCGAGCGAACCGCCGAAAACGGTGAAATCGTGTGCGAAAACGAAGACGGTACGGCCGTTGACCTCACCGTATCCCGTGACGACGCCGTCGCCCGGGACCTTCTTTTCTTCCATGCCGAACTGACTCGTCTGGTGGGTTCGAAGCTGATCGAACTCCGTGAAGGTTCCCTCGTCGAGGAAGTAGTCGATTCGCTCGCGGGCGGTCATCTTCCCCTTGTCGTGTTGCTTCTCGATTCGGTCCTCGCCGCCGCCGAGGCGGGCCTCCTCGCGCAACTCCTCGAGTTCGTTGATCCGATCTTCCATGGTCATTGATGAACCCTCCCGTTCATTGCCCGAGGAAACGGTCACGTCCCTCAAAAACGTTCGGTAACTCGTAGTATTCTCCCGACCCTGGGTATGCGTAACTATGCCACTATCACGCTGACTACGCAATTATGTGACCGGTTTTCGATGGTAATTTTCGTCCATAACCCACTGTTCGAGCAAACATATATATAGGAGTTCTAGCCACTGTCATTCATGGTACGGCAACTCAACCGGCGGCGGGTGCTTGCTGGTATCGGTACGACTGGTGCAATCGGTGTGGCGGGCTGTCTCGATAGTCTCGATCCGGGTGACGACGAAGAGTCGACCGACGAAGACATCGAACCGGCCGGCGTCGACGACGGCTACGAAGTCAAACTCGGGATCCTCGGTGCCGTGACGGGCGACCTCGGTTCGCTCGGTCCACCGATTCGAGACGCTGCTCAACTCCCCGTAACACAACTCGAGAGCGAAGGTGCACCGATCGAGTTAGACGTCCAGGCCGAGGACACGCAGACGGATCCGACGGCGGGGATCAGTGCCGCCGGAAGTCTCGTCAACGCCGGCTATCCGATGGTCAACGGTGCGCTCGCGTCGAACGTTACGAACCAGGTGATGACCAACGAGTTCATTCAGAACGAGGTCGTCGCCTGTTCACCCGCGAGTACCGACGTCGGTCTCACCGATCTCGACGATAACGGCTACTTCTTCCGGACGGCACCGAGCGACCTGCTTCAGGGGGAAGTGCTCGCAGAGGTGGCGACCAGCGACCTCGGTGCCGAATCGACGTCGACGCTGTTCCTCAACGACGACTACGGGCAGGGGCTTGCAGAAGTCTACGTGGACGCGTTCGAGGATGCGGACGGAACCGTAGAAGCGGAGGTCTCGTTCGAACCCGCTCAGGCGTCGTACTCCTCGGTACTCGAGGAGGCGCTCTCCAACGACCCCGACACGCTGATGATCGTCGGCTTCCCCGAGAGCGGGATTCAGCTGTTCAACGATTACTACTCCGGCTGGGACGACAGCGACGTCGACATCCTCGTCACCGACGGACTGGCCGAGGGAAGCCTCCCCGGCGAAGTCGGCAACGACATGGAAAACGTCACCGCGACCGCGCCGAGCGCGGCCGGGCCGGCGGTGGACGCGTTTACCGACCTCTACGAATCCGAGTACGACGCGAGTCCGAGCGTGTTCAACTCGCACGCGTACGACGCGAGCGCAGTCCTGATCCTCGCGAACGTCTCCGCGGGCGAAAACACCGGCTCGGCGATCCGCGACCACATGCGGTCGGTGACCAGCGGCGACGGCGATACGTTCGGCCCCGCCGAACTGACCGAGGCCGTCGAGACGCTCGCCGACGGGGACCCGGTCGTCTACGAAGGCGCATCGAGTTCGGTCGTGTTCGACGACAACGGCGACGTGGAATCCGCAGCCTTCGATATCCTCGAGTTCAACGGCGGCGAGCTCGAGACGAGCGAGACGCGGGAGTTCGGTAACTGACCGCGGCGTCGACGCGACAACTACGCGTTTTTCGAGGCGGATAACCGTGAGCGACGGGTCATCCGAATGATCTCGCGCGTAACGGCCGGTTCCAACCACCGACTACCGACCGGTGTCGCGTCCGCGAGTCGATTCGATACGCCCCGCGCTCGATCGTCGAGAAAATCGAACGAAAGAACAGCCGCGAGCCGACGCAGCGAGCGACGCTACCCGCCGAGGAAGTCCCGACGGACCTGTTCGTCCGCAAGCAACACGTCGCCACTGTCGACGTACCGGTTTTGTCCCTGGACGAGGACGTAGCCCCGATCACAGCGACGCAACGCCTCCTTCGCGTTCTGTTCGACCATCAAGACCGCCGTCCCGCCGCCGTTGATCTCGTCGATCCGATCGAACATGTCGTCGACCAGGTCCGGAGCGAGCCCCGCGCTCGGTTCGTCGAGCAACAACAGATCGGGCTCGAGCATCAGCGCCCGTCCCATCGCGAGCATCTGCTGTTGGCCACCCGAGAGCGTGCCGGCCTTCTGTTGCTGGCGCTCCTCGAGGATCGGGAACCGATCGAAGACGGACTGGAGTCGCCGGTCGGGGACCTCGTCGAGGATGTACGCGCCCATCTCGAGGTTCTCCCGAACCGAGAGCGTCGAGAAGACGTTGTCATTCTGTGGCACGTAGCCCAGCCCGTGGTGGATGATCTCCTCGGGGCGCATGCCGGCGATCTCCCTCTCGGCGAACGCGACGTGGCCGCCCATGTACGTCGTCAGCCCGAACACCGACTTCATCACGGTCGACTTCCCGGCCCCGTTCGGGCCGACGATCGTCACGTACTCGCCGTCCGCAACCTCGAGATCGACGTTCTCGAGGATCTGGAGGTCTCCGTAGCCGGCATCGAGTGAACTCACCTCGAGGAGCGCCATCAGATCTCACCTCCGAGGTACGCTTCGATGACGCGTTCGTCCGACGTGACCTCCTCGGGCGTCCCCTGGGCCAGATTTTGGCCCTGATGCATGACGATGACGTGTTCGCAGTGTTCCATAATGATGTCCATGTCGTGTTCGACCAGCAGGAAGGTGTAGCCCTCCTCCCGGAGGTCGTGAATGCGCTCCATGAGTTTGACCTCGAGGGAGGGGTTGACGCCGGCCAGCGGCTCGTCGAGCAACACCATGTCGGGATCTGTCATCAACGCCCGCGCCATCTCGAGTAACTTCCGCTGGCCGCCCGAGAGATTGCCTGCGTACTCGTGAGCGAGGTGGTCGATCTCGAAGAGATCGAGGGTCTCCCAGACGCGTTCGCGGAGTTCGTGTTCCTCCTCGATGATTTCGCGCCGAGCGATCGGTGCGACCGACCGCCAGAGCGTCTCCCCGCGTTGATCGAGCGGGGCGAGCATCAGGTTCTCGAGGACGGTCATCTCCTTGAGTTCGCGGGCGATCTGGAACGTTCGAACGAGGCCCCGGTGGGCGATCTGGTGCGGTTTGCGTCCGGTGATGTCCTCGCCGTTGAACTCGACGGAGCCGCCGTTTGGCCGGTGAACGCCGGCGATGCAGTTGAACGTCGTCGACTTCCCGGCACCGTTGGGACCGATCAGGCCGGTCAGCGATCCCGGCTCGACGGTGAACGAAACGCCGTCGACGGCGGTGATCCCGCCGAAGCGTTTCTCGAGATTCTCGACCCGGAGCGGCGGTGACGACTCGGACTCGGTATCCGTTCGTGCAGCCGTATTCGTAGCGGGGTTCGCTTTCGCCGATCCGTTACTCATCGCGATCACCTCCGTCCGTCCGCGCCGGTCTGGCGAGATCGACGCTGGAAGCGGTTTCGACCCGGTGACCGAGGAGTCCGTCGGGGCGTCGCTGAATCACCAGAATGAGGACGACGCCCAGCAACACGAACCGAAGCGCATCGATGTTGCCGTCGACGTAGGCGAGCAGCGGGAGCGGATCGAGCGCGACCAGCGAGCCGAGTGCACCGGCGATCGTTCCCGGAGCGCTCGGCATCGAGTAGCCGACGTATCCCAGCCCCTGATCGATGATCCGTGGCACGTACGTCGGCCCCTCGTAGAGCAACATCGCGAAGACGATGCCTCCCATCACGCTGCCCGTGTTCGAACCCGATCCGCCGATGATCAACGCGACGAAGACGTAGAACGTGACCAGCGGCATGTAATCGTCGGGACTCGTGTACCCGCGAGAGCCGTACCAGAGCATGCCCGCGAGGCCCATCAGCGCACAGCCGAGCATGAACACCTTGATCTTGAACAGCCGCGTGTTCTTTCCGAGCGAGTCGGCGACCAGTTCGTCCTCCCGAATCGCCTTGAGAACCCGCCCGAAGGGCGAGTTGCCGACGCGGTAGAGCAACCAGTAAAACAGGGCGACGAACGCGACCAGCAAGAGCGTGTACGTCCAGTCGATAAACACCGTTCGCGGGATGTCGAACGTGTTCGCGACGTGGAACACGACGATCCCAATCGGCGTCAACTCGCCCTCCCCCGAAAAGCCGTAGTACGGGATTTCCGCGAAATTCGAGAGGTTCTTCGGGACCCCGATACCGCTTCCGCCACCGGTCGCTACGCCGACGTTCTCCTCGAGCGCATTGCTCAGCCAACTCGACTGGACGGTGAGTCGGATGATCTCCGAGAGACCGAGCGTCACAATCGCGAGATAATCCGCCTTGAGCCTGAGTGCGGGCAGTGCGGCGAGCAAGCCGACGAGCGCTGCTGCCGCCATACCACCGATAACGCCCACCCACAGCGGGAGGCCGAAACCGGGCACGCTCGCGTCGGGCGCGGCCGTCAGGATCGCCATCGTGTACACGCCGACGGCCATGAAGCCGGCGACGCCGATGTTGAACAGCCCGGTGTACCCCCAGTGGAGGTTCAACGCCAGGACGAGCATCGCGTAGGCGGCGGCGAGCAAGGTAAGCGACTGCAGCATGTTCAGTACGCCGCCGAGGTCGTAGCCGAGGAACACTCCGATAGCGATAAACAGGACGTAGATGGCGGCGGTCAGGCCGCCGATAAGCGCGATATCCCGTCGCCACCCGTGCGCGAACTCGAGATCGATCATGCCGTTTTCACCCCGCCGAAGAGCCCGGACGGTTTGACCACTAACACGAGAATCATCAGCACGAAGGCTGCTGCGGTGGTGAAATCGGAGGGAATCCAGATCCGCGACATCTCGCTCGTGAGTCCGATGACCAGCCCACCGCTGATCGCGCCGTAGATCGAGCCGATACCGCCGAGAATGACCGCGGCGAAGACGAACAGCAGGAGGCCCCAGCCGAGGTTGAAGTCGATCACGCCGCGCTCGAGCACGACGAGGAATCCCGCAGCCCCGGTGAGTCCAGCCCCGATGATCCACGTCCAGGTCACGACGCGTTCGGTCGGAATGCCGGTGACGAGTGCGAGGTCCTGGTTATCGGCCATCGCCCGCATCGCTTTTCCGAGTTTGGAGTATTGAAGGACCGCGTGAACGCCGATCATCAGGCCGACGGCGACCACCATCAGCGTAAATTCGTGTGGATTGATCGATCCGTAATCCGAGAGAAACGGCAAGACGTCCCACCGCTGGACGCTTTCGGTCACGCCGCGGTTCCGGCCACCGTAGACGAACTGAATGAGGTATCGAAGCACCAGCGCGACACCGATACTCGCGATCAGCAACGCGATGCCGTTTTCGCTCCGCATCGGTTTGTAGACGAATCGGTCGATGACGAGTGCAACGAGGATCGTAAACGCGACGGCGACGAGCAACCCGACGAAGATCGAAAACGGCGTTCCAAGCACGCTTACGCCGAGTTCCGCCGGTTGAGAACCTCCACCGGCCCTGACCAGAATCCGACTCCCGAAGTCGGCGACCCCCAGCCCTGCGATGACGTACGTTGCCGACCACCCGCCGAACGCACCGGCCGTCATCAGATCACCGTGTGAGAAGTTCGCGAAGTTCAGGATACTGTAGGTCATCGAGAGCCCCACCCCGGCGAGCCCGTAAATGAGTCCCACCAGAATCCCGCTCCAGAAGTACGAGGAAACCGTCGAAAGCGCGAGGTCACCGCGCAACAGGCTGTACCCCAGGTTTCCAAGTAGTACGATTGCCACGAACCCGAGTAATACTAAAATCCGATTACCCGAGAACATCTGTCCCCACCTTTGAACACTATTCTCGCTCATACAGATAAGCGCTGATTGCGGTTCAGTGTATAAAAATCGTGTGTATAGTCGACACTGTGAACGGGTAGTGTGACAGAATCGAAATAGGTCGGCGTACTGTACGGACTCATCGACGAGATCGAGTGCAGGAATGAATATCGTCCAACACCGCCTCTGCAGGCGATTATGGCCCGCCGATCGGCTCATCTTTCAGACGTGCATCGTGACAGTTCCAGTAAGGAAACGGTGAAATAAAAATACGAACGTATTGTCGTTATCGGATACATTTATCATATATTATGTTTTCGGGCGTGTGAAAACACCAGCCATCGATCGGGTATCGGAGTTGAACGGGCCGGTCGAGCAACGGTGAGATGTGACAGAGTTCGCAGAGTACTGGTAATATCTAGTAAGATATTTAGAAGGGGATTGGTTTGTCTGCGCTATGGTACAACGCGAAACCTGGGCGACGAGAACCGGATTTATCCTCGCCGCAGTCGGTAGCGCGGTCGGATTAGGGAACATCTGGCGGTTTCCGTTCGTAACGGGAGAAGGTGGTGGCGCAGCGTTTCTGCTCGTCTATTTGCTGTTCGTGGCGCTGGTCGGGTTCCCGGCGATTTTGGTCGAGTTCGTCGTCGGTCGCAAGACGGAACGGAACCCGGTCGGCGCGCTGATCGAGTTAGGCGGTGACGCCTGGAAGTACATCGGTGGCGTCTTCATCGTCACCGGGTTCGTCATCCTCTCGTACTACAGCGTCGTCGCCGGTTGGTTCATCCGATACTTCCTCGAGGGATTCCGGGGAAGCTACTCGAGCCACCTCGCCGACTACGGCGGGGAGGCGGGCGCGATGTTCGGCGACCTGTCGACCGGACTGGACGCGTTTTTCTTCCATACGATCTTCATGGCGCTGACGATCGGGATCGTCGCGCTCGGAATCCGGCGGGGGATCGAACTGGCGGTGAAGGTGATGGTGCCGGCGATCATCGTCTTGCTCGTCGGAATGGCCATCTGGGCGTTCACGCTCCCCGAGGCCAGCGCGGGATACGAGTACTACCTGTCCCCCGATTTCGGCATCATGGCCGACAACTGGGCGGAACTGCTTCCCGCAGCCGCTGGACAGGCCTTCTTTACACTCTCGCTCGGGATGGGTGTAATGATCACGTACGCTTCCTATCTCGGTGAGGATCGCAATCTGGCCAAAGACGGCCTCACCATCATCGGCTTCGACACCGGGATCGCGTTCCTGACCGGTCTGGTCGTCTTCCCCATCTTCTTCTCAGCGGGCGTCGAGCCGGGCGAGGGCGGTGCCGGTGCGGTCTTCATCTCGATGACCCAGGCCTTTACGACCGTCACCGGCGGTCGTGTGCTCGGCCTCCTCTTTTTCGGGACCGTCGCCATCGCGGCGCTCTCGAGTGCGATTTCGCTACTCGAGGTCGTGACGGCCTACGTCATCGACGAGAAGGGTATCGAGCGGTGGAAGGCGGCGCTCGGCATGGGCGGCGTCATCTACTTACTCGGCGTGCCGGTCACCTACGACCTGATCTTCCTCGACCTGCTGGACGGCTTCGCCGACGGAATCCTCCTCGTGTTCGGCGCGCTCATGTTGGTGATCCTCGTCGGCTGGATCGTACCACAGGCCGCCGTCAGGGAACTCGAGAAAGGCATCGGTGACCTCGGCAGCCGCGGCACGGTGTGGGTCTGGATGATTCGACTGCCGATCCTCCTCGTCCTCGTCGTCACACTGTACCTCGGCATCGTCGACTACGTCGACTTCCTCACCGGTTCGTTCACCGACTGGATCGGAGAGAACGCGTAATCGAACGCACGCGGTCGAGTTACGTTTTTGCCGTCAGGCCTCACCGTACACCGGCACCGCAGCACCGCTCGTCACCGCCGCGCCGTCGCTGCAGAGGAAGGTCATCACGTCCGCGATTTCGGCGGGGTCGACCCACGAACCGTGATCCGCGTCGGGCATCATCTCGCGATTCATCGGCGTATCGATCACGCTCGGCATCACGCAGTTCGCGCGGACGGCTCCCCGATTCTCCTCGGCGAGCGTCTCGGTCAACAGCCGAACGCCGGCCTTCGTGATTCGGTAGGGGCCGTCGCCCTCGCCGCCCTCGAGCGACGAGCGCGCGCTCACGCTGACGATCGAGCCGCCGGACTCCCGAAGGTGGGGGAGCGCGTGTTTCGACGCCAAAAACGCCGTCTTCAGATTGATATCGACGAGCATCTCGAACTCCGCGAGGTCGGTCTCCTCGATGGGATCACCGCCGCGCCACGTGCCGGCGATATTACACAGGTGATCGATCCGTCCGTGATCGTCGACGATCGCCGAAACGAGACGCACGACATCGTCCTCATCGGTCAGATCGGCCTCGTAGAAGTGCGTGTCCGCGTCGGGCTCGAGCGAACTGTCCTCGTCGTCGGGGGCGACGACGTCGACGGCACAGACGGTCGCGCCGGCCGCCCGGAACCGGTCGACAGTCGCGCTTCCGAGCGCGCCGCTCGCGCCCGTGACTACGGCGACGGTTCCATCGAAATCGACGGTGAAATCGGTCGTCGGTGGCATACCGGTCACTCCGACGGCCTTCCAGATTAATTGCGGGGTGGCAGTGTACTACCGAACTGCACCGGTCGAACGAGGACGTCGATACCGTTTACGAGGGCATCGGCGGCAGTGCAGCGCGCTGGAACCAGAAATCCGCGACGGTTTCGACCATCGCGGCGTACTCGTCGGGGTCGGTCGGTTTGGTAAGATAGGCGTTCGCCGCGAGTTCGTAGCTCTCGAGGACGTCCTCGATGGCGTTCGAACTGGTCAACACGAGAATGGGAACTCGCGAGAGGTCCGGGTCGTCCTGAACCGTCTCGAGGAATTCGAGGCCGCCCATTCGCGGGAGATTCAGATCGAGGAGGACGAGGTCCGGAACGGGCTCGGAGTCGCTGTCGTAGCGACTCGAGAGGAAGTCGAACGCCTCGTCGCCGTCGATAGCGACGTGGATGGTCGTCTCGGTCGAAAGCTGCTTGAAGGCTTCCTGCGTGAGCCTGACGTCACCAGGATTGTCTTCGACGAGCAGTATTTCGATCGGGTCCTCGATCCGGTTGCTCATGAAAGGGTCACCACGCAAAGCCGCGAGATCGTCCTTGTGTCGAGTACATGAGAGAGAGTAATCACTCCCCTCTATATGCGGTACCGATTTAACGGTACTTACTAAAGGCTTTGGAACTCGCTCTCTGTTGTATCCAAAAACCCGAAGAGGGCGACGGGGTCGTACGCTCCCGATCGAATTCGATATCGCTTCCAGAACCGCAGCCGATCACCGGACTCGCGGCTGATCGCAGCGGGGCACTAAAGCCCCCCGCCGTCCATGTTCCACCGAATGCGCCTGATCGCCCACCGCGGATTTGCCGCGACGGCTCCCGAAAACACGATCGCAGCGATCCAGTCCGCAGCCGAGTACGCAGACGTAGTCGAGTTCGACGTTCGGCGCTGTGGCTCGGGCGAACTCGTCGTTATCCACGACGAGACGATCGACCGCGTCACCGGCGGTATCGGGACGGTCGCCGATAGCACGCTCGAGGAACTCAAGACGCACACGATCCTGGAATCCGGAGAACGAGTACCCACGCTCGAGGAGATGCTCGAGGCCCTGCCGTCGACGGTCGAAGTCAACCTCGAGATGAAAGACCTCGGCATCGCTTCGGACGTCCTCGATGCGATCGAGGGCGTCGAGAACCGTATCGTGACGACCTCCTTTCTGCTGCCCGAACTGCGGACAATCCGTGAGATCGACCCCAGCCAGCCGACGGGGCTACTGGTCAGCCGTCACCTCGAGACGCCGATCACGACCGCCGTCGAACTCGACTGCGACGTCATCGGCGCGAACTACTGGCGCTGTCTGACGACGAGACTCGTTTCGCGCGCGAAGTCGGTCGATCTCGAGATTCACGTCTGGTCGCTCGAGCGACGGCTCACGGCGAAATTGCTCGAGTGCCGGGGGGTCGACTGCATCTCGGCGGATCGACCCATTCGGCTCTGATCTCGCGGAACCGGCCGTTTCGGACTCCCGACGCTCGTCACGACGAGAGCTGTCCCAGTGCCCAGCCGGCGCGATCGCGGACCCTCGGCTCCGGGTCTGCTCGCGCCAGCGTCGTCAGTCGGTCCGCGGCCGCCTCGACGCGTCCGTGTCCGAGCGCGACGCAGGCGTTCGCTCGAACGCGCTCGTGGTCGTCCTCGAGGAGTTCGAGCAGCGGCTCACGTGCGGGGTCGACAGCCGCCGTCGCCTCCGTCGCGACTCGAGCGATGGCGACCGCAGCGTTCGCACGCGTCTCCGGGTCGTCGTGCTCGAGTGCGGCGGTAAGGTCGGCCGAAGCCGGTTCGACTGCGAGCGGACTGTGGCGGGCCACGTCGGCGAGACAGCCGATGGCGTTGTTCCGCAGCGACGCCTCGTCGTGGTCGACGAGCGCCATCGCGTCCTCGACGAACTCGAGCGTCGGTAGCGATGCCTCCGAGCGCGCGACCCGGCCCAGCGCCGAGAGGGTCGGAACGCCGTTTGACTCCGGATCCGCTGCTAACGCGTCGGTAAGCACCGGTACGGCCGGTTCGATCGCGGCGGGCCGTTCCATCGACAACGCGCGGAACAGGCACAGCCCATGGTGGTCGTACCCCGAACGGCGATCGATCACGTCGGCGATCGTCGCGGCGTGATCGGCGACGGCAGCCGATCGTTCCGCCGTGACGGTCGACAGGCAGCGAAGGAGTTCGTGCGTCGCCGGCCGTGACGCGTGCTCGTCGATAACCGAGACGAGCACGGCGACCGACGGCGCGACATCCGCGGGCGACTCGTCCGCGAGTTCGGCCAGACAGTAGGCGACCGACTCGTGGCACTCGAGTTCGGGCGTCTCGAGCAGGGCGCGGAGTTTCGGGACGGTCGGAATACACGCTCTGGGGTGCTCCGTCAGGGCGTCGCGGATCGTCTCCACGGCCGCCCGCTGTTCGGTCGGTTCGCGTCTGTCGAGTTGTGCGAGGACTGCCGGCAGATCGAACGAGTCGCTGTCGACCCGTTGCCGTTCGATCGCTTCGCCCCCTTCCCGATCCATAACGTCTCGAGCATGTGCGATCGGCGCCAAAAGCCTTCCGAGTGTGTGATACGATCCGTCTCGAACAAAAGAACTATCAGGCGAGCCACTCGTCGGGTTTCGTGTCGTAATCGACGTCGTCGGCCGAGAGGTGGTCGACCTCCTCCCACGGAACGTCTTCGATCGTCACGTCGGTCCCGTCGTATCGGAGCAGTTTGCCCCGTTCTTCGGGTTCGGGTTCGCGGTTGCGACGCCTGGCCACTTCGATGTCGTGTTCGTCGACGTCCTTGACGATGGTCAGCAGGTTCACCGGCCGACCCCATAGTTCGAAGATCCGCTTGAGCGTCTCGCGGGCCTGCCCCAGGTCGAGCATCACGCCGTTGTACTGGTGGCCGAGCAGGAGTTCGTTGGCGTTGTTGTAGTTGCCGTCGTAGACCGCGATCGTCGGTTTCCCGAAGTTGGTAAACTGCAAGAGCAGCTTCTTCTTGACGTCCGCAGCCGCGTCGCTCGCGACGTGGAACTGCCCCGTCGCCTGCGAGTGTTCGTAGGTGAAGTAGTTGTTCTCCGTGATGAACTCCGTCGTGAGGAACTCGTCGAGGAAGGTCACGTCGTTGTGACTCTCCCGAATGTCGAACATGCGGTCCCAGCCCGCTGCGAAGTCCACGTCCGCGAGCGCCTCCTCGACGCTCGCGTAGCGCGCGTCGTCGAAGAGATAGCGACCGATCTGCTCGAGGTCGTTCTGGCTCACCCGGGTCAGAAAGCCGCGGTGTTGACGCTTGACCAGCGAGTAGTGGCGTCGAGCCAGCCCCTCGGTCGTCAGGACCTTCCAGGGATACTTCTCGACGTCGACGTCACCCGCTCGAGCCGCCTCGAGGGCCTCGCGGTCGACCCACTCGTCGGGAACTTCCTCGAGCGCGTCGAGCGTGTCCGGCGTGATGTTTCCGATCGCCTCCGGCGGCTTGAGCGTCGCGAGCACGTCGTCGAAGTCGACGACGTCCATCAGGTTGCGCCAGGAGACGTCGTCGACGCGCAGTAGCTGCTCTATCACCTCCTGACGGTTCGTCCGGTTCTCGACGTACTCCCAGAGCTCCATGCCGAGGCTGTAGGGGTTGAGTCCGCCGGAGGCGAGCACTTTCGCCATGTGGTCGGCGTAGTTCATGAACTCGTCGTCGCCGGCGAAGACCTCGTCGGTCATCATCGTCGACTCCCAGTAGGCGGCCCAGCCCTCGTTCATCACCTTCGTCATCTTCTGGGCGGCGAAGTAGTACGCCTCCGCGCGCATCATGTCGAGGATGTCGCGTTGCCACTCTTCCATCTCCACCGCTCGACCGGCCTCGTCGTCGTACCGTTTGCCGTGTTCGCGGACGAATGCGAGAATGTCCTTCTGTGGCTCCTCGGGGAAGGTGACCGCCTCGTCGCCTTCCTCGAGTTTCTCGAGCCACTCCTCGTCGAACACCTCGCCTTTGATCTCGTCCGAGAGTCCGAGTTTGTCCAGCTTCTCGGCGAGGTCGTCGTCGAGTTCCTCGAGGTCACCGGCCGGGCCGTCGACGTCCAGTCGACGCTTGAACACCTGGTGTTGGTCGATGTTGTCCTCGAGGGAGAGACAGTGGTCGATCCACTTCTCGACCTCGGCGCGGTCGATATCGGGATCGGACATGTATTCGTCGATCGCCCGCGCGTGGCGCTCCAACATGGCCGCCGCGTTGACCTGGTCGTCGTCGGCGCGCCCGCTGGTGAACAGGCCGAACCACTCGTTTTTCGCGAAGAAGTCGGAGTGGGCCTCGACGTGGGTGATCACGGCTTTCTGGTCGGCGATCGTGTTCGACTCCTGGAGGAAGGCGTGGGCCGGATTGTCGTTGTTGACGATCTCGAAGGCCTTCCCGCCGCCGTACTGGCCCTGTTTCTGTTGCTTGTCGTACTGCATCCCCCAGCGCCAGTGGGGATAGCGGCTCTGGAAGCCGCCGTAGGCGATGAGTTCGTTCATCTCGTCGTAGTCGATGATCCAGTACTTCACCGGGTACGGCTCGAGGCCGAGCTTTTCGGCGAGGTTTCTGGCCTCCGTGACCGGTTCCTCGAGATCGCTGGCGATCGCCTGTTTGCGGAATCGATCCGCGTTGGAGTTCGTGTTACTCATGTTCTTCACCCTCCGTCGAGAGGATCTCGTAGATCGCGTCGGTCACGTCGTTTTTGTTGTTGACGTACGCCACCGCGACGTCCTCGGCGTCGGTTCCGAAGTGACGCTCGAGTTCCTCGGCGTGGGTCGCGTTGATGGCGTTGCCGCTTGGCTGGGTCTCCACGTAGGCGTGAAGGTTCGCGGGGATCTCCTCCATCTTGGGAATGACGCGCTCTCCCGTGTCGTTCGAGGAGTTCTCGGAGTCGCCCGCGGCGAAGACGTACCGGTTCCAGTCGCTCCAGGGGTACTCCTCCAGCAGCTCGGCGGCGAGTTCGTACGCGCTCGAGATCTTGGTTCCGCCGCCGCTACGGATGCCGAAGAAGTCGTCGCGTTCGACCTCCCAGGCGTCGGCGTCGTGGGCGATGTAGACGAACTCGGCGTTGTCGTACTTGCCCTGGAGGTACCAATCCAGCGGCGTGAACGTCCGCTCGACGAGTTCGCGTTTCTTCTCGCGCATCGACCCCGAGACGTCGCGGATGTTGACGACCACGACGTTCTTCTCTTTCTCCTCGATGATCTCGGGGTGGCGGTATCGTTCGTCCTCGCGGCGGAACGGCACGTGTTTGATCCCCTCGCGGCGGATCTTCTGCTGGACGCTCTCGCGCTCGACGTTTTCCTCGACCTCCTCGATCGAGGCCCACGCGCCCCGTTCCTCGTCGGGGATCTCGTTGTAGGCCTCCTCGACCCACGCCATCGACACCGGGAGGCTCTCGCCGCGGGCCCACTCGAAGACCTCTCGCGGACTGATCCCCTCGACCTTGCACAGCTCCTTTAGGAACTCCTCGTCGAAGTCCATCGCGAGCTTTCGCTTGAGCCCCTCTTTGAACATCCGCTCGAAGTCGAGCGTGCTGTTGGGACCGCTTCGAGTGAGATCCGTGAACGGACCCTCCTTCTCCTCGATGACTTTCTTCCCCTTCGGATCGAGGTCGAGTCCCAGTTCCTCGTCGAGTTCTTCGGCGAACTCCTCTGGGTCCATCTCGTAGTACTCGTGTTCGCCGCCGTCCTCGCCGGGTTCGCCGTCCTCGCCGTCGTCGTCACCCGGCTGGGGCTGGGGTTGACCGACCGGCTGGCCGACGTCGGGCGTGCCACCGTCGCCCTGTCCGACGCCGCCCTTGTCGCGCTGGTCGTACTCGAACTCGGGCAATGAGACGATCTTGACCGGGATCTGTATCGATCCGCGACCGCCGCTCAAATCGCCGTACTGAATGAAGTCGGCGAGGTCCTCGCGGCGCTGTTCGCCCACTTCGCGGAATCGTTCGAGGTCGTCTCTCAGTCCCATCTGTAACTCACCTGTCCCATGACGTGTCGACTGGTTAGCTCGGCCGACGCCGCCGAGTAATCGAAGCGGTCGACCATCGTTTCGATCGTCCGTTCTTTGACCGTCGCCGTCTCCGTTCCGCTCGGCGGGTCGTCCCACTGGCGCGGATCGAAGTCCTCGAAGGTCCGCTCGACATCGTCCCAGTCGTGGCTCTCGAGGACCGACTTGATCACGGGAATCGCGGTGAGGTCGACGTCCTCGACGGCGAAATCCTCGTCGCGGTGTTCCCACGCGTGGCGATTCAGCGACGTGATCACCTTCTCCCGACGGAAGTTCCGGACGCTCTCCCGCGGGAGGTTCCCCTCGTACTCGGCCTCCGAAAAGCGGCCGAGGTGCTCGATCTCGAAGAGCTTCATCTTCAGCGGATCCGGCTCGACGCGTTCGCCGCGGTCGTTGTACAGCGGTTCGTCGGTTTCCCACGCGTAGACCTGTTCGACGTAGTCGGCGACGGTCTCCTCGTCGACGCGTTTGTCGTGCATGATCGCCTCGATGACGTCGCTCTCCTGTCGATCGAAGATGTAGTTTTTCACGGGCACGATCCGGTTTTCGAACTCCGAGCGCTCGCCCGTCGAGAAGACCGGTGCGTCGGCGAGCCCTTCGGCCATCGTGTTCAACACGTCTCGAGGCATCACGATGTCCTCGACCGGGAGGTCGGAGTGGTGGCGATCCCGGTCGGCCTGAAGCAGTTCCGCGAGGGTATCCCGCGTGTAGGTAACCGGAATCCCGTGTTCGCCGTCGTGGGCTTCGCCGTCGAAGTCGAACTCGTCTTTCTCCCGGCGCGAGTCGCCCTCCTGGAGGTAGCCCTGGTCGAAGATCAGCGCCTTGTCGACCAGATCGAGGCCGTTGGGGAGGTTCTCCTCGTCGAGTCGGGTGGCGACCGCGTACAGCGCGGCCGCCTCGATCGCGTGTGGAGCGAACTCCTCCGTTCGCGTTTCGCCGTCCTGTCCTTTGACCGTCACCCGCACCGGTTCGCGGATCCGCGCCTCGAGTTCGTCGTAGCTGTCGGCCTCCCAGACCGATTTTTCGTTCGTCAGCTCGCGACGGATCAGTTCACACTCGAGGCTCAGGTTCGTCAGGTAGCCGAACTGGTGTTTGTCGAGGCGGCGCTTGAGCGCCTTCAGCGGGTCCATCCCGTTTCGGTCGGCGTGCTGGTTGAGCTGGGCCTCGAGGTCGGGGTTCGAGATGATCAGCATCTGGGTATCGACGTCCATCCCGATCCCCTTGTCCAGTTTGACGGACTGTTCGTCGGGGACGTTCAGCAGCTTCTGGAGGAGGTCGGCGTGCTGGGCCGCGTCCTCGACGATCGTGAGAACGCCGTTACCCTGCGAGAGCACGCCGTCGTAGGAAAACGCCTGCGGGTTCTTGCGCCCGCGGGAATCTAGCTCCTGGAGCATGCCGTGCATCCACGAGCCGACGAGCCGTTCCTTGGGCGGCCCGTCGTCCTCCGAGTGGAGGACGCCGACGCCCTGGCCGATGTCGACGACGTAGTTTTTCACCCGGAGGTGGTCGTCGTCGGTGATCGCCGAGAACAGCGCTTCTTTGCCCTCCCGCCGGTATCGCTCCTCGAGGAAGTCGTACGCCTCCCGCGAGAACGGATCGAGTTTCGCGTCGACCCGGACCGGGACGTGGTCCGCGAGGTCGTCGTTGAGGTCCGCGAGCACCCGTTTCCGAACGGCGTCCGGAAAGACGGACAGCGGGTGCGCCTGGACGGGGCTCTCGTACCAGTGTTGGTCGTCCATCGCGGCGGGGTCGTCGCCGCCGTAGCTCAGTCCTCGCTCGCCGGACTCGGCGGTCGTCACGTTCCACTCGACGGTGTAGCGTCGGCCCTCGGGCGTCTTCGAGTACTCGCGCAGCCCGTTGACCAGACAGCGCTTGAGCTCCGACTTGCCCGTCGCGGTCGGCCCCTCGAACCAGATGATCTTCTCGTCTTTCGCCCGGCCCGCGGCGATCGATCGAAGGTCGTCGACGAACCCGTTCAACACTTCGGTGTTGCCGAGGATCGCGTGTTCGCCGTCGTTGTGCGGGTCGTCGAAGAAGCGGTAGCGCTCCTTCTCCTCGCCCTCCTCGACCACGGTGCGCGTGCCGGCGGCCTCGATCGCCTCGAGCAGGTACTTCGAGGCGTGGGACGCGATCGTCGGGTTTTCGAAGACCCGATCGACGTACGCCGCGAGGCTCATCGGCTCCTCGTAGGTCTCCTCTAGCGTGCGGTCAGCCTCAGTGACGTAGTCGTTGTCGGTCATGTTAGTCTTCCATCTCTGTTTTGGCGACCTCCGCGCCGGCGAACTCGAGTACTTCCTTGGCTCCACCCTCGGAGTAGCCCTGTTCCATCAGCGCGTCGATCCACGAGGAGCGCTCGTCGTCGTCGAACTCGTTGGCGCTCACCAGCGCGGAGAAGTTGATGTTGTGCTTCTTGTCCTCCCAGAGCTTTCGCTCGAGTGCGCGACGCAGTCGCTCGTTGTCCTGCGGGTTGAACGCCTCGCCCTCGCGAGCGCGCCGGGAGACCCAGTTCGACACCTCCTGGCGGAAGTCTTCCTTTCGATCCTCGGGGATGTCGAGTTTCTCCTCGACCGACCGCAGGAAGGTCTCGTCGGGCTCTTGCTCGCGGCCCGTGAGTTCGTCCTCGATGGTGTCGTCGTCGATGTAGGCCATCACGTGGTCCATGTACTTCTCGCCCTGGCGCTGGATCTCGTCGATGTCGTAGGCCAGCGCGTGGCGGACGTCCTCGATGGCTCGCTCCTTGTACTCCTCGCGCACGGTCTCGAGGTAGCGGTAGTACTTCTCGAAGTTGTCTTCGGGAATGGAGCCGTGGTGCTCTAGGTTCTCCTCGAAGAAGTTGAACACCGTAAGCGGCGAGAGGAAGCCGCGCTGACGGTGTTTGGAGTCCATGATCGCCTCGGCGATCTCGTCGCCGATGAAGCGGGGCGAGATGCCGACCATCCCTTCGCCGATCTCGGCTTTCCCTTCGGCCTCCTCGCGGAGCTTCTTGATATCGATATCGTCGCCCTCGTCGATCTCGCCGTTGTACGCCTTCGCCTTCGAGAGCAGATCGACGGTTTCGGTGTCGGGTTCTTCGATCCGCGTGAGGACGCCGAAGAGGCCCGCCATCTCGAGCGTGTGCGGCTCGACGTTGATGTCGGGGACGTCGGCGTTGGTGAGCATCTTGTTGTAGATGCTGGCCTCGTCCTCGTAGGAGAGGACGTACGGGAAGTCGATCCGCTTGGTGCGGTCGTTGAAGGCCTCCATCTTCTCGTCGCCCTTCTTGTCCTTGTACTCGGGCATGTTCGTCCGTCCGACGATCACCTGGTCGATGTCGATCCGGGGGTTGTTCTTGGGCTTGATCGTCTGCTCCTGGGTCGCGTGCAGGAAGTCATAGAGGAACTCGCGCTGGAGCTTCAGGAGCTCTTCCCCGCTGAAAATCCCCCTGTTCGCGTTACAGAACGCGCCGGAGTAGTCGAAGGCGCGCGGGTCGGACTCGCCGTAGATGGCGATCTTCGAGTAGTTGACGTCGCCCGTCAGCTCCGTCTCGTCCTGATTCTTCTTGTCCTTTGGCTCGAACGTCTCGAGGCCCTGGCGCTTGTTCTCGTCGGCGACGAGCCGGATGATCTCGACGTGGTTCTCGAGAACCTGCTGGAGGTCGTCGTCGTAGTGGGCGAGCAGCCGGTCCATGTAGAACTCGCTTTCGGGGTCGAGAGCCTGCTCGTTCTGGATCGTGTAGGGTGCATCGAGGCGCTCGTTCAGGTCGTCGATCACGCGCTGGCGCTGCTCCAGGGGCAGGAGGACGAGCGGGTCCTGGTTCATCGGGGACCGAACGGTGTCGTCGGCGGGATCCTGGTCCTTGACGACGTCACAGAGGTTGTTCCAGCGGAAGGTGTACATCCGTCCGTCCTCGCGGAGCGTGTAGTCCTCGAAGTATTTCCGGACCTGCTTGTCGAAGTGGGACTTCCCGGAGCCGACCGGCCCGAGCAGGAGCTTGATCCGCCGTTCCGGACCGAGCCGGCGGGCACCCGACTTGACCTTGTTGACGAACTCGTGAATCGACTGGTGGATCACCTTTCCGTAGAAGGTGTTCTCACCGTCGTTCAGCGGGTCCTCCGAGGCGATCTGGTACTCGACGACCCCTTCGGTCTCGTCGTAGTTCGTCCCGTAGTAGTCGAACATATCCGCGACCCGTTGGTGGGCGTTGCGGGTGATCTTCGGGTCCTCGTAGACTGCCTCTAGGTACCAGTCGAAGGACTTGGTTTCCCGCAGGTCCGCGGGCATCGATTCCTTGTAATCCGTACTAAGCTTCTCGAGTGTCTCGATATCACCGGTCATGGTATCATTGCCAGTTGTGGTCTCCCCCGTCTGCATCGTCCGTGCTCACACGGACCGTGTTCGGAGCGGACGTCGTTCGACCAACCGTGGCATCGTGGCCGAACCGTCGGAATCCGTCGAACCGCGTCACCCGACAGACACACATCACTGGTTCGGAGGACGCTGCGGGCGAGAGGCTCGCGAAACGTGCCGAACTGCAGCGGGCGGCGGTCTGTCGTGCCATATGTGATCGATCACCACGTACCGTTGTGCGACAACCGTATCACGGGTGTCGTGACACAACGCGCGCCGGGGACGGGCGCGAAGTGGGTCGGTCCGGCGAACGGATACCGATAGTATTTAATGAGTGAGTAATCCAGCTACTTAGCCTTGGCCCCAAAAGGTATTTATCAGAAGCTATTTACAGGAAAATGCTGCCAGAATCATAGACCGATATTCGATAACATGGCCCATTTTCGGAGGAAATTGGCATAAATTACCGGCCAGCAGTGGCCGGCATCGCTCGCGCGCGATCGACGCGCGGTTCGCACGAGGGCCGCGTTCGGTCGCCAGCCCGACGAGGATTTAGGGACACCGACCCTACCGGTTACCATGACGAACTCGGACGCCGATCCCGACCCGCCGCTCTCGTCCCTCCAGAACGGGTGGGACGTCTGGAGTCACGGCGAGGACGGGAGACTCGTGCTCGCGTACCGGCCGGACGTCTTCAACGGCGATGACTTCCCAGCCCCCTGCTTGCCGACGCTCTATGTGACCCGCGGCAAGCGGACCCGCCGTCCCGGAACCAACCCGACCAGTCGGGGTGACGATGACGACTGGTACGTGACGTTCTATCTCGAGCCCGACGTTTCGGCCGAGAACGAACGGTTTTCGACGCGGAGTGACGCACTCGAGCGCGCGCTCGAACTCGCTCGAGCGTTCGCCGACGGTGAGATCGACTACCGGGGGCTCTACCAGGTTCCCCGCGAGATGTACTTCGAGCGACTGGACGAACTGACCGACTCCGGCGACGAAGACGAGGAATCGAGCGCCGAACCGGCGTGATCCCACCGGTCCCGCCTCGAGTGCCGTCGGCCGCCGGACGTGAGCCTTAACCGCGACCGGCAACTACCCGCTACCATGTCGACCGTTACGCTCGTCGGGTCCCGTCTCGCCGATCCGGGGACCGAATTCGTCTACCAGGGAGAGGCCGACGGCTGTGCCGGCTGTCCCTACCGGAGCCAGTGTCTCAATCTGGAGACGGACACCAAGTACCGCATCACCTCGGTTCGGGAGAACGCCCAGACCCTCGAGTGCGCCATGCACGACAACGGAGTCCGCGCCGTCGAGGTCGAACCCGTCTCCGTGCGCGCGAACATCACTTCCAAGGGTGCGTTCGCCGGCAGCAAGACGAGCCTCCCCGGCACCTGCCCCTACGTCGAGTGTCCGAGCCACGAGTACTGCGAACCCGATGCCGTCGCGTTCGACAAGGAGTATCGCATTCGCGACATCCTCGGCGACCCGCCACACGAGGTCTGTCACCTCGATCGCGCGCTCGAGTTGGTCGAACTCGACATCGACGAGTAGCTCCGCGGGTGCCGTTCGAACACCGGATTCTTTTATTCTCGTTCCGAGACGGTGAGTATGGTCGGTTTAGAGCGCGGGACCGTCCGACTCGCCGAACACTCCCCCGAGCGGGAGCGACTGTTCGAGGACGAAGCCGAGCGATTACGGTCAGCGCTGGACGATCAAGTGGTCGCGATCGAACACGTCGGAAGCACCGCGGTCGAAGGACTGATCGCGAAGCCGATCGTCGACATCCTGGTTGTGGTCGACGAGATCGGTAGCGCGGAAACCTGGTCCTCGCTGCTCGAGGGCCAAAGCTACACGTACCGATCCCCGACTCGGTTCCGGACAGACACTTCTTTGCCAAGGGTCCGCCGGCAACTCGAACCTGCTATCTCTCGATAACCGAGCGCGGAAGCGATACCCATCGCGAGCAACTCCTGTTCCGCGATCACCTTCGCGCGAATCCAGACGCCGCGGCGGCCTACGAGCGGTTGAAGCGGACGCTGGCGGCGCAGTTCCCGGATGACCGGCAGTCCTACACCGAACGGAAGTCGCGGTTCGTACACCGGATTCTCGAGGACGCGAGGTGCGAATGAGCGTCCCCTCGGCCGCTCTCCCGCGGCGAACGCTCGGTCGAGAATCCGGTTCGCACATTCGAGCGATCGTGTGCGTTTCGTGAATGACGCGTATCGAGGCGTTTTTGATCGGTCCACACGAAGGGGGGATAGACCCGTGTTGTCGGTTGAACTCCACGCCCACTCGTCGCTGTCGTACGATGGCCGCGACCCGGTCGAACTGATCTTAGAACAGGCCGAAGCCGTCGGTCTGGACGCGATCGCGGTGACCGACCACGACGAAATCGATGCCAGCCTCGCCGCCGCCGAACTGGCCCCCAAGTACGGTCTGATCGGCATTCCGGCCATGGAAATCTCGAGCAAGGCCGGCCACATCCTCGGATTCGGACTGGAGGAGGCGGTCCCGCCCGGCCTCTCCTACGAATCGACCCTCGAGGCGATCCACGAGCAGGGAGGATTGGCGGTGATTCCCCACCCGTTTCAGGAGTCCCGTCACGGCGTGATGGCCCGGATCACGCGCGAGGAACTCGCCGACGGTGACGCGATCGAGATCTACAACTCGCGGCTCCTTACCGGTCGGGCGAACCGACAGGCCGAACGCTTCGCGCAGTCTCGAGACCTTCCGATGACCGCGGGCAGCGACGCCCACATCAGCGAGATGGTCGGCCAGGCCGTCACCCGCGTTGACGCCGAGCAGCGTAGCGCCGACGCGATTCTCGAGGCCATTCGCGAGGGTCGGACCTCCGTCGAGGGCAAGCGAACGCCGTGGCGAATCAGCTTCCGGCAGGCCGCCGGCGGCGTCTCCCGGCGCGTCAGGAACTCCGTCCTGGGGCTGTTTCAATGACGCTGCGCGGCGTCGACCCCGAGACCGTTCGAACGGCGCTCGAGCGCGCCGATCCGCTGCCGGGAACGGCCGGTTTCGCTGGCGAACTCGACGAAACCCTCGTTCGTGACGTCCTCGGTCGAGTCCCGCTCTACGTCGAGACCGACCGCGATTCGACGACCGAGCCGGGCTCACGATGGGCGTTCGAACCCGCCGTCCTCGACGATCCGGTGGCGCTTCCGCCGGGCGCAACGCTCGAATTGGTGGAGCCCGACGCCGAACCCGAGCGCCGCTGGACGCTCCCCGCGCCGGAGCCCGAACCGGATCGAGACGCCGCCCTCGAGCGGCTCTCGAGCGCGATCCGGACCGCGACGAGCGAGGCTCGAGCCGCCGACCGCGATATCGCCGTCGCCTTTTCGGGCGGCGTCGACTCGGCGCTGGTCGCCGAACTCCTCGACGCACCGCTGTACGTCGTCGGCTTCCCCGACAGCCACGACGTCGACGCCGCCAAGACGGCCGCCGACGCGATGGGACGCGAACTGACCGTCGTCGACCTCGAGCCGGCCGACCTCGAGCGCGCCGTTCCGCAGGTCGCCCGCGCGACGGGGCGCACGAACGCGATGGACGTCCAGATCGCGCTGCCGCTGTACCTCGTCGGCGAACGCGTCGCTGCCGACGGCTTCGACGCGCTGGCGGTCGGCCAGGGCGCGGACGAACTGTTCGGCGGCTACGAGAAGGTCGTCCGCCTCGATCACCGCGTCGACGCCGAAACGACCCGCGGCGCGGTGCGCGAGCAGATCGAGAGCTTGTCCGAACAGCTTCCACGAGACGTCCACGCGATCGAAGCGACGGGGCTCGCGCCGGTTGCGCCCCTGTTACACGACGCCGTCGTCGACGCGGCGCTTCGGCTGCCGGACGAACTGCTGGCCGACGAAACGGAGCGCAAGCGCGCGCTTCGTCTCGTCGCGGCCGACTCGCTCCCAGCGGAGATCGCCTATCGAGAGAAAAAAGCCGTCCAGTACGGCAGTCTCGTCGCCCGCGAACTCGATCGCCTCGCCAGACAGGCCGGCTACAAGCGCCGGATCGACGACCACGTCACGAAGTACGTCCAGTCGCTGCTCGAGGAAGATACGGACCCGCCAGCGGCGTGACGCAGGCTCGTGACCGGCTCTCGAGGGCGAGCCCGTCGCTGCTTTCCGCGGATTCGATGCGATCGACCGTCGCCGCCAGTCGTTCGTGACCGTTGATATTCCGGCCGAAAACCCGTCGCGACCACGGACCTGCCTGCCGATTCGTAGCCAACCTATTTATGTTCACTCGGTGGTCCATTCGGTATGGGAGAAACGACCGCCACCGAAGATGAGGTCTCACGAGAGGAAGCGGCGGATCTGATCCAGGAACTCGCTCGCGAACTCCGCAGCAAGGGACCCGCGGAGGTTCGTATCGGGAACAAGACGCTGACGTTATCCCCGTCACGAGAGATCGAGTACGGGATCGAAGTCGAGGAGCGCTCGCCGATGCTCGGCGGGCCGCGCGAGGAGATCACGGTGACGCTCGAGTGGGAAGTCGACGACGAAGCACCTTGACGTCGCCGGTTCCGGTCGCTCTCGAGGTCGTTCCAGCGTCGAAATAACGGCACCACAGAACCGCGAGCGTCGATTCTCGCCGCGGTGATCGCGGGCAGCGATACGATCGTCACAACTGAAGTCAGCGGCTGCTCTAGTCTTCGGTCTCGGTCGGCAGCGCGTTTTCGGGCTCCTCGTCGCCGACGTTGTCGGCGACCGTGCGGCGGTTGACTTCACCGATTCGGTCGGAGACCTCCGCGACGAACTCCTCGACGATCTCCTGGACCGGGCTCGAGTTGTCCTTGACCAGCGCGCCCTCGCTCCCCTCGGCACCGAAGTCGGGGTGGAGCGGGATCTGGCCGAGCAGCGGGATGTCGTACTTGTCGACGATCGTCTGTGCCCCTTCGGTGCCGAACAGACCGTGCTCGTCGTCGCAGGTCGGGCAGACGAACGAACTCATGTTCTCGACGACGCCGAGCACCGGCGTGTCGTGTTTGTTGAACATCTGGATCCCCTTTCGGGTGTCGTCGAGCGCCATCTCCTGTGGCGTCGTGACGACGACGGAGCCCGTCACCGGCATCGACTGCAACAGGTTCAGCGTCGCGTCACCCGTTCCCGGCGGCAGGTCAACGATGAGGTAGTCGAGGCGACCCCACTCGACGCCCTCCAGGAACTTCAGCATGAACTTGTTGACCATCGGCCCGCGGAGGATCGCGGGGTCGTCTTCCTCTTCCATCATGAAGCCCATGCTGATAACTCGGACGCCGTCCGATCGGGGCGGAACGATGTCCTCGCTCGGCGTGACGCCGGGCTCGCTCTCGACCGGCAGGATACGCGGCACGTTCGGTCCGTGGATATCGGCGTCGAGCAGGCCGACCATGGCACCGCGTTGCTCGAGACCCGCGGCGAGGTTCGCGGCGATCGTCGTTTTCCCGACGCCACCCTTCCCCGAGGAGACGGCGATGACGTTGCGAACCCGCGGGAGCACCTCGTCGTCGAACCCGTGTTCCGCGCCGGTGTGTGCCCGCAAGTCGGCCTCGAGGCCGGCCTCGCCGACGACCTCGCGGATCCGATTCCCGAGTTCCATCTCGGAGGGCGCATACGGCGCGTTCAACGCGAGCGAGATCTTGGCCGTCTCGTCCTCGATCGTGACGTCGTTGACCAGGCCGAGCGAGACGATATCTTCGCCGATATCCGGGTCCTCGATTCCCTCGAGTTCGATCTTGAGTTCGTGTTCTGTGATACTCATGGTGCGTAGTGTGCGTTAGTGAGCATAAGGTATCGGAACGGGATACGTGTGATGGTTCGGTGCTCGAGGCCGTCGACGAGCGGGAGAACCGCGAGTGACGAAGCGAGAACGCAACCGACGATTTCGCGCGTCAACCGCCCTACTATAACGTCAGAAGCTTGGCACTCCGCCGTAGAAGATGATGCCGATCAACACCGTCATGACGAACATCGAGATCCACATGGTCGTGGCGATTCCGACGAGATAGGTGACGCCGAGCAGGCCCGTTCTCGTGTCTCGAGGCAATCCGGTGAACCACGCGATGATCATGATGTAGATCGGAACCAGGATCACGCCGAAAATGATGTAGGTCCCCTCGTTGGGAAAGCCAGTCCACCCCTCCGTACCCTCGAATCCGTGATAGAGGACCGTCGCCAGAACGTCGACGAGCGCCATACACGTGGTTTTACACCCGGCAGGGTCGTGGTTTCCCCTGACCATGCAGGGACGTAATCACGCGCGACCACGGAGAGCGGTAACGCGCGTCGATCGGAAGCGAGTCACACACGGGTCGTACCGACGTGGGCGCAGGTACGCAATGACGCTCAGCGGCGACGAGAGGTCTATTCTGGGTAGATACTGCTCTCACAGCGGTGAATCGAGCGAAAAAACAGGGTCCGAAAATCACTGCAGGCGGACGTGACCGCTTGCAGCGAGCGGGTTACAGGAAGCCGAAGATCGGCGATTCCATGGACGGCCCGGTCGAACCGATCGGTTCCGGCAGCCCGCCGAAGAAGACGACGGCGATGATCATGGTCAGGATGAACATCCCGATCCACATCTGGGCCGTGATGCCGACGAGATAGGAGACGCCGAGTAGCTCCGTTCTCGTGTCGCGTGGCTTGCCGGCGAACCACGAGATGACCATGATGTAGACCGGCACCAGGATGAGCGCGAAGATGAGGTAGGTCCCGATGTTCGGGAACCCGGTCAGACCTTCGGTACCGTCGAACCCGTGGTACAGGACCGTCGAAAGCGGGAGACTCATGCTTTCACCTCCTGTTCGGTCGGCTCAGCATCCGGTTCTCCGTGATCGTGAGCATGGTCGCCACGAAGGTGTTCGACCGCGTGGAGTTCGACCACCGGCACGATTTTCGAGACGACGAGGAACATCAACACGACCAGTCCGGTCGTTCCGACCAGCGACAGCCACTCGATCGCACTCGGGAAGTACTCGCCGGGGGTTGCCGTGTAGATATCGAACGTCGGGTGCAGGAAGCCCTCGACGACGAACAGTATCTTCTCGGCCAGCGTCGCGGAAAGTACGGCGAACGAAGCCAAGAGGGCCCGCGCCTTGGTGAACAGCGACGGGCGGATCGTCTGCGCGAAGATGTACGCCAGCGTCGCGAGGACCAGTCCCATCGAGACCTGATAAACCGGGTGGTTGACGGTCGCTTCTCGAGCAACGCCGACGTTGACCGGCGCCTTGAACAGGCCAACGACGTTCTGCTGGAGCTGCAACCAAAGGAAGAGGAGGCAGAAAAAGCCGAGCCACAGGAGTAGTCCGCGGAAGACGTCATCGGTCATGATGTGATCCCAGTCGTACGTTCGACGGAACGCGTAGGCGACGATGATCACGCCGCTGATCGCGGAGGTGAGCGCGATGGTGAGGAACTGTGGCCCCTGGACGGCGCTGAACCAGGCTGGCATGCCGGGAAGCACCGAGAACAGCCACGGAATGACACCGCCGTGGAGGAGGAGCGGTGCCATGATGATGATCGCGAGCGCGAGCCACCAGACCATTCGCTCGACGACTTCGTCTTCGTCCTCGGTGTAGCCGAGGGTCATGACATTGTAGATCGGCGAGAAGTGGTCGGGAAGCTGATCGCGCAGTCGCGTAATATCGTATCGAAGCGTGAGTGCGAGGTAGGTCGCCGTCAGCACGAAGTAGGCCGTGATGACGGTAACGTCCCACACCAGCGGCGAGTTGTTAACGGTGATGTGGTAGTGACCGAGCACGCTCGTGACCATCCGGTCCGGACGACCCATGTGGACCAGAATGTAGAAGCCGGCCGCCGAGAGGCCGGCGATCGTCAACAGTTCGGCGAGGCGCGCAACGGGCATGTACCGGTCCATACCGAGCAGGCGGACGGCCGCCGAGAGGATGATCCCCCCGTGGGCGATTCCGACCCACCAGATGAACGCGCCGATGTACAGTCCCCAGGTCACGCCGCCGCCGGAACCCCAGTCGGAGAGACCGGTGACGGCCATCCCCATGTACAACTGATACATCCAGGCGACGAGGAACGCCGCGAGAGCCAGCGCAGCGAGACCGAACGCGACCAGATACCGCTTCGAGACGTTGTTGACCGGCCGGAGGATGTCGGCTTCGGTCGGCGTCTTGGTGCTCATAACGACCACCCCGTGTCACCGACTGTCTGCTCGTCGAGGACTTCCTTGCGGTTGTCCGTAAGCCCGACGTCCTCGTACGCGACCGGTCCGTCGACCTGTTCGGCGCTCGGACCGGGCTCGTTGCCGATATACGTGACGTTCGGGTTCGTCCCGACGTCCTCGAGCAGCTTGAACGTCGACGAATCGCCGCCAACGTAGGCCTCGAGGGCCTGCTCTGCGGTTTCCTCGTCGGTGATACCGGCTTCGGTCACCCACGGCTCCTCTTCTTCCTCGTTGAGGATCAGCAGCGCTTCCTCGACTTCGGCCGGCGTGATCTCGCGGGACTCGTAGCGATCGACGATATCCTGGACGCTCTGCTCGGAGTCGGCGATGACGGCGTCGAGTGCGCCGATCGCACGGTCGAAGCGCTCCGAATCGACGTCGTCCTCGGAGGTCTCACCGAGGACGGCATCGACGAGCGTCTGGAGTTCGTCGTCCGAAAGGTCGTCGTCCTCGAACTCGTCATCGAGTACGTCTTCGACGACGGATCGAAGCTCCTCGTCGGCGGCGGACGCCGCCTCCTCGGCGCTGTCGTAGTCCTCGGCGTCGATCAGGTACTGCAGATCGGTCGCCTCGACCTCCTCGTTGAAGTACATGACGCCCTCGATGACGTCTTTCTCCCAGGGGCCGTCGATGTACGAGACGTCGAGCAGTTCGATATCGCCGTTGACGAAGTCGTACGCCGACGCGACCTCCTCTCGGTTGGGGCTTTCGCCGTCGACGTCGTTCGCTGCACGTGTCTGGACGACGTTCGAGAGATACTGCTGCGGTCGGCTCTCGGGATCGTTCATGTCGCCGAAGTTGATCGCGTTCGGCGGACAGGCGTCCTCGCAGGCCGTCGTTCCGACCTTCTCGTCGCCCATGTGGCCGTCCTGTCGGGTCGGGCACATGGTACATTTGCTCATCGTGCCACGCGGCGCGCGGCTGTCGACCCAGCGACCACGGGAGTCTGTCATGTGATCGCCGTTCATATCGTTTTCTTCGGCGTGATCTTCAATCTCGCCCGTCGTAACGTCCGGTTCGTCCCACTGGAAGTAGTTGACGCCGTACGGACAGGCGACCTGACAGTACCGACAGCCGATACAGACGTCGTAGTCGGTCAGGACGAGGCCGTCCTTGTCCCGGGTGTGACGGGCCGTCGTCGGACAGACCTTCTCGCAGGGGGCGTCGGTACAGTGTTGACACGGTCGGATGAGTCGGTTCCGGCTCTGGCTGGGTTCCTCGCCAGGCTCCTCGTACTCGAGGATGTACATCCAGTTGACGCCCTGGTCGAGTTGGTTCTCTTCCTGACAGGCAGTCACGCAGGAGAGACAGCCGTCGCACTGCTCGAGGTCGAGAACCATCCCGAGCTGTTTGCCCTCGTTTTCGACGTCGCCGTAGCCCTGTTCGTCGGCCGCACCGAGATTCATTTCGGGGCCGTCGTCCGTCGCGCCCCACGCGCCGATCCCGACGGCCGTCGCACCGACGCCCATCTTCTTCATGACGTCGCGGCGACTCTCTTCGCCGTCGCCGTCGAAGGCCTCGAGCATTCGAGTCGCGGTGCCCTTTTTCTCTTCCTGGGCCTTCTCGTATGCTGCTTCGGTGGGACGGTCGTCGACGTCGAACTCCGACATCACGTCGTCGTGATACTTCTCGTGAAATTCGGCCTCGGAGAGCTCGCCCTTCGTGACCCGCATCGCGTCCTTGGCCATCTGCATACCGAGATCGCTGTCATACTCGGTCTCATCGAGCATTCCCTCGAGTTCGGTCTCCCACTCTTTTCCGAGCGGGTGGAATGATTCGTCGTCCGTGCTCATTCTGGTCGAACACCTCTGGACGAGAATCCGTTCGATACGAAATAGTTACACGCCGACACACAAGTGAATACGGTCATATGTGGATCCTCTACACGGGACTCATAACTAGATGACGTTGAAGTATAGACCCGATTTCCATGGCGTGAGAATCGATGCGAACATGTTCGTAGGTATAAATAGGCCTATAGTAGATGCGGCCTGTACTGGACGGTATTCGTGAGCAGTTAGCAATCAACTCGAACGACACGTTTGGCCGGGGACCCGTCCGACAACTGTGTTGGTGTTTGTGAATAACTCGGTCAGTTTAAGTCACGTCACAGACACGTTTGCGACGGTATCCAGTCGCCGATGGAAACGCAACACCACGGTATCCTCGAGAGGAGCCCCACACGCACGGCTGTTCGACGGTGATCTCAGGACGATTCGGCTCACGCTCGCCGACGGCGGTATCAGGTTCGACGGCGCACGGGATATCGAGCGTGCGGTACAGGCGGAGACGACGGCGCTGCTCGTTCTGGCGGGCGAGGCGACTGCTCAACCCGTCGCGAGTTGATCCTCGAGCGAGTCGTTGGCACCGATCCCCGGGAGATCGCCGACGAACCGTTTGATGATCGCCTCCTCGGCCCGGTGGAGCGTCTCGCTGCAGGTCGATTTCGCGATGCCCAACTCTCCCGCGAGCTCCGTCAGCGAACAGCGTCGCGGCGTGTCGTAGTAGCCCTCCTCGACGGCGGCGACGACGACCTCGAGCTGTCGCTCCGAGAGGAGCTGACTCTCGTGGAGTCGCTCGCGAACGTGTTCGATCCGATACTGAAGACCGAACTGCTCGAGTTGCTCGGCGAGCCTGGCGAGACGGTCTCGAGAGCCGGTGACCTCGACCGTCGCCTCGCCGTCGATGATCTCGACGGGAAGCTCGATCGGCATTCCCGACTCTCGGGAGGAGAACAACAACAGCGGTTCGGTCGTCTCGAAGTGAACCGTCGCCTCGTCGTCGCTCCACTGGGCCAGCGTGAGTTCGGTGATCTGTGGATGGTCCTCCATATCCTCGACGGCGTTGCCGGCGTCCGGGCCGGCGATCCGGACGAGGGCGAATCCGGTCTCGGATCCGGGGACCGCCGCCAGTACCCGAAAGGTCGCCGTCGGATACGCCGTCGAGAGCTGTTGAATCCAGACCTGTTCGGGCATCGTGATTGTGAGTGTTGCCTGAGCCATGCGAACGTGTTCCGTTCGATACTAGACGCCGTCCCGTAGAATATATTCACGCCGGTTCCCAACCGGTGGGAATGTCGCCCCATCGAACCCGCCATCGAACGGGTTCGATCGAACGCCCGCCCCACCGCGGCCCGAACGTCAACGGTGGCGATCGGTCCGCCGAAACCGTTCTCGCCCACCGCGGCCGACACTGTCTGGAAATCACTTCGAGAAACAGCCACAGCCGACGGTCTCAGCGATCGCTCTCGAACGCCTCGAGAAGCAGTTCCGTCAGTCGTTCCGGCCGTTCGTGTTGGACCCAGTGGCTCGTCTCCGGCAGTAACTCGAGGCGGCTGTTCTCACAGTACTGGTCGGCGTCGATCGCCAGTTCGGTCGTCAGCGCGAAGTCGTCCGTTCCCCAGACGATCAGCGTCGGGGCGTCGATCCGCTCTCGAGGCAGCGAGGGCGGATACCGTCCCGCCGCCCGGTACCAGTTGAGCATCGCCGTGAGCGCGCCGTCTCGACGCCAGGCGCGGCGATACCGGTCGAACGCCGCGTCGGTGAACGTTCCCGGTGCGGCGGTCTCCCGGAGCGCTCGCTCGAGCAGGGCGAAGTTTCCGGCCCGGCAGGCGAGTTCGGGGAGCCACGGTAGCTGGTAGCAAAAGGCGTACCAGCTTCGCCGAAGTTGTTCGGGATTCGAGAGCAGGTGGTGGCGATAGACCACCGGATGCGGGGCGTTGACGATCGCGAGTCGGTCGACCGCTTCGGGGCGTCGAAGCGCGAGGTCCCAGGCGACTGCACCGCCCCAGTCGTGGCCGACGACGCGGGCGCTGTCGCGCCCTTCGCTCGCGATCAACTCGACGATATCCTGCGAGCACTCGGAGGTTCGGTACGGCCGCACTCCCGACGGTTTCTCGCTCAGGTTGTACCCGCGCTGGTCGGGAACGAGCACCCGATAGCCGGCGTCGACGAGCGGTTCGATCTGGCGTCGCCAGCCGTACCAGAACTCAGGAAAGCCGTGGAGCAAGACGACCAGCGGATCGGATCGCTCGCCGGCCGCGACGACGTGCAACTCGACCCCGTTGACGGTTCGAACGGTCGACTCCGCCTCGACCGACGAGAGGAGGGTTGCACCCGTCTCGTAGCGCTCCGTCGAAATAGCGGCCATACGTACGCTGACAACGCGATCAGTGAAATCCGTTCGGGAGCGGACGTGAAACGATAGGGCTGGTGGCCCTCAAAGCGATCCCAACCCCCCAAACGCGGGCAGCTTACGATGTCGTTTCGAGTCCGAACGGCCGTCCATTTACTCCGGGCGGACTCCGTTGAAACCTCGAGGAGTTACAAGCGTAGCCGATAGTATAACTGGACGCTGACTCCGCCGAAGTCCCAGTCGCTCCGATTCGTCGCCGGGTCATTTCAGCTAGCGCGCCGTGCCGCGGCTCGCTACTCCTCGACGAACTCATCGAGGTATCCCGTGTTTGGAGCACTATCAACCTCACTGAACTTCCCGCGCCGTCGACGCATCAGGCTTCGTCCGGGTTATTCGAGCGGCTCGATGGCGTCTCCGAGGCGAATTATCCCCTCTTCAAGAATGTCCGCTCGGAGCCCACCTCGGTGAGTGAGTGCCTGCAATACGCCGTCTTGAGTGATGCGCTGAAGGTGGTTACACGGTTCACACAGTCGGTCTCCTCGACAGATGGCGTCACCGACTCGAAATCGTTGTCCGACGAGATGATTGAGTGCGACATCACGGGTTTCAATATTCCGTCGGTGTTCTCCCGGTGCAAGTTCGATTCCCGCTTCACGTTCGATTGCTGTCACAGCCTCCTGCTCGATCAACGTGAGGTCGTATCCATCACGGCGTTCCTCGTCTGACTCCCACTCGACGAAAGTCCCCGTCTCGATCCCGCTAAAGTAGCGATCACCTCGGAGCCCCTTCCCGGCGACCGCTTCGACGTCGGTTTGTTCTTCCATCTCCGCTTCGGCTTCAGGTGCGATAACAATTCGTTCGACGGTGCCACTACCAGTCATGCGGGCTATGCTGTCTGACAGAAATATAAACGCTCGGATGCAAGTATTGCTGGTTAAGTAACTCAACGGCGTGTCCGCACGCCCACCAAATAGCTGTTTCAGCGTGAGAGTGTCGGACTAACAGGATTTCAACAGAGCCTACGGGCGGTAATCGTCGCGACGGGTATCCGGCGGGCCGTTCTGCGGTTTACAATGCGCCGTGAAGTCGACGGTCTCCCGCCTCACGTCCAGACGCGAAGGCAGTCGCTCGAGCAAAAGTGCAGATCGATACGCTCCGTCGGGTCGTTCTCGACGTGAGTCGTGAGCGTGTACGCGACCTCTGCCGACGCACAGTTATCGCAGTTCATGCGAGACGAATCACGGGAGATGATATTCAGTATGTCGTGATTATCAGCTTCGACGTACCGGTTAGTCGCGAACTAACTTCAGTAAGACGGTATTGCAGGCGGGCGAGAACCGGTACCGGGAAAGCCGACGGCTCAGGCCGGGGCGTTCTCTTCGGCCTCGAGCAACTCGTGATACCGGTTGCGGATGGTGACCTCGGAGATGCTGGCGACCTCGCTGACGTCGTTCTGGGTGACCTTCTCGTTGGTCAACAGGGCGGCGGCGTACACCGAGGCGGCGGCGAGGCCGACCGGCGACTTACCGCTGTGGATCCCCTGTTCTTTCGCCGTCGAGAGCAGCGTTCGAGCCCGGCGTTCGGTTTCATCCGAAAGTTCGAGATCGCTGGCGAACCGCGGCACGTAGCTCTCCGGATCGGCCGGCTGGACCTCGAGGCCGAGTTCCCGGATCACGTAGCGATACGTCCGGGCGACTTCGTCCTTCTCGACGCGGCTGACGGCCGAAATTTCGTCGAGGCTGCGCGGCGTGCCGGCCTGACGGGCGGACGCGTACAGCGAGGCCGTCGCGACGCCCTCGATCGATCGCCCGGGGAGGAGATCCTCCTCGAGCGCGCGGCGATAGATCACGCTGGCGGTCTCACGGACGTTCTCCGGGAGACCGAGCGCGCTGGCCATTCGGTCGATTTCGCCGAGGGCCTGCTTGAGGTTGCGCTCCTTGGAGTCGCGGGTGCGAAAGCGCTCGTTCCAGGTGCGCAGCCGTTGCATCTTCTGGCGCTGACGGGTCGAGAGGGATTTCCCGTAGGCGTCTTTGTTCTGCCAGCCGATGTTCGTCGACAGGCCCTGGTCGTGCATCATGTTCGTCGTCGGCGCCCCGACGCGGGATTTCTCGTCCTTTTCGGCGGAGTCGAACGCTCGCCACTCCGGCCCGCGGTCGATCTCACTCTCGTCGACGACGAGACCACAGTCCGCACAGACGGTTTCAGCGTGTTCGGTGTCGGAGATGAGCTGTCCGGCACATTCCGGACACTGCTCTCGGGCTTGCTCGTCCGCTTGCCCGAGTGACTCGTCTGACTCGTGCTGGCGTCGCTTGCCGCTCTGGGTTCGGATCGTGGTATCAGGCATTGTGTTGAATCACAACGATCGCTTGAAAACGTACTGTCGTGGATCATTCCCTGGTATCGCAGTCACTTAAATTCTTCGATAGTATTGCGAGATGAACGCGCGACTGCCGTACAACGTCCGCGCTCGAGCGTCACGCCGCCCCGATCGAACGTCGCGGGACGGATCGAATTACGGATCGCGGGACCGCGGCGTGTACGCGTATCGAAACCCTTACTCCCCGCTGGCAAGTGCGAGCAAGCATGAGCGACGACGCCGTCAGTCCCGAGGAGGTCCGCCACGTCGCGGAGCTGGCTCGCGTCGATCTCGCGGACGACGAGGTCGACCGGTTCACGCGACAGTTCGCGGACATCCTCGAGTACTTCGAGACGTTAGACGAGGTGCCGGAGGTCGACCGCGAGGCCGACCTGACGAACGTGATGCGACCGGACGAGGGACGCGACTCGCTCGAGCGCGACGAAGCGCTCGAGAACGCACCGGAGACCGAGGACGGCTACTTCAAGGGGCCGAACGTTTCCTGATCATGTCGAACGATATTTTCATTACCGAAACGACGATCGAAGGCGGAGACGACGGCTCGCTCGCGGGCACGACCGTCGCCGTCAAGGACAACATTTCGACCGAAGGCGTTCGGACGACCTGCGGCTCGCGGATGCTCGAGGAGTACGTCCCGCCCTACGACGCGACGGTCGTCTCCCGTCTCAAGGAGGCCGGAGCGACCATCGTCGGCAAGTCGAACATGGACGAGTTCGGCATGGGGACGACGACCGAAACCTCGTTCTTCGGCCCGACGGACAACCCCGCTGCACCGGGTCACGTCCCCGGCGGCTCCTCCGGCGGCTCCGCCGCCGCTGTCGCCGCGGGCGAGGCCGACGTCGCACTCGGCTCGGACACGGGCGGGTCGATCCGCTGTCCGGCCGCCTTCTGTGGCGTCGTCGGGATCAAGCCCAGCTACGGGCTGGTGTCGCGCTACGGACTGGTCGCCTACGGCAACAGTCTCGAGCAGATCGGTCCCTTCGCGAACACCGTCGAGGACGCCGCATCCCTGCTCGATGTGATCGCCGGTCCCGACGAGCACGACGCGACCACCCGCGAACCGCCCTACGACGAGGGTGCCGACTGGTCGGATTCCGACGGTGAGATCGACGGAACGTACGCCGACGCCGCCACCGGCGACGTCGACGGCCTCTCGATCGGCGTCCCCACGGAACTGCTCGAGGGGGCCGACGAGGGCGTCGTCGAGACGTTCTGGGACGCCATCGCCGACCTCGAGGACCAGGGTGCGGAGTACCACGAAGTCTCCCTGCCCTCGGTCGAGCACGCCGTCGAGGCCTACTACGTGATCGCGATGTCGGAAGCGTCCTCGAACCTCGCGCGGTTCGACGGCGTCCGCTACGGTCACTCGGCCGACGCCGACGGGAACTGGAACGAGACCTTCGCACGGACTCGCAAGGAAGGGTTCGGCGACGAGGTCAAGCGTCGTATCCTGCTCGGAACCTACGCCCTCTCGGCCGGCTACCACGACAAGTACTACAAGAAGGCCCAGGACGCCCGAGCGTGGGTCAAACAGGACTTCGACGACGCGCTTTCGGAGGCGGACGTCCTCGCCTCGCCGACGATGCCGGTGCCGCCGTTCGAACTCGGCGAGAGCCTCGACGACCCGCTCCAGATGTACCTCGCCGACGCGAACACCGTCCCCGTGAACCTCGCCGATCTTCCGGCTATCTCGGTGCCCGCCGGCGAGACCGACGGCCTCCCGGTCGGACTCCAGTTCGTCGGCCCGGCGTTCGGCGAACGGCGACTGATCCGCGCCGCAAGCGCACTCGAGTGACGCTGTTCGCGGCGTGCAGTTCGGTGAAAGATACTTATATATACTAATTTGTCTAACAGTAATCGTACCGAACCAGTTGCTCGGTGACCGCCCAATGAAAATCACGGAAGATCAACAGGTCGAATTTGACGAATTCTCCCGAGCATGTGACCTCGTCGAGGGGTACTTCGACGAGACGATCGACGACGTCGCACTCCACGCCTCGGTCTCTCGACGCCAGCTCGTCGCCGTGCTCGCTCGAGCACAGCTCTCCGGACGGCAACTGGCGATCGACGGCCTCACAGAGCAGGGTGACGTCGTCTACCAGTCTAACGACGAAACGCTCCTCTGGCTCGATGGCGGGTTCTGGACGGATATGCGCGGTCGCCACCACCTCGCGCCCGACGAAGGACGGGCCGCACGCGAAGTCCATCGGCGACTCATCGAGGCGATCGATGGCGATGTGTCCTACTACAATCACGAACGCGATCCGTTCGTCCTCATCGAACGGTTCGAGCCATACGAGTAGCCCTCGTTCTACCGTTTTGATTCCGGCGCAGCCGTCGCTCTACTGACAACCGCCGAGAACGCGCTGATCGCCACTCGACCTCGAGAAGCGGGAGAATCCCTCGAGTCGGCCGCAATCGCCGGGTGGAACTACTCTTCGTACGCGAGGTTCATGATCCACTGCGAGAAGGCGTCGTTGTTGGCGTCGACTTCCTCCTCGCCGATAAACGGCGAGAGCATGTCGCCGGCCATCAGGAGGGTGAAATCGAGATCGCGAGCCGTCGGCGTGATGTGGTAGGTGTTGTGGCCGTCGTACACCGTTTCCTCGCGATCGACCAGTTCCTTCTCGACGAGCGACTCGACGATCCGGCTCCCTTTGCGCGAGGAGACATCGAGTTCCTTCCAAAAATCGCTCTGGTGAATACCACCGCTCTGGCGAACGAGTTCGAGTCCGGCCCGCTCGTCCTCGGAGAGTTCGGCTTCGATCGCGGAAACGCTCACGGTGACCACCTCGCCGTACTCGTCGCTACAGGCAGGAGTGCGTCCATGTGCGTATGAGATGGATCGAGGCGCTTAAATGTGCCCTTCGGCATCGCAGTCGGAATTATCGGCGGAGGCGACCGTCTCGGTGCCGTGCTCGAGGTCGACAGGTTCGTACGACGTCGTGCAGGGCGGTCCCGGCGCGAACGAGTACCGTCCCCGCCCCTCGACCCCGAGTGCGATCAACGACGACGATCGCGTGCCGTACCCGTCCCCGTGGACACAGACGCCGTACTCGTGATCGCCGAGCACGTTGCCGGCGCGCTCGAGCCACGCCGAAACAGACTCGTCGCCGCTGACGGACAGGGTTTCGCGGACCGCTCGAGCGTTGTCGGCCTGGACTCGAGCCGCGTCGGACCGAATCGTCGGGATATCGACGACCTCGTCGACGGCGACGTTGACCACGACGTGGACGCCGGGTTCGAACTCGATCCGGGACCGCTCGCCGTCCCACTGGTAACAGTAGGCCGCCGATTCGTCGGCGATCACGAGGTAGAAGCCGTCGTACTCGTCGCGTTCGGTCGCGTCCTCGAGAACCTCGGCCGCCGCCGCGGCGGACTCGGCCTCGAGCACGTCGGCGACGAGCAATCCCCGCGAGCGCTCCCCGGCGAGGTCGGCGTCGGTCCACTTGTTCGTGATACCGGCGAAGACCCCGTGTTCGTTGTATCCGATCCACGTGCCGCCGGCTTCGGCGTCCCGCGGGGCGACGATCAGCGGGTCCTCGCGGTAGATGTCCGGCGGGAGCGCGTCTCGCTCGAGGAACTCGTCCCGATTCGCGGCGACCGCGACCGGCGCATCGTCGAAGACTCGCCAGGCGAGAGTGAGTGTACACACGGAGTATGAGAGGAGCGCCAGCGCCTTAACTACGGTTCCACGCCACGAGGGCGCGCCGCTACGTTTTCACCGCGGCTCACTTCCGTCCGTTCCTGCCTCGAGCAGTCGGTCGCGAACCGCGTCGCGGTCGACGGTTCCCGACGCGGTTCGGGGGAGCGAATCGGCGACGCCGATCGTCTTCGGTCGCTTGAACCCGGCGAGACGCGCGTCGCAGTGTTCGAGGATCGACTCGAGATCGATCGTCCCGTCCGGTTCGTGTCCGCCGCCGTCGACGGGGATGACCAGCGCGCCAACCCGTTCGCCCCATTCCGGGTCCTCGAGGCCGACGACTGCGGCCTCCTCGACGGCCGGATGGGATCGCAGCGCCTCGAGCACTTCCCCGGGGTCGACGTTCTCGCCGCCGGTCACGATCCGATCGGTCCGTCGGTTGAGCACCCACAGGTAGCCGTCCGCGTCTTCGTAGCCGATATCGCCCGTGTACAGTCCGCGCTCGCCGAACGCCGCATCCGTCACCTCGTCGCCGAGATAGCCCGGCGTCACCGTCGGACCCGAAACCACGAGTTCCCCCGGTTCGCCGGCTGAAACCGGATCGCCCGTCCCGTCGACGACCGTCACGTCGGTACAGACGAGCGACTGGCCGACCGTCCCCTCGCGGGTCGCCGTCGCTTCGGGGGTGGCCGTCGCGATCTGAGACGCCGTCTCGGTCATCCCGTAGGTCGGATACGCCGGAACGTCGGCCGCCCGACAGCGCTCGAGCAACTCGCTCGAGGCGGGGGCTCCACCGAGCAGGACGAATCGCAGCGCGTCCGTCGGCTCCCAGCCGGCGTCGAGCAGCCGTTTGCACATCGTCGGCACGAGCGAGACGCCCGTAACGGCGTACTCCTCGAGAACTCGTCGAGTCTCGTGGCGATCGAACGTTCGCTGGATGACGACCGTCGTGCCGTACAGCGTCGACCGGAGGACGGGAGCAAGTCCGCCCATGTGGTACATGGGAAGACAACACAGCCAGCGATCGGCCGGATCGACGCCCAGCCGGAACGCGGAGGCCGTCGCGCTCGCGACGAGGTTTCCGACCGTCAGCCGAACGCCCTTCGGCTCGCCGGAGGTCCCCGAGGTGAACATGAGCAACAGCGTGTCGTCGCGCTCGAGCGAAACGGGGTCGACAGACGCCCGGGTTCGTCGATCCGAATCCGACCCGTTCTCACCGCCAGCGGCCGGGCGCAATCGTCGCGCCCGATCCGTCGCCGGTTCGTCCACCGTCAGCACCGGTGTCGAGTTTCCTTCTGCATCGATCTCCGTGGGGAGTTCGAGGGCCGGCGACTCGGTATCGCGCTCGCAGACGATCGCCGCGAGATCGGTCCGATCGGCCTTCGCGGCCAGTTCGCCGACGGTTTCGCGGACGTTCAGTGGGACGACGGTGACTCCCGTCCGCATCGCGGCGAAAAAGACGGCGACGAACGCGGGCCTGGTATCCATGAGGACGCCGATCCGGGTTCGATCGCTCCGATCGCGATCGGCGGCGACCGTCTCGAGGCTCCGGGCCACACGATCCGCGCGCCGGTCGAGTTCTCGAAACGTCAGGGTCGTCCCCGTCCCGTCGTCGATCAGGGCCGTCCGCTGGGGCGTCGCCGCCGTCCGGTGAGAGAGGAGGTCTCGAGTCGGCCACTCGACCGGGTCGCCCGTCACTCCGCCCACACCCCCTCGACGCCGAGGCCCTTCGCCTGCGGGACGACGGCCGCTCCCTTCTCGAGGAGCACGGGATCGCGACCCAGATCGGCGGCGAGTAGATTCGCCGTCGCCAGTCCGCACGCCGGCACCTCGGGGATCGATGCGGCGAGATGAACCGCTCCCGTCCGGGCGACGACGCCGTCGATCGTGGTCGTCACGATCGGCGTGATCTCGAGTTCCTGAACCCACGCGGCGACCTTGCGGGCGACGTCGACGCCGCCGAGCGCCATGGGTTTCAGGACGACGGCGTCGGCCGCTTCGGCCTCGCAGATCGCGTCGATCCCGTGCTCGAGGAGTCCCTCGTCCAGGGCGATCGCAACCCCGTCGCCCCCCTGGGCCTCCCGGAGATCCGCGTGTCCCTCGAGCGAGCCTCCAGGGAGCGGTTGCTCGGCGATCGAGACTTCGAGTTCGTCGAAGGCCTCGAGGGCCGTCACCGCCTCCTCGTAGGTCCACGCCTCGTTCGCGTCGACCCGCAGTTCGACGTCGGGGCCGACGACCTCGCGGGTTCGCCGCACGCGTTCGATATCGGCGTCGACGGACCGGCGGCCGACTTTCAGTTTGCAACAATTGAACCCGCGATCGACGGCTTCGCTGGCCTCGCGAGCGGTCTCGGTCGGCGATCCGTCTCCGATCGTCGCGTTGACCGGCACCCGACCGACCATGGGTCCCTTCCCGATGTGCCGGTACAGCGGCGTCGCCTCGCGGGTGGCCTGCAGATCCGCGAGTGCGAGCGTGACCGCGTGCCTGGCCGCGACCTGCCCGGCGACCGCCTCGAGCGCCTCCTTCGGCGCGGTCCGAATCGCGTCGCCGGCGCGCTCGAGGGCGGCCCCGCAGTCCGCGGGCGATTCGGTCCAGCCCGGCAGCGGCGCGGCTTCGCCGTAGCCGACCACCGGATCGCTCCCGTCGGAGGCCGCGTCGACGATTCGGATGAGAAACCCGTCTCGCGAGTCGATCGTTCCGTTCGCCGTCTCGAGCGGACTGGCGAGTTCGAGGGAGAACGACCGGTACTCGAGTTCGAGCGATCGGTTCTCGTCGCAGCCGTCGTTCACACCACCACCCCGACGGCGAACAACGCCGCGTAGATCGCCAGCAGTTTGCCCGTCCCCTCGAGGGCGGGGTTGAGCGCCTCGCCGTCGGTGCGCGTACACACCGTTCGAGCGATGACGGCCGCGTAGGGCAGCGTCACCAGCGGGAGCAACGCACCGGGGCCGAACCCCTCGCCGAGCCAGAACCACAGCGGCGTGACGTAGGCGAGCGCGAGGAGCGAAACGTACTCGAGGCGACTCCACCGGTAGCCGAGTCGAACCGCGAGCGTCCCTTTCCCGGTCTCCGCGTCGGTTTTCCGGTCGCGAATGTTGTTCACGACGAGGATGGCCGTCGAGAGGCCGGCGACGGGGAGACTCGCGACGAACGCTTCTCGCGTGACCGTCCCTTCGGGCACCGTCGTCGCCAGGGGCTCCGCGAGGGTGGCTGCGGCCTGGACGTAGAACGTGCCCATCACGGCGACGATCCCGAAGAAGACGAAGACGAAGAGGTCGCCGAGTCCGTGATACCCCAGCGGGTAGGGGCCGCCGGTGTAGGCCCACCCGCAGAAGACGCTCACGAGCCCGACGACGAGAATCGGGACGCCGCCGGCGTAGACGAGGTACGTTCCGGTAACGATCGCCAGCGCGAACGTCACGATCGTGGCCAGTTTGACCTGCGCCGGCGAGATGAGTCCCGACTGCGTAACCCGCGTGAACCCCTCCCGATCCTCCGTGTCCGCACCCTTGATCGCGTCGTAGTAGTCGTTCGCGAAGTTGGTTCCGATCTGGATCAGCGCCGCCCCGACGAACGCCATCACCGCCGGAAGCGGGGCGAACACGCCCTCGTGGATCGCCAGCCCCGTCGCGACGATTATCGGCGCTGCAGCCGCGGGCAAGGTCTGTGGTCGTGCAGCCATCACCCACGCCTTCGTCCGCGAGATATCGACCTCGGCCGTACTCATTGCTCGAGTATCCCACTCGTGGGAGTGTCAACGTTGGCATTGCAGCCGACCGGCAGGTCCCCGCTCGGGTCGATCGAAACGCCGCTACCGACCGACTCGATCACGGTTGAGAGCCGATGCGGCGGCTCCACAGCACCAACAGCGCACCGATCCCGGCCAGCGTTAACGGGAGCGTGAAGCCGGCGATGGAATCGTCGTTCTGCTCGGCCGAATCGCCACCGGCGACGAGGACGGTGGCGTTCCGTTCCACCGACGGCTGTGGATAGTCGCTGACGAGGATCGCCTCGGCGTCTGCAATCCCGATCGTCTCGGTCGTCGACGGGGCGTCCTCGGCGACCGCGACCTCGACCGTGGCCGCCGTCTCGGTCGCTTTTGCGCCGTCGCCGGAGGGAGTCCGCTCCTGGTTGACCGTCACCTTTCCGTTCTCGTCGTCGATCTCGACCGTGCCATCGACCGTCGCGTTGGAATCGCCGTCGGCCAGCATCGGTCCGTGTTCGACGTCGGTCACGGTGAACACGTCGGGATCGTACTCGAGCGCGAACGAGAGTTCGTGGATTCCGTCGCCGGTGTAATCGCCGTGACTTCGTACGACGAGATCGAACGACACGGTCTCGCCTGGGTCGGCGTCGATCTCACCCGGATCGGTGTAGAGTATCGACGCGTTGTCGCCGGCACCGACTATCATCGGGAACGCGAGACCAGCGATAAGGCTACACGAAAGCGCGATCAGCAGGACGATCGAAACGCGAGAGACCCGTGATTTCATTGGCTGTAGATCCTCATTCGCGCTCCGGAACCGTCAACTCGAGCGGCGGCATCTCGAGGAACGCCGTCTCGTACCCCTGGTGGCGAGCGACCTGTGGCGGGGATTCGATCGCGATCGTCACGGCGTCGCCCGGCCGAGCGTCCGGGAGGGACGCGCCGTAGTGGAGGTCGTACTCGCTGTCGATGGTCTGCTCGAGGATCGTTTCGTCCGCGCCGGCGACCGTCTCACCGTCGCGCTCGACCGTTACGTTCATGGTCATATCCGCGAGCGGGACGCGGTTGTAGGGCGTGCGCGGCGAGACGAGCAGGTAGCGGTCGTCGCCGTCGGCCAGTCGAGAACCGGACTCGAACAGCGTGACGAGGAACGCCGCGTCGCCGCTTCGAGGAAGGTCGGTATCGGAGTCGTCGGTCGGCTCGAGGTGCGTTCCCGGATACGCGTCGGCTGACGGAAGCGCGGAGTAGGGGATGGCAGCCTGACCGTGGCCATCGTCGCTGTGATCGTCGTGTTCGTCTCCGCCGTCACCGTGGCCGCCGTCGCCGTCCCCGTGGTCGTCGCCGTCGTTCTCGCCGTGGGTCATCGGCTCGAGGGCACCGAGCGCTCCCCACTCCTCCTCGTCGAGGTACTCGACGCCCTGCGTGACCGCTTCTCGGAACGACTCGTCGTAGTCGAACTCGAACGTCGCGGTTTCGACGTCGGTGAACCGTCCCTCGAGTTCGCCGGCCGTCCGCGCTGGAAGCGGCGGCAGTTCGACTTCGACCGCGTAGGTGCCGTCCCCCTCGAGGGGAACGTTGTCGCCGAAGTGAAAGCCCATCTGCTGGGAGATCATGGCCCACGGCGACGTCGGCGAGCCCACCTGCTCGCCGTCCAGCGAGACTCTGATCACGGCACCGGAGTCGACCGGCAGAACGATTCCGGTCTCGTCGTCCCAGAGGGTAATCATCATGTGGACGCCCCGGCTCTGCTCGGGAACGACGCGTTCGACTTCGTCCTCGCTCCCGCTCCCGCCGACGAGCCAGAACGGATGCGGATACGAGAGCATCGGCGCAAGGGTGTAGTCACCGGCCTCGATCGGCTCGAGCATCCGCATCGATTCCCGGTGCGTCGGGAGATAGACCGCCGCTGGCGGGTCCTCAACCATCGGAAACCCGGGCAGGTCGTCGACGTTCTCCTCGGAGTCCTCGTCTTCGCCGTCGTCGCCGAGACAGCCCGCCAGCGCGAGCGCCCCGGTTGCGACGCCTGTTCGCTTGAGGAACGTTCGTCGATCGGGATCGTGTTCGTGCATGTGTCTGGTCGTGAGCGGTGGTGGCTCGGTGCGTCGTTACTCCGGAGATGGGGCCGCCGACGGCAACGCCCGAATCGAACGGGGCGGAATCAGATAGTTGCCGCGCCGGTTGACGAAGAGATAGCTCAAAATTCCGTTATTCGAGTGGCCGACGGCGAGATCATCGCCCGTCATCGCCTCGCGAACGCGGACGAAATCCCCGATCCCGTGTTGCAGGGAGACGAAGTGCAAGCCCGGACCGCCTCCGTCGACGGTGTTGAAATCCCGTCGCAACAGCGGCGGTTCGCCGTCCTCTCTCGCTCGAGCGGCCTTCTGGGCGTGCCCGACGACGCCGCTCCGCGCGTCGGACTCGGTGGCTTCGATCCGCTCGTCGGTCAGCCCGTTCGAGTTCGTCAGCTTTTCGCCGACGTCGCCGACCAGGTCTTCGTCGGCGTGTTCCGGGCTGAACGTCTTCCTGATCCGCATGGAGTGACTGTCCTGCTCGAGCCACGTTCGGAGCTGAATGTCCATCGACTCGATGTGCTGCGTCGTCCCCCCCGCGAACGGGCCGTCTTCGATCGTCACCCGGTCCTCGGTCGCCTGGCTCCGCTCGAATCCGGAGCGAAAGCCCATGAAGAACGGGGCCTCCTCAGGAACCGAGTCGGGAACGCCCGAGACGTCGGTGTGCTCGGCGGGCATTCCCGCACCGACGAAGCCGGTCCGGCGCTGGTCGTCTACGCGTTCGAACGCGCCGGTGAGGTCGGTCTCGAGGTCGGTGCCGTTGAGTTCGGTCCGCTCGCCGAACAGCCCCTCTTCGGCCTCGAGAACGACCTGCGAGTGGTCGCTGGCGAGGTGAAGGACGGCGTCGAACTCGTCGAGCGTCGGATCTTCCCCGGCGGCCAGCGCCTCCGGTTCCGGGAGGTCGACCGCCTCGGGCAGCGGCTCGTCGAACCGGTCGAAGTACGCGGGCGTGTAGCCGAGCGTGAAGAGCAGTCCCTCATTGCTCCGCTCGTAGGCGCGCTCGAGCGCCCGGAGGGCCGCCTCGACCCGCTCTCGAGCGTCGTCGCTCGGCTCCGTATCCAGCGAGAGCGGAACCAGAACGTGGTGTTCCGCCGGCCGAACGTTTCCGTCGTCGTCTCGGGGCAGGGCGTCGTTCCACGCGTGCTGTCGCGCTGGAAGCGCGTCGGGGTCGTCCGTTCCGGAAGGGACGTCGGTCCCGTCGCTCTCGGACATGCAGGCGCTGAGCGCGGTTGCGCCGCCGACAGCGACGAGGCTTCGGAGGTAGTCCCGACGGGACAGCGCGGACCGATCGGGGAGTGTCACTGCTAGGTCCTCCGGGCTGGAACGCCCAAAGCGTTGCCCTTTTTCTCGAACCGGCCCCGGTGGACGACGGCGGGAGGGCTTGATTCACCGCCACACAGGAGGGAGCGGGACGGTATCGGTCCGTCAGAACGATCTCGCCGGAGACGACCGATCGGAGATTCCGGACTGTGTAGCCGGCGGTCCGGAGCAGCGATTCGAACTCGAGTCGACGCCCGTTCCGGTGCTAGCTGGAACGAGAGAGGCGGCCGATCAGTAGTGCCACGGGTAGTCGTCGAAGTCGGGGTCGCGCCCCTCGACGAACGCGTCCCGCCCCTCTTTCCCCTCGTCGGTCATGTAGCCCAGTCGGGTCGCCTCCCCCGCGAACACCTGCTGGCCGACCATCCCGTCGTCGGTCATGTTGAACGCGTACTTGAGCATCCGCATCGCCGTCGGGCTCTTCGCGTTGATGCGCTCGCCCCACTCAAGGGCGGTCTCTTCGAGTTCTTCGTGAGGAACTGCCTCGTTGACCATCCCCATTTCGGCGGCCTCCTCGGCGGAGTAGGTCTTTCCGAGGAAGAACACCTCGCGGGCCTTCTTCTGGCCGATCTGCTTGGCGAGGTAGGCCGAGCCGAAGCCGGCGTCGTAGCTCGCCACGTCGGGGTCCGTCTGGAGGAACTTCGCGTGCTCTTCGCTCGCGATCGTGAGGTCGCAGACGACGTGCAGCGAGTGGCCGCCGCCGACGGCCCACCCCGGGACGACGCAGACGACCACCTTCGGAACGTGTCGAATCAGCCGCTGGACCTCGAGAATGTGGAGTCGCCCCTGCTCCGATGCTCGTGCTCGCGGACCCTGTCCGCTCGCTTCTTCCGAGGCGCTCCGCGCCTCGCTCTCCTCATCGTCCTCGTACTGATATCCGTCCTTACCGCGAACGGTCTGGTCGCCGCCGGAACAGAAGGCCCAGCCGCCGTCTTTCGACGACGGGCCGTTACCGGTCAGCAGGATACAGCCGACGTCGGTCTGGCGTTTGGCGTGGTCCAGCGCGTCGTACAGTTCGTCGACCGTTCCCGGGCGAAACGCGTTGCGCACGTCGGGCCGGTCGAACGCGATCCGGACCGTTCCGGAGTCGATCGCTCGGTGGTACGTAATATCCCGAAAATCGCGCTCGAGATCGTCGATCGGCTCCCACTGCGCCTCGTCGAAGAGTTCCGAAACCATTGCCTCGAGTTTGGTGTGCCGCGGGTGAAATAGGTTCGCGTCGCCGCCGCTCGCGGCCGCTCCCTGGAGCGGCCTCAGTCCCGAATCAGTGCGGATAACAACCGGCGACGGGCGCATACGCGGCTCCCCCCAGTCCGAGTAAATCAGCCGATCCGCTGATGGGAGTCCGTTCAGATCGATCGTACAGCCGCCGTTCGATCGGAGCAGTTTCCGGCGACGAAATACCAGTTCGCGATGACACGGATCGTTTTATTACCGTAAGCGTCGTTTCGATATGTACTTCGTGATGACAGAATCGGACGAGAGCGCCCCGCACGCATTCGAGTTCCGTCGCCAGCTAGGCGTCATTCTCGCCAAGGCCACGCTGCTCGAGGACGAGTCCCTCGGCCCGGTGACACCCGAACAGCGTGACGCGCTCGAGGAGGTCGTCGCGGCGACACTGAAACTGACTGCGGAAACGGCGGACACGCTAGAAACGCACGGTGACACCCCGCAGACGACCGACGACCGGTCTCAGTCGACCGACGACGATCTGGCGCTCGACCAGCCGGCCGACGATATCCTGACGCCCGGCGAATCGCCGGCCACACCGGAGTCGGCGACGGTGCTCGACTCGATCGTCCTCGGGGTCGGCGACGACGAGGAGTTCGTGACGTCGCTGGAGAGACAGTTCGAGCGTGCCGGGTACGCGGTTCACACCGCGACCGACGGCGACGACCTGCGGACGATGCTCGACCGATCGCGCCCACAACACCTCGTTCTGGACTGCCGATTTCCGGCGGGGACCTTCCACGACGGCCTCGAGCGAACGATCAGTGGACTCGACGGCGAAACGTCGCTGACGCTCGTGTCGACGGTGGAAGGCGACCTCCCGGGACCGCTTCAGGGGATCGCGGGCATACTCGCGTCGAGCATCGAGCCGGAACCCCTCGCGGCACTCCTCGAGAACCGGTTCGAGCTTCCGATCGAGTCCTCGAACGCCGGCACGGCGGTCGCCGTTGTCGGCGACGTCGGAGACCGTTTCCTCGCGACGCTCGACGAACTCGACAACTCGATCGATCGGGTGACGCACTCGTCCGCCACGGCGCTCGACGCGGTTGATCCGGGCGACGTGGATTTCGTCTTTCTCTCCGGCCCGGCGATCGATCACGCCGACGAATCCGCGTTGGCCGGGCTCCGAAACCCGACCGACGGGGAAGCGATACCGCTCGTCGCGGTCGGATCGACGCCGACCGAGGCCGAGTGGGTGCCGTTCCGCGGCCACCGAACGCTCGCACAGACACCGCTCACATCGACCCAGCTTGCCGCGGCAGTACTCGCGGCGATCGAGCCGGATCCGGACGAGGAACGATGACACGTCACGTCCTGATCGCCGAGGACGACCGGCCGATCATCGAGATACTCCGCTATCGGCTCGAGAACGAGACGTTCGACGTCGACGTCGTCGACGACGGTGACGACTGCTGGGAGTTTCTCCAGTCGGCCGACCAGCTCCCCGACGCGCTCTTGCTCGATATTATGATGCCCGGACTCAACGGATTCACGATTCTCAAGCGACTCCGTGCCGAGGAACAGTACGACGATCTCGTCATCGTTCTCGTCACCGGACGGGGACTCGAGGAGGACGTCCTTCGGGGATTCGAACTCGGGGCGGACGACTACGTGATGAAACCGTTCAGTCCGTCAGAGATCGTCGTCCGCCTCAAACGACTGCTGCGATAATGGTAGACCTACAGGATGCGTTCGTCGTCATCGTCTCGCTCTGTCTGTTCGCCGGAGGGCTCACGCTTGCGCTCTCAGTCGTGCTCTTCTGGTTTGATCAGCGGCGCGAATCGGTTCGGGCCGCACTACTCCCCGCGCTGTTCGAGCAACTCGAGGATCCGGGGCCGGAATCGGTAGCGTGGTACGGGTCCCTCTCGGTGATCGAACAGTACGTCGTTCGGCGAACGATCGTCCGGTATCTACGTCGGCTTCAGGGTAGCGATCATCAACAACTGGTTACGCTGTCGTCCGAGTTGGGACTGGACGAGCAAGCCATCTCGCTGCTTCGGAGCCGATTCTCGTTCAACACGCTTCGCGGACTCATCTGGCTGACCCTGCTCGAGCGACCGGTTTCGAAGGAGTTGTTACAGAAACACTGTACGAACCGACCGAACGTCCGCGCGGCCGCCGCCCGACTCATCTACGCGGTCGGCGAGGAGAACGCCGGGAGGGACGGGACCGCGTTACTCCTCCGGGACGGGGATCAACCGCTCTCGGTGTACGGAATCGACACGCTGTATCTGCTCAATAAATCCGATGCGACGCCGTTGCTGTCCAACGCGGAAGTCGACGCCAGTTGGTGGGACAACAGACTGTTGTTGCAGTGTTTGACCGTCCTCGCTCACTGTCAGTCGGCCGAACGGGTCGAGCACTTCGAGTGGATCCCGCCGCTGCTGTCCGACGACTCCCCGCAGATCCGAGCCGGCGCGTTGAACGCGTTCGAGCGCCACGGATGGCGCGACGCGTTCCGCGAGCACGTCGACATCGAACAGGTGGTCGCCGATCGGTACCCTGAGGTTCGAACGGCCGGCTACGAACTGCTCAGCCAGTGGGGCGACCGGCGAGCGATCGAGTGGCTTCACTACGCGGTTCTCAACGATCCCGACGATCGCTCTCGGCTCGCTGCGGCCCGCACGTTGGTCTCGACGGGCCACGACCTCCCGACGCCGACGGAGTCGGCCACCGACACTATCCGAACCGTCGACTGGGCGCGCGCCGAACTGCGATCCAGACGGAGGGTGGCAACCGGATGGTCGTAAGTGTCGATCTGAGCCCGCTGATCTGGGCGATCAGCTGGTTCTTCCTGTCGTACTTCGTACTCGTCAACGGGAGTTATCTGTTCGTTCACCTGGTCTCGATCGTCTCCCTCCAGCGGGGCCTCCGGGAGTGGTTGCTCGAGTCGACGTACAACCCGTACCAGTCGCCGTTTCTCCCCGGAATCGCCATCATCGTCCCCGCGTACAACGAGGAGGCGGTGATCAGCAACTCGGTCCGCTCGCTGTTGAACCTCGAGTACGGCGTCTTCGAGGTCGTCGTCGTCAACGACGGCTCGACCGACGAGACGCTCGAGCGACTGCTCGAGGATTTCGACCTCGACCCGGTCGGCGCGGAGGTTCCGTTCGACCTTCCCTGTGAACCCGTCGATCAGGTGTACCAGTCGACGGAGGTCGACCTCGTCGTCATCGACAAAGAAAACGGCGGGAAGGCGGACGCGCTCAACGCGGGCGTTTTCTTCACCGATCAGCCGCTGTTCTGTGCGATCGACGCCGACAGCATCGTCGAGCGGGAGGCCCTTCTCGAGGTGATAGAACCGTTTCTGCGGGATCCAGAGCAGACGATCGCAACCGGCGGCGCCGTCCGCGTCGCGAACGGCTGTTCGGTTACTCGGGGGACCGTTACCGACGTCGGGCTTTCGAAGAACCGACTCGCGAGCCTCCAGACCGTGGAGTACCTTCGGGCGTTTCTCTCGGGACGGGTCGGACTCAGCGCGCTCGGGGGGCTACTGATCATCTCCGGTGCGTTCGGCGTGTTTCGCACGAGCGCGGTACGGGAGGTCGGTGGGTATTCGACGGAGACGATAACCGAGGATATGGAACTCATCGTTCGTCTCCACCATCACTATGCGGGCACCGACTACCGAATCTCGTTCGTTCCGTACCCCGTCGTGTGGACCGAGGTCCCGTCCTCCAGACGGGCCCTGGCGCGCCAGCGGATGCGCTGGTATCAGGGCCTACTCGAGACGCTCTGGACGCACCGCAGAATGATCGGGAACCCGAAATACGGCTCGATCGGGCTCTTTGCGCTGCCGTTTTTCCTCTTCATCGAAACCATCGGGCCGCTGATCGAAGGGGTCGGCTACATCGTCGTCCCCTTCGCGTTCATCCTCGGCATGTTGAACGTCCCGTTTTTCCTGCTCTTTCTCGGGGTCGCAGTCGGCGTCGGGACGTTGCTTTCCTGGCTGAGCGTCCTCAACGAGGTCATCAGCTTCCGGCGCTACCGAAGTCCCGGGGATATCGCCAAACTCCTCGGGTACGGGCTGCTCGAGCACGCACCCTACCGCCAGTGGAAGGCGGCGATTACGTGGCTGGCGCTCGTCCAGTACGTTCGCGGCGAATCAGCGTGGGGCGAGATGGTGCGAGTCGGCTTCGAGCGCTAACGGGAGTCGCCGACGCTCTTCGACGGTATCCCCGTGCGTCGAGGCGAAACGCCGAGCGGATTCGACGCAATACGACGTTACAGCCGTCGAAGCACGCACGTCATTTATGTTCGTGCCTCTGCTACGTGTTTTGAATGATCGATGCGAAATCCCTCTGGCTTATTCTCCCTCGCCAGATCCGGGAGTTGCCGGCGGATTTAATCGCCGTCCTCATCGTCGTCGCTGCGACCAACGCCGCGGCGTTGCTTCCCGTCGTTCGGGAGACGCCGATTCGAGTTCCGCTCGGGCTCGCGTTCTTGCTTTTCCTCCCCGGATACGCGTTCGTCGCCGCCCTCTTTCCGGAGGCGAGCGAGCGATCCCGTTCCGGCGACGAGACTGACGGATCGAACGGCTCCGAAGCCGAATCACCCGATTTCGACAACGGATCTGCTCTCCTCGGCACGACGAGTATCACCGGCATCGAACGGGGCGCGCTCTCATTCGGTTTGAGCGTCGCCATCGTTCCGCTGATCGCACTCCTCCTCGATTTCACGCTACGGAGACCCAGCCTCACGTCGATCCTGATCGTGACCAGCGCGTTCGTCGTTCTCTCGTCTATCGTTGCGGGGATCCGGCGCTGGAATCTGTCTCCGGAAAACCGCTTTGCGGTCCCGTACCGTCTGTGGATCGAATCCGGACGAGAGAGGGTCTTCGGATCGGATAGCCGTGGAACCGTGATCGTGAACGTGCTACTGGTCGCTTCCGTGCTCCTCGCCCTCGGTACGGTCGGCTACGCGATCGCCGTTCCGCAAGACGGCGAACGGTTCTCGTCGGCCTACATTTTGGTCGAAAACGACGGCGGAGAGCTCGTCGCCGACGGGTATCCGACCGAGTACGACAGCGGAGAATCCCGGGAGATCGTGTTCGGGATCGACAATCAGGAGCACCGAACCGTTGACTACACGACGGTCTTCGCGATACAAGAAATCGAGACCCAAAACAACGAAACGATCGTCATCGAACAGGAGGAACTCGATCGATTCGAGGCGCAGCTGGCACACGGAGAGAGCTGGCACCACGATCACGAAATCGACCCGACGATGACCGGCGAGAACCTTCGCCTGGTGTGGCTGGTGTACCTCGACGGGGAACCACCGGACGAACCGACGCTCGAGAACGCGGATCGATCCGTCGACCTCTGGATCGACGTCGACGAATAAGCACGGGTTCGGTCGCGTGCTACCGAAACGCCGACCGAAGACGGTTCTGGCACGGCTACAGCGCCGTGGCGTTCGATAGATCCGCGAAACCGAAACGGTGTGTGATCGTCGAATAACGGTTTGTACCCGGTGAGCGGCTTATGAATCCGGTATCAACTGACGGATACCCGGGATTCGGCGCTGGATGATCTCCTCGAGAAACTCGACGAATACCAGATCGTACGTCTCTAATGACCGGCTTGCGATCACGATACCGAGCGTCAAGACGGTCACCACGATCGCGAATGCACAAATCGTGAGGGCGGTGGTTGGGACGACGCTACGGAAGAGAAACCCGAAGGGGAGCAAGACGAGCGGGAGCGCAACGACCGCTCTAATCGACGTTTCAGTGAAGGGCCTGACATCGAAATTCCGCGATAAAAAGGCGTAGATGAGGATATTCAGGGCGATGTACGACGCTGCGGACGCGATGGCCGCTCCGATAAACCCGTACAGCGGAATGAGCACGAGGTTCCCGACGACGTTGACGATGAACGCGGCCACGTTCGTTATCAGGATGAATTTCGTGTACCCGAACGCCGAGAGGGTTTCGCGATTGCGTCCGACCGCCGCGTTGATGAAAAACCCGATAGAAAGTATTGCGAGCGCAACACCGCCGGTGGAATATTCGTCGCCGAACGTAAGCGAAATGATCTCCCCCGGGAACACGACGAACAGGACAAATATCGGAAAGGTGAGAACGTAGGTCCATTTAGAGGTCATCGTATACAGCGTTTTGACCCCGTCCAGGTCGTCTTTGTTGTCCAGTCTGGAGGCGACGGGGAGGTAAAGGTACCCGAACGTGCCGAGCAGCAATACCAGGGCCCCGGCGAGCGGATACGCCGAATTGTATATTCCGACCTCGGTCGACGAACGAAAGTAACCGAGCATCAGCGTATCCGTCCTCGCGAGAAGCGTGGAAACGACCGTCGAGACGACTAAGGGGGTCGAAAACGCCGTTATCTCCCGTACGTGGAGCGTGAACGAACCGAAGAGGGGCATGAACCGGCGGAGAAGAGCGAAGGTGACGACCGTGGTCAGCACCGCAGCGATCAGGTAACTGTACCCAGTCGCGATCACGTCCATCCCCGCCGCGAGGAGGAGAGCCAGAACGAGCAGTCGAAGACTCGGGTAGCCGATGTCTTCCGCAACGATCTTGTACCGCGTTTTTTCGAATCCGCGAATCGCACTCACGCCGAGACTGAACGTAACCACGAACGGGATCGTCAGGACAAATAACAGGAGCAGAGAGAGCGACCGAGCGTCTTCAAACAACAGGGATACGATGGTTTCGTCAAACACCAGCAGGAGTACGCAGATACCGCCGGCTATCGGAAGCGTGACGACCAGTCCGGTCACCCACGTTCCTCTGATATCCGCCGGGCTATCGTATCTCGCCATGAAACGGGGTATCCCCTGTTGGTAACCGGCCAGCGCGAGCGTCACCGCGAGCATCATGAGATCGACCGCGATACTGAACTCACCGTACGCGTTCGCCGACAACACTCGACCGAGAAGAACGCGTTCGAACAGGACGGCGACGGAGCCGAAAACCGTTCCGACGAACATCAATCCCGCGCTCGAAAGAACCTTCCCGAGGTCGTGTTCGCGGTCCATCGTCAGAGGTAGCCGAGGTCACTCAATCGATCGCGGACTTCGTCTTGATCCTGGTCGTACTCCACCTCCTGAGGTATCGAAACGTCGTACTCCGCTACAGTCGTCGAGGCGGTCAGGAGGTCGTCGCGAGTATCGCCGGTCATCTGTTTCGGAACGGGGTATCCCAGCACTGACATCGTCATCGGCGCGATATCGACGAGATCGATCCGACTCCGTTCGTCGGTTTCCTCGAACCCCGGTCCGGACCCGATAAAGACGCCGGTGCGCTTGTGGTCGTACGTCGACGCGGGGAGGAACTCCGTTCCGTACAATTTCGTCGAAACGGTGTGGTTCATATCGGTCGGTAAGAACAGCACATCACACGCCCACTCGCTGTACGGCCCCGTGTAGAGCTCCTCTCTCGGACGAACGAATTCGAACGCCTTCTCGCCGGTCGGCATCCGCAAAGAGGACAGGAGTGAGATGATCTCGCTCCGAACGTCCTCGTACGCCGATCGAGGCACGACCCCTGATGGATCGCGACCTGCGACGTTGATCCGAATCCCCTGTTCGGATCCGTGACGGCAGTAGGCCACGGAATCTTCCCACACCACGTTCCGTGCAGCCCCCTTCCAGAGTCGCTCCGGAAGGCGTCCGATCAGTGGCTCCGCCAGACCGAGTCGATCGGCGACGTTGTACAGTTTCGCCGGCGGGAGCCCGACCGCGGAGCTCGCTTTGAAACCGGTCTGAAACAGTGTCGAAAGCGGACCCGTCTCCTCGCCGTTCGCCGTGCGTTCGATGTTGACGTCACCCGGCCCAGTGCTATCGACGCTCGAGGTGAGGAACCCGTTGTTCTCCAGGATCTGATTGACGTGTATCTGATAGCCGTCCACCGGTCCCATCCCGTGATCCGAGCAGACGATGATGTTCGTCTCGTCGTCGACGGCATCACGAAGCACCTCGAGCGCATCGTTCGCGGCCGCGTAGACCCGTCTGAAATGGCGCGGATCGCTCGAGTTGTGGAATATCGCGTCCGTCTTTTGGAATTGAACGATCGCGAGCTGCCACGGGTGGGCGTCCAGTACGTGAGCCCCGGCACGAGCGCGCATCCCGAGTAAATCGACGTAGCCGGCAACCCGTTTCTCGGCGTCGGTCGTCGCTTCGTCCTTCGAATAGATACGATACCGTTCGCCGATCGCTTCAGAAATGTCTTCACGAATACCCTTCGGATATCCCGGTTCGTCGGCCGGAGAGAGGTACCCCGGAATCAGTACCCCGTCCAGTGGCTCCGCGGGGTGGGTGACCGGGAGATTCATCACCACCGAGGGGACGTCGATCGACGTGAGATACGTCCACAGCGCTGGAGCGCGGACGTCGGCTCTGGTGACCGTTCGTGCAGTATCCGGGTAGCGATCCTCGTGGTGGAAGAAATCGAATACCCCGTGGTGATCCGGCGAGACGCCCGTGTACATCGAAGGCCAGGCGCTTCCCGTCCACGGCGGATGAACGGACTCGAGTCGAGCGGTCGTCCCGTCCTCCCGGAGCGAGTTGATCTCGCTTACGTCGGCTGCAAATCGATCGAGATACCGCCAGTCCATTCCGTCGAAGCCGACGATAAGCGTCTTATTTCCGGAGTGTTCATTTTTACTAATCATTATTGGCGCTGGGTTTATCCCGTCGTGGAGGGCGTACAACCGCTCGAGAACGTTACCGAATTCTACTGGAGATAGAGCGCCCGGGTACTTGAAATCCTCCCACGGTTTCCTTACCGGTCGTCGGCATAATGGTCCCATTCCGGAACGTTCATCCTCGGTTTCCGAGAGTATCTTTCCGATTGTGAAATATCAGATTCCGGTTGTGTGGGCGGTGTGTGAACGATCGATAGCGGCCAGAAAAGTAACATACCGACGATGGTAATATCCTGACCGGAGATACTATATAATTACTGAAGAACGCCTTTACCCTTCGGTCACGAGTGGATAGCTATGTCCACCCCTCCTGACGCGAACGGTGCGTTCGTTTTCGGACTGGACGGTGCCCCGTGGGATTTGCTCGAGAAGTGGGCCGAATCGGGCGAACTTCCGAACTTCAATACGATCATCGACGAAGGGGTTTCGGGACCGCTCGAGAGTACGGTTCCGCCGACGACTCCCGTCGCGTGGCCCTCTATCGCGTCGGGGGTAACGGCTGGAAAACACGGAATCTACTCGTTTCGCCGCCTCACATCCGATTATCGGTACGAGATAAATACGAGCGCAGCGATCCGGCAACCGCTGCTGTGGGACATCTGTTCGCCCTCGGTCGTCGGCAACGTCCCGATGACATACCCGCCGAAAGAGATCGACGGCGAGATGGTGACCGGCATGATGACGCCCTCCCTCGAGGGGGCATTTACGCACCCGCCGGAACTGGCCGACAAAATACGAAGCCGAATTCCCGAGTACGAGGTCGGATTGAGCTGGAGTTCGTACCAGGGGAAAGAGGAGCAATTTATCGACGACCTACACGAGTTACTGGAGAACAGGTATCAGCTGATGAAGTTACTGTTCGAGAACGACGAGTGGGAGCTGTTTTTCTTCGTCTACACCTCTCCCGATCGGTTACAGCACCTGATCTGGGAGGAGGACGTGTTACTGGATTACTACAAACGAATAGACGATATCTTGGGAGAGGTACTCGAGTACGTCCAGGATCGGGGAGCCCACCTGTACGTCGTCTCCGATCACGGGTTCGGACCCGTTTCCGAGAACGTCCACGTGAACACGATTCTCGAAAACGAGGGGTTCCTCGATGTCGGCGGAAACAAGAGCCGTTCGACGCTTTCCAGGGCGGGCATCACCAAGAACAGGGTGTTAGGCCTACTCGAGTCCGTTAACGCCAAAGAGGCTGCGTTGTCGTACGTTCCGGACGCGGTCATCCGCGACATCGCGACGCGGGTTCCGGGTGAGCACGGACTCTTCGACGTCGATATCAGCAGTACCGAAGCGATGGCGCACGAATACGGGTTAATCTATATCAACGACGACGAGCGATTCGACGAGGGAGTCGTCCCGGCCGACAACCGCCAAGCCGTGAAAGACGATATTTTGGCCGCACTGGACTCCGACGAGGGTGCCGAACCGTACCGGTCACTACTGAGCGCCCACGACGGAACGGAGCTGTTTCCGACCGACGCGGATGCGCCCGATCTCGTCGTCGTCGTGAAAGACGGCTACGAGATCAGTACGGCGATTGCACCGGAGGTACTGACCCCGTTACCGGAGAAAGGCGCAACCCACCGAAAGCAGGGGATATTCTTCGCCTGGGGTGAAGATATCCGCCACGAGTCCGTCGACACCGGGTTCTCCGTGTACGACGTTGCCCCGACGTTGTTACACGGACTCGGAAAACCGGTTCCCGAGAACGTGGACGGTCAGGTTCGTAAACAGATCTTCGAGGAGGGGTCGGAGCCGTACGGTTCGGCGGTGGAAACGACGTCGTATACGAGCGAATCACGATCCGGCGGACGAGACGAGGACTTCGAAGACGTCGAAAGCCGATTACGCGGGTTAGGATACATCGACTGATCCATCCGCGCTATTCGACGTAGTAGAGGTCGAACCCGTCGGAGGAGTGGACGTGGTGAACGCCCGGTTCCGTTTCGATATATTCAAAGTCGTCCCGGTCAAATCGCTCTCCGTCGATCGAGCGAAGGTGGTACGCTCTATCGGAATCGGAGACGGTGAGTAATTTCGGCTGTTCGTACTCGTCTCGTATCGACTGGTTGGCAAAGTGATCGGGAACTGGTTCGTAGGGTTGCCCACCGTAGTACTCGTTTCGGTCGTGTCCTGTGAACCCCTCCGTTGCATCACCGTATCTGAAAGTCAGCGAGCTGAGATCCGCGTAGGTGACCTCTTCGCTCCATGTGTCGAGGGTGGCATCGTAGCCGTGCATCTGCGCTTCCGTTACGTGTCCGCTCCCGCGGTATAAGTACGGAGACGTGTGAACGATCGGTACTGAAAGGACGAGAAACAGTAGTATGATCACGGCGACCGTTTCTCGACCGATCTCGAGACTGAACCGTTCCCGAATCGCACCGAGTCCGTAGATAATACCGATCGAACCGAAAACGGTCACGATCGCCATAATGAACCCGAAATGTCGAAGATACTGTGTAGAGACGTTTCCTGACAGATACACCACGAACAGTCCGGTTACAGGGATCATAGAGAACATGAAATACAGGAGGAGGTCGTATCGGTATTTGGATACCTCGTCAGTTTCCCTCGTTCGGCGTACGAGTAGACTCGTAAGCAAATATGCCGACAACAGACAGTAGATGAAGCTTACCAGAAACAGTTTGGCGAAGATCTCTTCGACGCTCGCACCGACCCCTGCCAGGGAGACCCCTGCATCGCTGATCCGTTCGCCGGCGACGGTTTCGATGAACGTAGAGACGATCACCCGGTGAAAAGCGGTTTCGAACGTCCGGTATTGGTTGATCCAGACCCACCACAGTAAATAAAAGGCGAGAACGGAGAGGAGCTCTACGGTGATTCTGAGTCTATTTCTTGCCGTGAAGGTTGGGAACACGATTACGAGAACGACAACAGTCGAGAGGATCAGGAGAAGGTTCGCCGCCTGTTGTGGGTGGATGAGGATGAAAGACAGCGAAATGAACAGGAAGATCAAGAGATCCGCGGGTCGGTTCCGCTGAATCAGTCTGATGAAACAATAGATCGGTACTACCGAATACATGATCGCATGGGACGTGGGATGGAAATTCAGGTGAACTGCTACGTGATTTATCGGCAACAACAGAAACGCGGAGTAGAGGGCGACAATGGGTAACAGCGTGTTAAAACGACTGAACAACGCTTGTGCGACTAGCGGTACGAAGAGGATGAACGACAGGAGGAACGCGTAGACGACGAGCATCATCGAATGCGGTATCGAGACCGACGTGACGAAGTGAATCGCACTCGCCAGCAGGTGAGAGCCGGGGTACAGCAGTTCGGCCACCGGAATCGTCCCGTCTACCAGGTCCTTGGTCAATCCCCAGTGGGTCATACTATCGAACGGGCCGACGAAGTGATAGCCGCGTATGAGCGGGAGCGCGTAGATATTCACGACGGATAACGCTCCGAGAAGTATGCCGCCCCACCGCTCGTACTGTTTCTCAGAGACGGAGAAAAAGACCGAGATAACCAACGAAATCGAAACGCCGATCCAGAAGAGTACCGGCGTCCCGTTGTACACCGAGAGTTCGTACCCCGTTGCAGGGTTATTGTGTGCTACCGCGACGGCGACCGTCACCGAACAGAACCCGATGATCAGCGATAGTTTTCTACGATCCATTTCTGCCAACCTTGCTCACTAACCGACCGAATATTTCAGACGTGCGTTCCCTCCAAAAATATGCCCGAACGTCCGGATCCTCGATTCGCGGTGCGCGTCGGAGGAAGTTCGAAAAGTATCCGTACAGGTAGCCGATCGACTGTTTGAGCGGTGACCCGGTGGGGTTGTGAATGGCCTTCAAAAGGATGACGACGGGATGGTATCCGACGTAATAGTTATCGGCACCGTTCGAAACGCCGCGTTCGAAACGATTCTCCTTGCCGCCGGTAGGTCTGGACTGAGTCGCCCACTCATCGAGGTCGGCCGCGTAAGCGCACTTTCCGCCCATCAGACGCGCCTTGGCTTTTGTGACACTATCGACGCACGGGCTGAGAGGCGGACCGGAGATGGCTCTGTAGAACTCCCCGGCGATTACCGTCGCCCCGCCGATCGGCTGGTCGCTGAACCGCTCCTCCTGAGACCGTTCGCCATCGTGGTCTATCCGAAGCCCACCGCTGACGACGAAGATCTCTTCGTCGTCCTCGAGGATTTCGAGCAGGGACTCGAGGTATCCCGGCGTCAAACGCATATCTCCATCGAGAATCATGTAGTAGTCGAGGTCGTCTCGCCACCGTCGATACAGGTACCGGTACCCGGTCGCGATCACGCTGGCGTAATGCGCACCGATATCGTATTCGGGACGTCCCTCGAGCGATATCGCGTGTACCCAGTCGAGTCGCGAACTGACCGATCGGATGATCTCCGAACTGCCGTCGGCACTCCCGTCGTCGACGATGATCCACGCTCGCGGTCGGACCGATTGAGCGACTACCGAACCGATTAGCGCGGGAAGGTTTTCGACTTCGTCTTTGACGGGCGTGATGATCCCGGCGTCGACCACGTTTGTGTCGGTCATCGGTATCGTTGCCTTCGTGACGTACTGCCCGGGCGGTCCGTTTCGCCCCCTTCCTCGAGTAGGCCATCCGTACTCCCGACCGGGCGACTTGCCGGTGCGTTTGAGCGCAGTTCGGCGTTCGTCGTCCCGCTCCGCAGTGGCTGGCTCGGAACCGATCGACACGGTACCGCCCACGATCGATAACCGAAGCCGGCCGCCGTATTGCCACTCATGCTGGTGCGTTCATCTGTTAGCTAGTGGTGAAGGGGTGACAACATAAACGAGAAGTATTGTTTCAGGGGGAAAAGCGGGTGACGGTCGCGATAGCACGCGATTTACACCCCGTGGACCGATGGTGTCGACGAGGGGGCGCGAGTGACGGCCGTTCAACGACCGAATTCCGTCGAAACGACTCGCGACGGCTCTCGCGAGAGAATCGGCGACACGAGGTTTTCGATTCCGCCCGCGAGCGCCCGTCCAGGGCCGCCAATACTCGAGCTTGAGCGAGGGTATCGAGTGCGTATTCGTCAAACGCAGGTGTGCTGTTTATGATCGCAGGCGTCGTCGTTCTCGTGATGGGAACCCAGCGATGGATTCGGTTCGTGAACCTCCAGATCGCGTGGATGCTTTTCGCGGTTCTGTTGCTTGCAGCGGTCGAGGGGGCGTCTCTCGAGTTGTTCTTCTCGCTCTCGCTGCTCGGCCTGTTCGTCATCGCCGGGATCACGACTCCCTTCAGCGTTGTCCCCGAGTGGCGGCGTCGGCTCCAGTGGCTCATCGTACTGGGAACCGTCGTGTTCGCGTTCCTGGTCTTTCAGCGAGTGCTAGACATCGCCGGCGGCGTTTCACCGGGGTAAATCGTGGGTAGTCAGCTACACCAGCCATCCAGAGACGCACGAGCGCCAACCGAGAGCCGAGGACACCGATGAAACTGCACGAGTGGATTACGACTGATCGACAGCGTAACTGGCCCGAGACGCTGGCCGTCGTATTCGGGGCCGTCGTCGTCCTGACGGTCGTTCTGGCCGTCGCGACGTCCGCCGCGTCGTTCGGTCCGTACAACTACGCCTGGGACGGAACGTCGGAGTTCCGAGATCGAGTCGCAGAGGATCCCGACACCGAGCTCGAGATCGTCAACGAAACTGACCAGTACGAGGACGAAGACGCCGACGAAACCGTCGCGTTCGTGATCGCGCCCGAGACCGACTACGGCGAGACCGATACCGAACGGGTCCGCCAGTTCGTCGAAGACGGCGGCACGCTCGTCGTGCTCGATGATTTCGGCCAGCACTCGAACGAGTTGCTGTCCGCGATCGGCGCCGACGCTCGAACGGACGGACAACTGCTTCGCGACGACGTCAACCACGAGTCCACACCGATGATGCCCGTGGCAACGCCTGTCGGGGATGACGCGCTCGCGCCCGGCGTCGACGAGGTGACGTTGAATCACGCATCGGCGGTCGAACCGGGGAACGCGACGGTTCTCGTCAGGACGAGCGAGTTCGCGTATCTCGTCGAGGACGAGGAGGCGAATCTGAGCGCCGACGGCGAACTCGAACCGAGGCCGGTGGCGACGACCGAGGATATCGGTGACGGACAGGTCGTCGTCGTCAGCGATCCGAGCGTGCTCATCAATACGATGATCGACCGATCGGACAATGCGGCGTTCGTCGAGGGATTCTACGCGGACAAATCGGTCGTCCTCTTAGACGTTTCGCACGGGACCTCGGTCCCGCCGTTGATAGCGCTCCTCACCGACTTCCGGACCGAGCCGGTCGCACAGATAGCCGTTGGGCTTCTCGGGATCGGTCTCATCGCCGGCCTCTCCGGGCGGCTATCGAACGTGACCGCCCTCGCTCGAGAGGACCGAAAATCGACAGATCGCCGCACCGATCCTGATGCAAGCGACAGACAAACACCCGCTGCACCCGAACGACAAGACACGAAATAACAAAGTGATTACAGATGACTAACGACAACGAGACCGCGTCGGACAGTTCACACTCGACGACGCCAAGTGAGCTATACGATCGATTGTACGCGGAGATCAGTCGGGTTCTCGTCGGCAACGAGGAAACGGTCAGACACCTCACCGTGTCCACGTTGACCGGCGGTCACGTCCTGCTCGTGGGGAATCCGGGCGTCGCGAAGACGACGATCGCCAAACTCTTCGCCACCGCCATCGGGCTCAGCTACCGGCGCATCCAGATGACGCCCGACATCCTCCCCGCAGATATCACCGGAACGCACATCTATCGGCAGAATACCGGCGAGTTCGAACTCCAGCGCGGCCCCATCTTCTCCAATCTCCTCGTCGCGGACGAACTCAACCGCGCGACGCCGAAAACCCAGAGCGCGCTGCTCGAGGCGATGCAGGAACAGCAGGTGACCATAGAGGGCGAAACGCTCCAGTTACCCGGCCCGTTCCTGGTCATTGCGACGCTCAATCCGATCGAAAACGAGGGTGTCTTCGACCTCCCGGTCGCCCAGCGCGACCGGTTTCAGCTGCAATTGACGGTCGAGCGACCCGAACGAGCGGACGCACACGAACTCCTCGATCGAATCGACGAAAAACCGGACCTCGCCGATCCCACCGCGACGCAGGTAACGTCCGCCGATGAGATCGCCGAAGCCCAGGAAATCGTCTGGGACGTCTACGTTGCGGAGGAGATCATCGACTACATTCTCGATCTGGTCGAGGGGACGCACTCGCACCCGGACGTCCGTCACGGCGCGTCCCCTCGGGCGAGTATCGCGTTTCTCAACGCGTCGAAGGCGTCCGCGGCGATCGACGGTCGCGACTACGTCATTCCCGACGACGTAAAAGCGCTCACCGAGTTCGTGCTGGCCCACAGGCTCGTCTTGAACACCGACGCGGAGTTGAGCGACGTTACGGCTGCGGACGTCATCGCCGACGTCATCGATGCGACGGATCCGGTAAGCGTGAGTCCGGAGCAGCGGTAATCGGTATCGATACGAGCGATGGTGCCGTCGAACGCGACCCGTTTTACGATTCCTCGACGTCCCAGCGACACGTTACCAGCCAGTCGTATCTCGAGCCACCGTCCGTTACCTCGAGAGAAACGACGCGGTCGAGACCGATCGCGACGCCGCAGCCGAGAAACGACGCGATCGGATGATCGAGTCGGTCGACGTCGCCAAAGGTGCTGTCAGCGATCCCGAACGTGATTCGGCCGCCGTCGACGTCGACTTCGGGGTCGACGACCGCAGCCAGTTCGAACTGCTCGACGACTCCAGCAGCGAGCTGTGAAGCGAGCTGTTCGGGGGCCGCCGTCAGGTCCTCGGAAAGCGTGTTTCGAAACTCCCGGAAGAGTTCTCCGCCGGTCGGCTGGAGAACCAGGCCGCGACCGTCATCTTCGGTAACGACCGGGCCGGATCGAGGCGACGGGATCTCGGGGTCCGCTTCGAGCGGAACGAAGAGCCGAGCCGAAGGGGGTGCGTCGTCGGTCGGGACGTACAGTCGCTCCTCGCGGAGTCCCAGTTCGGCTGCGACCGCGGCGAGCGTGTCGGCCAGCGGCGTGTAGACTCGTTCACCGATCTCTGCTGCGACGAACTGACCCGGTACGAGATAGGAGGTGAGAACCGCGGCGAACAGTCCCGTTCCGGCGAGTGCGAAGAGGACGTCTCGAGTGTTCTCGAACGCGATGCCGGCGATTGCTGCCACGAGCCCGAGCCCGACGAACAGAAGCGCCGCTCGCCGGAAATCCGCTCGACGGGCGTTGGCGTACTGGATTCGGAGCCGTCGGTTCTCCTCCGCGAGTCGTTCCGCCCTGGCTTCGTACCGGTCCGTTCTGCGTTCGTCGTCAGACCGCGCTACCGTGTTCGTCGTTTCCGCCTCGACGTGTTCGACGTTCGGCTCGTCGGCGCTCACGTCGGCTCACCTCCGCCGGTCCGGTCGGCCGATCGGTCCGCGTGTTCACCGTCGGAACGCACACCGCTCGAGCGATCGTCCGACACGAGTCCGAGCGCGACGAGTTCGTATCGGTGCAGCCCGTAGCTCAAGAGTGCGAACGCGACGAGCGTCCCACTTACGGCGATCCACAGCGGCCACGTCTCGAGCGCTCCCCAGCCGACTCCACGGAGAACGGCTATCGATACGAGCGCCACGGTTCCCGTCCGGATTCGTCGGCGTGTTCTAGCCGCTACGGTGAGGACCAAAAGTACCATCGCGGTCGTCACCAACGCGAACGAAAAGCCGTCGATTCCGTCGGGGAATAACCCGACCAGGAGCACGGCGGCGGCAGCGATCGCGTACGGCGTGCCGAATCCGTACCACGTCGCTGCGACCACGAGTCCGGCGAGTGCGCCAATCGGTCCGGTGATCGCTGCGACGGTACCGGCGAGGACGAGGACCGCAATGGCCCCGCTCCACGTTCTCTCCGCGATAGCTCCGCCCAGCCGCGACGCACGCTCCGGTGGTCGAGCGGAAGGATCGTTCTCTCCCATCAGGCAACACCACTCGGACGGTTTTCCTGGCGCATAGCCGAGAGCAACGTTGCAAACCGATCCTTCGACCCGACTTCGACCACGTTGACGCCCTCTATCCGCTCGAGCGACCGTCGGTACTCTTCGAACGCCGCGTAACGCTGGGCGACCGTTTGTGTATCGGTCATCTCCTGGATGTCGAACAACACGCCTGGCGCGAGAACGACGAGTACCCGGTTCAAACTATGACGTGCGGTCTTGACCGTCCGATAGAGTTCGGCTCGGTCGTGGTCGTCCGTAAAGAGGATCATCCAGACGGGAGCTCGCTGTCGAACGACTGCCGACTCCACCGCCGAGTGGAACGGATCGTCCTCGAATCGATGCTCGTAGGTCAGCTGTCGTTCGTAGTACGGGACGATCACATCCCCGAAATCGCCGGAACGGTCGAGCGTTTTCAGCCGTTCGATTCGCCGTCGAAGGTCCGTGTCCGTGAGTCGCTCCCCGAGGCCATCGGAGCGCCGCAGCGGTCGGTCGGGCGCCTCCATCGGCTCGAGCGCGAGTAATCGACGCCTGACCGTATCGTACGTGCGCGAGGAGGAAGCGGTTTTCAACCGTCCGGTAATGCCGTCGTTCCCGACCGTCAACAGCCCGATCGGATCGCCGTGTTCGTGGACGTGATCGGTCGTCGCCAACGCGACTTCCCGGAGGTAATCCAGTTTCGATTCCGCGGGTGCACCGTCGCCGAGCGACGTCCGATGGTCGACCACGAGCATCGTACCGCGGGTCGTTTGACTCTCGAAGTCGCGAACGTACAGTTTTCCGAGCCTGGCGGTCACGTTCCAGTCGATTCGATTCAACATATCTCCCGCGGTATACTCTCGAATATCGATGGGTTCGATTCCGGACCCGAACCGCGACGTGACGTGTTTTCCCATCGCAGTCGTGATGCGGTCGACGACCAACTCCGTGTCGGGATATCGCGAGGTCTGTGCGCCGACGGTTACCTCCGGCGTCGGGCCTGCACCGATCGTTTCGGCGAAGAGACCGTCGGTCGCAACGATCGTCGGCTGCGTGAAGTCGTGCATTCCCGCCACGGGCCACTTCGCGGAGACCGTCTTCGACGCACCGGTCTCGTTCGGTCCGATCGAGACGGTGAGCGGGTCGTCGGTGTTCGCTCCTATCGGGGGCCCGCCCGCCACGTCAAGTGCGAGTCCCGACGGCTGATCGAGTGAGACGGCGAGCGTGACGGGAACGGCCTCCTCCGTTTTCACGGCTGGACGTTCGATCGACTGATCGACGACGATCGAGTCGTTCACCCGCGACAGCGCCGAGTAAAACCGATACTGGCGGGAGAGTACCCACGCGCCGATCAGAATCGGCCCTGCGAGTAAGAGCGGACGTGCCAGAACGATCGACAGCGTCGCAACGAATACGATGAGTACGCCGATCGCGACGGTGTGGCGCGTGGGACGCATACCATCCGCTACGGTCGGCGTGCTGTTGAAGCTAGTCCTTAGATGTAACTCCCAAATACGTAATATCTAAACAGAGCTTCCCTGTTGACAGTTAAAACTGTGTGATATTGTTTCATGTCGCATTTAAAATCCACGATCAATGCGAATTGGAGGCCCAGTTTTTTCCCCTCTCGGCGGCTCTAGAGGAGTGGATGTTCGCTCTCCGCGTCCTCGCAATCGTCGTTTTGCTGATCTGTACACCAGTGACGATGATCTGCGGTGGAGTCGCCGCCACCGGAGGGGCAACGGTCGAAATGACCGACGGGGCGACGGCACAAAACGAGACCGACGCCCATCGAGATCCGGGGACGGTCGACGAAGACGGCGATCTGGAAGCCGTCGAGCAGTGGCTCGTCAGCCGGATGAGCGATCTGCTCGCCGAGAGTTCGGCCGAACTCAGCGACGGCGACACCGACAGTGCGAGAGCGTCCCAGGAAGAGTACCAACGACGCCTCGAACAGCTCGAGGACATTTCGGGTGAGGTCGGGGCCCAAGAGGAGGTCGCGTTGTTCGAACAACTCGGCGTCGAGCAGGAGCAGTTGATCGACCAGGTCGAGGAGTACGAAACGCTCGAGGCCGAGTACGCGGCGGCTCGCGAGGACGGAGACGAGGAGCGGGCGCGAGAGCTCGCTCGCGAACTCGACGAGCAGCGGATCGAGATCGAAGAGACGACGCAGACGCTCGACGAAACGTCCAGGACGGTCTCGACCGAAACCGGGATGGACACGACCGAGTCGCGCGAGACGATCGATTCCATCGAAGCGGAAATCGACGCCAACGCGACGGAGATACAGGAGGAAGCGTTAAACGGCACTGAACTGGAGATCGATGCCGACGAGGACATCTCGTTTCAGGAGCCGCTCGAGGCCGAGGGCACCATAACGACGACTGACGGCGAGCCGATCGACGCCGACGAGATCGAGTTGCTCGTCGAGAACGAAACGATCGTCACGGAACTCGATGACGGCGAGTTCGAGTTCGAGTACCGGCCGACCGATCTTCCGCTCGATACGGAGTCGTTGACGGTAGAGTACGTTCCTGCATCCGACTCGCCGTACGCGTCGACCGAGACCGACGTCCCGGTCTCGGTCGAACAGGTCGAACCGACGCTGACGGTGTCGGAACTGCCGTCCGAGGTGGCGTACGAAGACAACGTCACGATCGAATCCGAACTGGAAGTCGATGATGAGGCGGTCGACGGCATTCCGATCGCCGCCGAACTGGACCGCGCCGGGAGCGACGAAACGATCGAACTGGCCGACAACGAGACGACGAACGGATCGGCCGCCATCGACGGTCCCGTTCCGGCCGACATTCCGGACGGGGAGTACGAACTCGTCGTCGGGGTTCCGTTCGCCGATCGAGCGATCGCGGGCGTCACCTCCCGCGAGTCGATCGTCGTCGCCGAGACGGACACCGAACTCGAGATCGAAGTCGACCAGCTCGTACGCGAAGCCGACCGCGAGGTGGCAGTCCGCGGGACGTTCGTGACGGCTGACGGCGAGGAGATCAGTCGCCAGCCCATCGAGGTGTTCGTCGGTGGCGTCTCGGTCGGGACGGCTGTCACCGATCGGAACGGGGAGTTCGACGAGGTCGTCCCGCTCCCCGAAGATGTCGGATCCGGAGAAGTCGAGGTGACGGGCGCATACGACGGCGAAGAGACGAACCTAGAGAGCGCGTCGGCGACGTCGACTGTGGCCGTTCCAAGCGACGGTATCATCGGGATGACCATGTCCCTCGAGCGGTGGGTCGGGCTGGGGATTATCGTCGCCGTCGGTCTCTTCGCCGGGAGTCAGCTGTATCGACGGCGAAACCGTCACGGAACGCCCCTCGACGAAGACGCCACGTGGGAGCCCCTTTCGTCCGCGGACGTCGACCGCGTCTCGGAGACGACTGACCCGCTCCTCCTACGTGCGTCCGATCAGCTATCGAACGACCGTCCCGACGACGCGGTTCGGACGTGTTACACCGCCGTCCGCAACCTGCTCACCGAGCGTGCCGGTATCCCGCGATCGATAACCCCTCGAGAGCTGCTCACGGCGGCCGAGGACGACGAATCGTTCCTCCCGCAGGAGCCGCGTCAGACGGACGAAAACGACGAGTCGGTTTCCCACTCGGAGCGACTTCTGACGGTCGTCAACGGTCACGAGCGGGCTGCCTACCGCCCCGGCGGTATCTCGACCGAGGAGGCGAGAGCGGTGCTCGAGCGATCCGTGGAGCTGTGTGAGGGCGACGAAACTGAGTAGCCGATGCGGTACGGATCCGTCACCGGTCGAACGGGTCCGTCACGGATCGATCGAGGCTTCGAGGACCGCGACGATCTTCTCGGCGGTGTGCCCGTCGCCGTACAACGAAGGCGCTGATCGCGGCCACGACGTCGATCGAAGCGCCTCGAGAATCGCCGACCGATCGGCGCCGACGAGTCGGTTCCAGCCGCTGTCGACCGTCTCCTGCCACTCGGTCTCCTCGCGCAGCGTGATGCAGGGCGTCTCGAGGTAGAACGCCTCCTTCTGTACCCCGCCGGAGTCGGTGACGACGCGCTCGGCACCCTCGAGAAGTCGCACGAAATCGAGGTAGCCGACGGGATCGATGATCTCGAGGTCCCGTTTCGCGTCCTCCCACAGCCCGTACTCGCGCAGGGCCGCTTCCGTTCGCGGGTGAAGGGGAACGACGACCCGCCGCGGCGCATCGGCGAGAGCGTTGATGATAGCGGTCAGTCGACTCGGCGTATCGGTGTTTTTCGGTCGGTGGATCGTTCCCAGAACGTAGTCGCCCTCCTCGAGCGTCGATCGCTCGAGGATCTCGCTCCGGTCCGCCGCTCGCCCTCGAGCCCAGCGGACGGCGTCGTATCCGACGTCGCCGACGACGTGGACGCCGTCCGTGATGCCTTCCTCTTCGAGCATCGTCTTCGCCAGGTCGCTCGGTGCGAACAGCAGATCGGAGACGTGATCCGTGAGGACCCGATTGATCTCCTCCGGCATCGATCGGTCGTGGCTTCGGAGCCCGGCTTCGACGTGGGCGATCGGAACGTCAAGCTTCGAAGCGGCGATCGCTCCCGCGAGCGTCGAGTTCGTATCGCCGTAGAGGAGGATGAGCGCCGGCGACTCCTCGAGCAGGATCTCCTCGATACCCTCGATCATCGCCGCGGTCTGTCGGCCGTGCGTATCGGAGCCGACGCCGAGGTTGTAGTCCGGCTCCGGTATCGAGAGCTCTTCGAAGAAGACCGCCGACAGGTCGTCGCTGTAGTGTTGACCCGTGTGAACGAGGCGTTCCTCGTGATCGGGCTCGAGTCGGCGAGAGACCACGAACGCTTTGACGAACTGCGGGCGAGCGCCGACGACGGAGACGATCTTCATGCGCCACCGCCGACGTCGTGGATCTGTTCGAGCATGTACTCGGTGACGTCGATCTTCTCCTCGACGAGCCGGGCTCGCTTCGTTTCCCACGTCTCCTGTAGATCCGGCGAGCGGAGCAGGTCGGAGACGAGTTCGATCGTTTCGTCGGGGTCCGATCGGGAGTACAGGAGTCCGTACTCGTCCTCGAGTTCGACGAAGTTGCTCATGTCGGATTCGCCGGCGAACGTATTCGATCGAACCGCCGGCGTGCCGAGGACGGCGGCTTCGGTTGCCATCGTCTGGGAGTCGCCGACGTACAGGTCGGCGTAGTACAGCAAGTCGTGCATCCGTTCGGGCGGGATCGGCAGGCGGTAGGATTCGAACTCGTCGGGGAGCGGTCGCTCGCTGCTGATGTAGACCGCGCCGTACTCGTCGAGGGCCGAGACGAGTTCGCGCTTGGCCTCGCTCGAGAGGCCGCGCTGTCCGACGTCGTGGTGTGCGCCCCAGGAGACGAACCGAACGACGGCGTATGGTTCCTCGGGTTCGATCCCGAACGCTCGGAGCGAATCCGGATCGGGGCTGAATCGATCCGGGTGGAGATACGCGAGTTCGTGGTACCCGTCGTACGTCCGGTGTTTGTCGCCGTGATCGACGCTGAAGTTCGTCGGCGTACAGAGGCGATCGACGAACGGGAGCGTCAGCGACGACGCGAGTTTGACCGGCTCGCTGTCGTTGAACGCGATCACCGGACAGTCGAGCAATCGTCCGGCGTGAGCGGTCGCGGGGCTCATGACGCAGAGCGCGACGTCGGGTTCGAACCGCTTGACCATCTGAATCGTTCGGACTTCGCGTGTCAGCCACTCGGAGAGTAACGAGAGCTTCCGAGTGCCGATCCTCGAGATGGGGAGGTGGTCGATCTCGTAACTGTCGAGCAACTGGATCGTGACGTCCTTCTCGCGGGAGAGCACCAGCACGTCGTGGCCGTCCTCCTCGAGCGCGCGAACGGCGTGTTTGAAGAGGTGGACGTGCGCGGGGTGGCTGACGTCGAACAGTACCTTCATCGCGTGTCGGGTTCCGACCGCCGGTCGTCGATTTCGATCGACTCGGAATCGGATCGGGTCGTCTCGATCCGGAACTCTTTGTCCTCGTTCTGCTCCATGTCGAACACCATCGCGAGCAGCAAGAAGAGCCATCCCAGCGCGAACAACAGGAGGCTCGAGGCCGCCTTTAGGTGGGTCTGTTCGTCGCGGTCGGTCGCCGCGTAGAGCGTCCGGAGGCCGCCGAGTACGCCGCTCCCTGCCGTCGCCGCACCGGCGTAGTACAACAGCGCCAGCGGGTGGAAGTCCCGAACCAGGTACTTGACCTTCAGCCGCCAGAGGAAACTCGAGAGCAACATGAGAGAGACCTTTCGGATGTACTGCGGGTACATGATACCCGACTGTTCGGTGCCGTATATCGCCGGGATCGACACGTCGGCGATCCGCATCTCCTGAACGTTCAACATCACCAGGAGATGGTTGCAGTAGCCGTAGTACTCGTAGAGTTCGTCGAGTTCGATCGCCTCGAGCGCGTCGGTCGAGATCGCCGTGTAGCCGTTCTGGGGATCCGACGTTTTCCAGTAGCCGCTGGCGATCTTCGTCAGCAACGATAGCACGGTGTTTCCGAAAAAGCGCCACGCGGACATTCCCTCCCGAAACTGCCGTGAGTGCAGTCGATTGGCCTTCGCGTAATCGGCTTCGTCTTCGACGATCGGATCGAGCAACTGCGGAAGAACGTCGGGATCCATCTGTTCGTCGCCGGCCATGACGGCGACGACGTCGAGGCCGTCCTCGAGGGCCGCGACGTATCCGGTCTTGATGGCTGCGCCGACGCCGCGATTCCGCTCGTGGCGAATCGGCACGATCCGGCGATCGAACGAGCGTCCCCCGTCCGTTCCCGCCTCGGCGTCGAGGGGGCGGCCCCCGTCGTTGAGGCGCTCGGCGGAGCGCTCGATTTCCGCCCACGTGTCGTCGCTCGAGCCGTCGTCGATCACGTACGCTCGATCGACATACGACGGGAGCGTCTCGAGCATCGTTTCGATGTGCCCCATCTCGTTGTAGGCCGGCACGACGACACCGACGGCGCTGTCTCTATACACCGCGATCACCTCCGACGCCGATCGTGTACAGTCGGTGGCCGGCGTCGGTGATCTCGGCGGGTGCGAAGGCATCGCGGCCGTCGAGAACGAACAGCTGACCGTTCTCGCGCTCGAGTTCGTCCCACCGTATCGATTCGAACTCCTCATGGGGCGTGACGACGACGACGGCGTCGAACGGTCGCTCCTCGAGTTCGGCGAGGGAGAGCCGTTGAAGGTCGAATTCCTCGACGGATTCGAGCATCGGATCGACGCCGTACACCGACGCCTCCCGCTCCGACAGCTGTTGCGCGATTGCCAGCGACGGCGACGCCCGAATCTCCTCGACGCCCGGCCGGTACGTGAGTCCCAGCAGGAGGATCGAGGCCTCCGAGAGCGCCACCCCCTCGGCCTCGAACTCCTCGCGGAGCTTCTCGACGACGAACGCCGGCATCGCGTCGTTGACCGCTCGAGCGGTCTCGAGCAGCGGCGTCGGCGTCTCGAACGGCGCGATCACGAAGTAGGGATAGAAGGGGATGCAGTGGCCGCCAACGCCCGGTCCGGGCCGGTGAATGTCGCAGTAGGGCTGGGTGTTCGCGATCTCGATCGCCTCTAACACGTCGATTCCCAGTTCGTCCGTCATCGTCGCCAACTCGTTCGCGAGCGCGATGTTGACGTCCCGGTAGAGCCCCTCGAACACCTTCACGGCTTCCGCGGTCGTCGCGTCCGAGACGCGAAGCACCTTCGCGTCCGTGAGTTCGCCGTAAATGAGCTCCGTCACGCGCCCGCTTTCGGCGTCGATACCGCCGACGACCTTCGGATACGCACCCCGGATGTCCCTGAGCGCGCGGCCGCTCGAGGTTCGCTCGGGGCAGACGGCGAGTCCGAACTCGCCGACCGACAGGCCGGATGCGGACTCGAGGGCGGGGCGGATTCGCTCGGCCGTCGTTCTCGGCGGCACGGTGCACTCGATAACGACGATGTCACCCGCCTCGAGTCCCGAGCCGATATCCTCGATGACAGCGTCGAGGATCGAGAGGTCGGGTTCGTGGTCGGCCGTGATCGGCGTCGGAACGATCACGACGTGGACGGAGCCGTATTCGGCGGCCTCGAGCGGATCGGCCGTCGCCGAGAGCGCCCCTTCCGAGACGAGTTCCGAGACGAGTTCCGGGAGTCCCGGCTCTCCTTTGACGTGGCACCGACCCTCGTTGAGCTCCTCGACGACCGCGGGATTCACGTCGGCTCCGAGGACGTTTTTCGTCGTCTTCGCGTACATCGCTGCAAGCGGGAGCCCCATCTTCCCGAGTCCGTAGACCGACACTGGAACGGAGCCGCTTCGCAGCGCCTCGATCTGGTGCTCGCCGGATTGCGACGAGTTGTACAACCGCGTCGATTCGGTTTCGGATTGTTGATTAGTCATTGGCGATCTGAGATGGTTTTGGAAGGGTCTTTCCTTTCTTGTCGATTTTTTGTGCGATCTCGAGCGCCCGGAGCCCGTCGCTGACGGTCACCTCCGGTTCGCCGTTCGAAGCGACGGCCTCGAGAAACGACTCGAGTTCCTTGGCGAGTGGCTCCTCGCCGTAAATCTGTGGCTGTTCGATGGTGTTCATCTCGCGAAACAGCGCTCGTCCCTGTTCCTCGAGATACTCCGGCATCGAATTTCGGTGAATATCGATCGACTGGTCGTTGTAGTCGAGTTTGACGAGGCACTCTTCGGCGGTGATATCGAGCGTTCGCGCCGTTTGCTGTGTCAGCCGACTCGCCGTCAACGATGCCATCACGCCCGAATCGAACTCGAGCAGTCCCGTGGCGTGTCTGTTTCCGTACACGCCGGCGCTCTGGATGGTAGACGGCATCTCGTCGAGCAACATGAGGACGATGTCGATGTCGTGGATCATGAGATCGATCACCGCGCTGTCGTGGATGTCGCGGTTCGGCGGCGGGCCGAGACGCTTCGACGTGATATCGATGACCGTCAGATCGTCGAAAAAGTCCAGAAGGGCGATGATGGCGGGGTTGAACCGTTCGATGTGGCCGATCTGGACGACCTGTTTCGATTCCGCCGCCTTTTCGAGAAGGCTGTGTCCGCGGCGAAGGTCGCCGACGACTGGCTTCTCGATCAGGATCCCGATATCGGTTTCGAGGCACTTCACGGCGAGATCGTAGTGGTGGTTCGTCGGCACGACGATCGACGCGGCGTCGACGGAATCGAGCAACTGCTCGAGGTCCATGGCCGTCGTCTCGTACTCGTCGGCGGCCCGTTCGGCGAGCGCTCGGTCGTGATCGGAGACGCCGACGAGATTCGCCGACGGGAGGTTTTTGTACACTCGTGCGTGGTGTTGGCCCATCGTGCCGACGCCGATGACGCCGACGTCGATTGGGGGAGTCTCAGTTGTCATTGATTTTCGTGGTGGGGAAGTGGATGCATCTCAGGTGAGGTACCGCGTGATCACCGTCGAGATTCGATCGATCTCCGCGTCCGAAACCGAGGGGTGGACGGGAAGCGAGAGGACGTCCCGCGCCGCTTGCTCTGCTAGCGGCGCGTCCGCGTCGATCCCGTCGTACGCGGGCTGTTCGTGAATGCAGGTGGGATAGTAGACGCCGCTCCCGATATCGTGGTCGGCGAGGTAGTCCGCGAGGCGGGTGCGGTCGCGCGAGCGGACGCGAACGGTGTACTGGTGGAACGCGTGTTTCGCCGGGGGCGGTTCGACCGGAAGCACGAGATCCGTGTCCGAAAGTCCAGCGGAGAGTCGGGTGGCATTTTCCCGACGCCGTTCGACGAACTCGGGAAGCCGCTCGAGTTGGACGCGCCCGATCGCCGCTGCGATGTTGGTCATCCGGAAGTTGTGCCCGACCGTCGCGTGAGCGTACGTGTCGGTCCGGCCGTGGTTGACGAACTGCCGAACGCGCGCTGCAACACCGGGTCGGTCGGTCACGACGATCCCGCCCTCGCCGGTCGTCATGTTCTTCGTCGGATAGAACGAGAAACACGCCGCGTCGCCGAACGATCCGACGGGCGTTCCGTCGTACGTTGCGCCGTGTGCCTGCGCCGCGTCCTCGACGAGCGGAACGTCGAGATCCGCGGCGAGATCGACAAAGGCGTCCATCTCGGCCGGAAGGCCGTAGAGATGAACGACCACGATCGCGTCGATCTCCTCCTCGGCAGCGACGGCTCGAGCCGCCGCCGGATCCAGATTGTACGTCTCCGGATCGATGTCCGCGAAGACGGGATCGGCACCGACGAGCCTGATCGCGTTCGCCGTCGCGATGAACGAGAACGGCGTGGTGAGCACTCGGTCACCGGGGCCGATCCCGAGGCCGATAAGTGCGGCGTGGAGCGCGGTGGTTCCGTTCGAGGTCGCGACGCCGTGATCAACGCCACAGAAGGCACTGAACTCGCGTTCGAACTCCCGAACCGTCGACCCGTCGGCGATCATGCCGCTTCGGATAACCTCCGCGACGCGTTCGACTTCCGCCTCGCCGAGAATCGGTCTCGCAATCGCGGACATTACGGTCGATTCCGCCCCCGCAACTGTTCGGGAAGCCGTTCGAGCGTCGCCGGGCACCCAACCGCCAGCCGTCGCTTCGGAACGTCTCTCGTAATGATCGAACCGGCGGCGACGAACGAACCGTGACCGATCGTGATTCCCGGAAGCACCGTCGCGTTGGCTCCGACCGAGACGTGGTCCTCGAGCGTCGGTCCGCGAAGGGAGGTTTGTTTACGCGTCGGTGCGGGATCGTTCGTCATGACCGCTCCCGGGCCGACGAAGACGTTGTCGCCGATCGTCGTGTTGGTGGGGACGTACACGTCGGTCTGTAGGCTTACGTTCGATCCGACGTCAGTCTCGCCGTCGATAACGGTGTTCGTCCCGACGAGGACGTTGTCTCCGAGCGTCGTGAACTCGCGAACGACCGCGTTATGCCCGGTCTGGAAGTCGTCGCCGCTAACGACATCGTTGTAGATGACCGTCCCACTCCTGATCGTCGGGTTTTCGCCGAGAACTGGCGGTCGTGAGTCCGGTTCGTACTCATATCCTACTATCGCATTAGACATATCACGTCACAGTTGACTCCCGCTTGGCAAGAACCGGTGCGATCGTTCAGCCTGTTAACGACGATAATTCGCACGAACCGCGTATCGGACGTTCCGAGCGGATTCGCTCTCGAGTTCCCGTCGGGAACCATCTCGTGTTTATACTGGGAAACAGACTATTGGGACTGCGGTATTGCGGCCACTACAGGTCAATAGACGCTCGATCACACGACATCTCTGCGATCGGTGATATTCGCTCCAACTGCTTCGACGCCCGTACTCCCTGTGGCGTTTCCCAACCATCCGCGGTGACAAACGCCGTTCCTGTACGACGGTATCTGGCCGCGACTAACTCGATCCTAACGCAGTTCCAACGTGGAGCGGTCGCGACCGCCGTCGAAACGGTTCATCGCGCTAGTGTCAAACGGTAAATCTCTATTTCGCACGTCCAATAGCTAGCTATTCGACTCGTTTCGGAGGGGAAACCGGCCGGTGAACCGGACGGCACCGATCGAGCGATACCGAGAAAACTCGACCGTTCACCGGGCGTTCGTCCGTCGATACCGACTCAATCGGCGGGTGCGGGCGAGGTATCGATAACGCCGCTCGTCCACGTCCCCCGAAGGAACCAGAGCCCCGCGACGAGGACGCTCACGACGTTCGATACCGCCATCGCGTACCAGACGCCGGTCTCGCCGATCCCGGCCCACTGAATCAGGCCGAACGCGATCGGGATCTGAATGACCCACAGCGAGAGGATCGAAAACCCCATCGCGATCCGCGTACTCCCGCTGCCCCGGAACGCCCCCATCAGTATCTGAAACACCCCGAGGAAGGCGAACGTCGGCCCGACGATCATGAGGAACTCCGCACCCATTCGAACGACGTCGCTCGACTCGTCGCCCGTCAGGAAGACGCCGATGATCTCGGGTGCGAACGCGTAGACGACGACGCTCACCGCCGCGAACGCGCCGCCGACAAGTCCCGCGTTCAACAACACGCCCCGGCGGGCGCGGTCGCTCTTTTTCGCGCCGAGGTTCTGTCCGACGACCACCTCGGTCGCCTGTGCGATTCCCAGCGATAGCAGCGTGAACACGGCGTAGACGCGGCTGCCGATACCGTAGGCCGCGACGGCGTCGGCGCCGGCGATAGCGACGAACGCCGTCAACACCGTCAGTCCGAGCGCTCGAGTGCTCTGTTCGATCCCCGCGGGGATTCCCAGTCGGACGATCGTTTTGACGGTCTCGAACCGCAGCCGAAACTGCGACAGCGACGGCCGAATGCCGAGCTGGCCGGAAAAGAGGAGCCAGATGCCGACCGCCGCGCCGACCGCGCGGCTGAACACGGTCGCGATCGCGGCACCCTGTACGCCGAATCCGGCGAATCCGGTCGCGGCGTAGAACGTCGACTCGAGGCCGCCCAGCCCGAGGACGTGAAAGACCGGATTGTTCTCGAAGCCGAGAATGAGGAACGGATCGAGGGCGACGTTGAGGACGACGCTGATGGTCATCAGGTAAAGCGGCGTGCGCGTATCGCCCCAGCCGCGCAGCAACGCCTGAAACATGAAGAACGCGAACACCGTCACCGTGCCGAGGAACCACGCTCGCGTGTAGCTCACGGCCATTCCGTGAACCGGACTTCCGGCTTCCGCGCCGATGAGCGCGATCAGCTGCGGTGTGAAGACGTAGCCGACGATCGAGGCGACGATCGACACGAGCAGGACGAACGAAATCGTTTGGCCGACGACGTGATCGACCTCCTCGTGATTGTCCGCCCCCTTGTGTTGGGCGATCAGGATGGTTCCGGCGACGGTAAAGCCGCCGCCGACGCTGATCACCAGAAAGATGATCGGGAAGGCAAAGGAGATGGCGGCGACGGCGTCCGACCCGACCCGGCCGACCCAGAACGTATCAGCGACGTTGTAGGCGACCTGAAGCAACTGCGTGAGGACGAGCGGAATCGCCAGAAAGGCGATCGGCTTCAACAGGTCGCCGTCGGTTACGTCGACGGCGCGACTCTCGCCGGCACCACTCATGTTCCACCGACACGAGTTGCGTTCGAAACGGGAGCGGTTCGCAACCGGGGTGAACGTGCGTCGTTCCGCGTCGACTTCCGAGCGGCGGAAAACGCCCTCGAGCGGGGCCGGTCGGGGACGAAGAGGGGGAAACGGTTGTGCGGTCGCCACATACTGACTGACTAGTCAGTCAGTCCATAAATGCGTTGTGTGGAACACTATCTCATAAGGTTACTCGTCGACAGCTTTCGTGTTCAACTTGGGAAAGTCGGTACGTGTGTCGTCTGCGTCCGGGACGAGCCGTGTCAGTTCTCGCTGCTCTACGGGCGATGGACGCCTCGAGCGCGCCCGTACGTCTCACTGCCGTCGAGTCGTTGCTCTGGGAACCAGCCTGCACTGCCGTGACCGGCTCGGTTTCCCCACTAGCGTCGCAGTTCAGCCGGTAGGCTGTGCCTCGTACCCCTGCCCATTTCGTATATCGCCATGGGGTTTATCTGTCGCAAATCGGCCTCGTAGCGCGGTGATCGAATCAGCGATCACAATTGACTCATCAGTTCAGGCGACTTGTATTCGGGGCGGACAGTCAACGAACCCACACGATTTTCTTCCACGGCCACCGATCGTGATGCAGTCGATGGGCGAGACGTACTACGAGATCCTCGAGGTCGAAGCCGACGCCAGCCGAGACGATATTCAGGCGGCCTACCGCGAGCGCGTCCTCGAGACCCATCCGGATCACAACGACGCGCCCGACGCCGCCGAGCAGTTCAAACGCGTCTCGACGGCGAAGTCGGTGCTGACCGACGGCACCGAACGGGCCAGATACGACCGACTCGGCCACGACGCCTACGCGCGACTCGCCCGGCGGACCGCCCGCTCGAGCGAGTCGAACGCCGACGAATCGAATACGGCCGACGCGAACGCATCGGCGACGGACGACTCGAGCGAGAGCACGACCGCCGGCCGACGGTCGGGCGGTTACACCAGCCAGACGCGGACGGGAACCGGTCGAACGCGCGCCGGAGCGGAATCGGATCGCAGCGGTCGAACGACGAGCCATCACGCCCGTCAGCGGAACCGACGCCGCCGAAAGACGGCCCAACGACGGGCCAGAAGCGGCTGGCCGTTCGAATCCGACAGTCGAGCGGCCTCGAGTGCCGGAACCGACACGACGGCGGGAGGCCACGCCGACGAGGATTCGGCGTCGACGTTCCGGTACGCCGTCCACGACTGGGACGACGATATCGACCTCGAGCGGGACGGCCGACCGGTCGATCGGACGACGGCGGTGACGATCGGCTGTCTCTGGGTACTCTATCCGGTGTTCGTCGCCGCGAGTCTCAGCCCGCTGTTTCCGACGTTGGTCAACGGAATCGTCGCCGCGTGCGCGCTCGGTCTCGTCGGTTACCTGCTGACGAGACCCCGAGTCGCGACCCTGGTGTTCGGATCGTGGAGCCTGTTGTTTCCGATCGGAATGATCCAGACGGGCGTCCTCACACCGTTCTCGGTCAGCGGGCTCGTCACGCTCGGATTCGTGTGGATTCCGTTCGGGTACGCCCTCGCGCTCTGGTGGGCGCTACGTCCCTGACTACGACTCCCGCTCGGTATCGATTCGCTCGAGAACTTGCCGCTCGAGGGCGTTCCGTCGCCGATGATTCGCTTCCGAATCGAATCCGACGGCGAGCACCTGCGTGCCCTCGCGCTCGAGCGAGCGCCGATACGCGGCCGCGAAGTCGACGGGATCGACGCGCTCGAACTCGAGCCCGTACAGCTCCGCGAGGGCCGCAAAGTCGAGGCCGTGGGGCGTCTTGAACTGGTCCGTAAACGGCGGTTCGAAGCCTTCGATCGGGAGTTTGTGAAAGATGCCGCCGCCGTCGTTGTTCAACAAAACGATCGTGGCGTCGACGCCACAGCGGTCGACCGCGAGCAGCCCGTTCGAATCGTGGTAGAAGGCGAGATCGCCGGTAACGAGCACGAGCGGGTCGTCGGTCGCGCTGCCGGCTCCGAGGGCGGTGCTCGCGATCCCGTCGATGCCGCTCGCCCCGCGATTTCCGAGAACCGTAAGATCGGCGGTTCGCGGGCGACCGAACCGATCCGCGTCCCGGATCGGCATACTGTTCGAGACGAAGACGGTCGCCGGATCGGGGGCGTCCTCGAAGACGGTCGCGAGCACGGCACCCTCGAACGGATCGGATTCGAGTCCGTCCGGTGTGAGCGCGTCATCTCGAACGTCCCAGTGGCGGCGCTCCGCCTCGTCGAAATAGGCGAGCCACTGGCTCGTCGGTTCTCGGGACCCCGAACCGACGTTCGAGTCGATATCCTCGAGTTCCTCGGCGTTCTCGGACAGGCGCTCGAACACGCGTCCGGGCGACGCCGCGAGCAGATCCGTCGCGGTGAAGGTCGCCTCGCGCCACGCGCCGGCGGGATCGAGGAGGAACTGTCGAGCCTCCGAATCGCCCAATGCGTGACGGAGCGGTTTCGAGGTCGGCGACGCGCCGAACCGGACGACGACGTCCGGATCCGGGATTGCATCGATGTAGCCGTCGTATCCGCCGTAGATCAGTTTCTCGCTCGTATCGCTCTCACTCTTATCCGCGACGTGCGGGCCGAATCGCAGGTTCGAGAGCGGATCCGCGAGGATCGGCGCGCCGATGCGTTCGGCGACGGCGACGACGTGGTCGGGTTCGAGCCCCGACAGAGCCGCGGGATCGGCCGGTCCCGCCGCGATCAGCGGCCGATCGGCATCGGCGAGCGCACGCACGAGAGATCGGTACTGCTCGTCCTCGAGCGTCTGCGTACCGGCGCTGGTCCGGACGAACGCTCCCTCGCGCCCCCGACCGGCCAGCGTCTCCGCGAACGCGTCCGGCACGGCTCCCGGAACCTCCATCGGCTCGAGCGGCTTCCGGAACGGACAGTTCAGGTGGACGGGGCCGGGGTCGGTTCCCGCCGTCTCGAACAGCGCCCGCGCGGCGGTCGTCCTGAGACTCCGGACTTTGCGCTCGTCGGCTTCGGGCTCCGGAAGCTCCGCGTGCCACCGAACCGCGCCGCCGTAGAGTGCGACCTGATCGACCGTCTGATTCGCGCCGCTGTCGCGGAGTTCGCGGGGGCGGTCGGCCGTGAGGACGAGCAACGGCACCCGCGCCTGATCGGCCTCCATCACGGCGGGGTGGAAGTTCGCCGCCGCCGTCCCGGAGGTACAGACCAGCGCCGTCGGCTCGCCGGTACGACGAGCGCGGCCGAGCGCGAAAAAGGCCGCCGAGCGTTCGTCGAGATGCGAGTAGACCTCGATCCCGGCGCGCTCGGCGAACGCGACCGTCAGCGGCGTCGATCGACTCCCCGGAGCGAGACAAACGGCCTCGAGTCCTCCCTTCGCGAGTTCGTCGACGAGGACGCGCCCCCAGAGGGTCGCGCGGTTTGGCGTGCTCATCGAATCACCTGAGTTCGTCGAGGATCGGTCGGAACTTCAACTGTACTTCCTCCCACTCGTCGCGAGGGTCGCTGTCGGCGACGATTCCGTTACCGGCAAAGAGCGTGACCGTCTCGTCGGTCGCGATTCCCGATCTGATGCCGACCGCGAACTCGCCGTCGCCCGCGTCGTCGAACCAGCCGATCGGCGCGGCGTACCAGCCCCGTTCGAAGGTTTCCGTGTCGTGGATGGTCTCCCACGCTGTCGCCGGCGGGACGCCACCGACGGCGGGCGTCGGATGCAGCGCTTCGACGATCTCGAGGATGTGGCTATCTCCACCAAGTGTCGCCGATATCGGCGTCTGCAGGTGTTGAATCGTCGCTAACCGTCTTACCGTTCGGTCGCCGACGGTAAGTTCGCGTGCGAGGGGCTCGAGTTGGTTCCGTATCGCCTCGACGACGAGTCCGTGCTCGTGTTGTACCTTCTCGCTGTCGGTCATTCGCGCGGCGTGGGCGTCGTCTTCGTCGGGCGTCTCGCCGCGCGGTACAGAGCCCGCGAGGGCCTCCGTCTCGATGCGGTTGCCCCGCTTCGAGACGAGGCGCTCCGGTGGCGCGCCGAAAAAGGTGCCGCCCACCTCGTTGCCGATCAGGAACCGATAGCAGTTCGGATACCGTCGGCGCAGTCGCTCGAGCGTTCCGGGAACGTCGACCGACGCCTCGAGGGCAGCCGAGAGGGACTGGGCGAGGACGACCTTCGTGAGGTCCCCGCCGTCGATCCGCTCGAGGGCGGTTTCGACCTGGGTCGTCCAGTCTTCGGGGGAGGTCGTCCGCCGCGTCGACGTGACGCCGGGACTGGTGCCGCTGGGTTGCATCGCCGGGAAATCCGCCAGTCGGTCGTCCCAGCGCGCGAGCCAATCCGCGGCCTCCTCGTCGCGGCTCCCGACGGCCGTCAGCCAGGTCCCGTCGTCGCTTCGGACGACGAGAATCCGCGGAATAACGAACGACGCCGCGTCGAACCCGGACCAGGGTGGGCTCGGCTCGTGTCCGTCGTGAAACGCGAACCCGCCGAACGCCCGCGGGCGGGCGACTCGGGGCCCGTCGTGTTCGAGTCCGTCGAAGGCGGCGTCGGCTTTCGACCGAATGCGGTCGAATCGACCCGGCCCGCTGGCGGTCACCCGAGCGGCGATACCGCGTCCAACGACCTCGAGACCGTCGGGCGTGGCCCACAGCACCCGCGACTCGGCGTCGGCGTCGAGGATCGCACCGAACGAAACGTCCTCGAGTTCGCGGCTGTGGCTGACGAGAGCGGTCGTTTCGTCGGCTGGCAGCGAGTCCACCCCACCCGCCAACCGACGCTCACCCGACGATCGATCCATCGAACCCACCTCAGGACCGCCGTGCCTTCAGCCTAACTATCCTGATCGCTGTCCAGTGGTGGTTGCACGCCGTATTCTCGTGAACGCAATCCGAATCCGTCGGAGACCGCGGAGCGCGTCCTCCGGGAACGGCTCGCGGGCTAGCTGTACCGTTCTTCCTGCCACGGGTTTGCCGTTTGAGAGTAGCCGCGTCGCTCCCAGTAGCCGCGCTCGGGTTCGGTGAGGAACTCGATGCCGTCGACCCATTTCGCCCCCTTGTAGGCGTACCTGTGGGGCGTAACGACCCGTAGCGGTCCGCCGTGATCCTCGGACAGGGCGTCGCCGTCGTACTCCCAGGCGAACAGTACTTCCTCGCGCAGGCAGTCCTCGAGCGGGAGATCGGTCGTGTAGCCGTCGAGCGCGGAGAACATGACGTGGACCGCACCGTCGTCGACCCCCGCTCGATCGGCGAGTTCCGGGAACGAGACGCCCGTAAACTCGCAATCGAACTTGCTCCAGCCGGTGACGCAGTGGAAGTCCTGTCGTTGGGTTTCACCGGGAAGGTCGCGGAACTCGTCCCACGAGAACGCGAGTTCTTCCTCGACGGCACCCGTAACGGTGAACTCCCACGTCTCGAGATCCCAATCGGGCGTTCCGCTCTTCGAGAGGACCGGGAACGCCGAGGTTTCGCGCTGGCCCGGCGGAAGCCGTTCGTCGCCGAACTCCTGGTAGAGGTCCGTGACGTCGTTGATCATATACGTGCGTTCGTCGCGACGACCGTAGATGTGACGCTACCGTCGTGGCACCCGCAGACGGAGGCAGTGTAGCGATGCCGTGGCCGCGCTCCAGTTGCCGGTCGTCTCGGTACGACAGCGTGACCGGTAGCTCCCGGGCGGAGTGATACGACTCCCACCGAATAAGCTCGTATTCCCGGGAGGGAACCGTACCTGAAACGTACTGAAAGAGTCGAATCGACGTCACAATTCGGAGGCTTCCTCGCGAAACCCTCGCCATCCCTTAGTACGGTCTCGGCTAGTCAGGTAGTGTATGGAAAGCAGACAACAGATGACGGAACGAGAGATGTCCGGACAGGCAGCGGAAGAGGTCGGCGAACAGGCCATGGGTCCCGCGTTCATCGCGTCGGCCGCATCGGTCGGGCTCTCGCTGTACTACTTCTTCATCCGGGGAGAACGCCAGCTCGGTACGTTCATCGGGCTCTGGCCGCCGACCATCCTCGCGTTCGCGAGCTACTTCAACCAGCGGAAAATGCGCCAGCAGCTCGATTCGATCACCCAGCCGGGGACGACGCTCAAGAACGCGTTCGACTCGGTGATGGGGAACAAGTAACTGAATCGACGCGGATCGGAACGACCGCAGCGAGCATCCTTCTCATAACCGATTCGGCGGGCGGCGACCGTCGATCTTCGGCCATCGGTTGTACACAGCCGCCAGCGATCCCGCTCGGTGGAGCGCGACTCCTCTCAACAGGCAGTACTTCCCTCACTCGCCGACCGCGGGTCGATCTACCGCTAACCCGACAGTCTGATGGGAGATACGTTCATCATCAATAGTGACTGGTACGGGTGATCGCGAGTAGAGTCCCCGTCAAACCTAAATACCCCCTCGCCGAAAGCCGAATCAGATGCCGAAAGTAGAGATCACCATACCAGAGCACCTCGAGATGCAAATCGCCCAGATGGTCGAGCGCGGTGAATTCGTCAACCGTGAGGAGGCGATCGAGGACCTCCTGTCGACGGGCATCAAGGCCTACAAGACCAGTGGACCGATGGACGAAGAGGAAGGAACGACCGGCGGCACCGGCCTCGAAGACGACGGCATGATGGGCCACGACGACGAGTACGTCTTCTAACTCGGTTTTCGTATTACTCCCTCAGCCGTTAGCATCAGACCGTTAGCAGCGGGATTCCGAACGCTACGGCTACGCCGATCGCCATGACGAGAAAGCCGACGGCGACCGCACGCGAGGAATACTCGCTCATCGGGGCGGTCGTTCGCTCGGCCTCGAGATCGTGGCCGACATCGGCGGCCGAATCCTCGTCCACTTCCGGGTCCGTATCGTCGCTCATAGGTGCGTGTTGCCGATTGAGCATAATAAAGTCACCTACACGGAAAGCGGGTTGTCCCGATCGCCCGATGCAGACCACTTTACTACTCCGGGTCCCAACGCTCGCACAACACCCATATGGTACTGACCAAGCGAATCATCCCGTGTATCGACGTCGACCTGGACGAGGACGGGAACCCGGCGGTCTACACCGGCGTTCACTTCGAGGATCTCAAGTACACCGGCGATCCGGTCGAGATGGCCAAAGCGTACAACGAAGCGGGCGCCGACGAGTTCGTCTTCCTCGATATCACCGCCTCCGCGGAGGGGCGCGAGACCATGCTCGACGTCGTCGAACGCGTCGCCGACGAGGTCTTCATCCCGCTCACGGTCGGCGGCGGTATCCGAACGACGGACGACATCAAGGAAACGCTGCGCGCCGGCGCGGACAAGGTCTCGATCACGACGGGCGCGCTCGAGCGACCCGAACTGATAAACGAGGGCGCGCGCGCCTTCGGTAGCCAGTGCATCGTCATCAGCGTCGACGCCAGACGGCGCTTCGACGAGGGCGGCGAGCACTACGTCGAGATCGACGGCGAGTCCTGCTGGTTCGAGTGTACGAAGAAAGGCGGTCGCGAAGGGACGGAAATCGACGTCCTCGAGTGGGCCGCGGAGGCCGAAACGCGGGGCGCGGGCGAACTGTTCGTCAACTCGATCGACAAGGACGGCACGAAAGACGGCTACGACATCCCGCTGACGGCGGCCGTCAGCGAGGCCGTCGACACGCCGGTCATCGCCTCTTCGGGCTGTGGCGGTCCCGAGGACATGCACGAAGTGTTCACCGAGGCCGACGCCGACGCCGGCCTCGCGGCGTCGATCTTCCACTTCGACGAGCACTCGATCGACGACGTGAAGCGGTATCTCGAGGAGCGGGACGTTCCGGTTCGGCGCTGAGAGCGGCGACGGAGTCGTCACGTTTCGGTTTTCAATACGCTTATACTCGCAGCGTCGCGCTCTACTACCTGTGAAGTGGCGGTGTACGTGGTGTGGCAAACCACACGCGGAAAACGATCCACCCTGCGACAACTGCGGACACAACGCCTTCGAGAAGGCCGTCGTCCGCGAAGGGGACGACGAGTCGTCCGTCCCGCGGACCGACACGGTCGACACCGGAACGACCTACGTCTGGACCTGTCCGAACTGCGGCCGCGATCACGTCAAGAACAACCCGCCCTGCTCGCGGTGCGGTAATCCCGAACTCGAGAAGACCGAACAGACCTACGACGACGTCGAGCGAGATCTGGTCACCCCGGGATGGCTCGAGGTAGCCAGACCCTACACGCCGATCGTCGTCGTCTTCGGCCTGATCGTCGCGCTGTTCGCGACCGGGATCGTTCCGCTCTCGATTATTCCCGGCGTCGGCGCGCCGTCGCCGCCCGACGCGCCGGGCGAGGGAACGGAGGCGGCCGGCCTCGATCTCGAAGCCGCCGAAGGGGAGGTTCACGAGCGACTCGAGGCCGAACGGGACGGAGACGCCTCGCGAACGCACGACGGCGACCTCGCGGCGTACGCCGAGTACCACAACCGCGCGCTGGTCGCGATCGAATACGAGGGTGCGGAGCCCGACGGGGTGGAACCGAGTGACTTCGGCGCGGACTGTCGGGACGCACCCCACATTAGACAGTTTCCGGGGACCCTGTCAACTGCCGATTACGACGACGAGGCGGCGCTCGCCGATGACATCGCCGCCTCCCTCCGTGACAACAGCGGCGGCCCCGAACTCGATAGTGAGGGGCTGGACCTCCACGTCGTCGACGGCTCGATCTACGTCTTGTACGCGGCGTGCTAGTCGAAACCACGACTCTCGAGGCGCTCGCGTTACGCCTCGCAGCCGGCGCGCGCCGTTCGGCCGGGAGTACGGCTCCGCGCGAGAGTGCGCGGAGCCGTGGGACCCGGGGGGGCAGGCCGGTAGCCGGCCCTGGCGGACAGAAAGGGCGAGCGGTGCGACCTCGAAGCGGCGAAGCCGCGGAGCGAGCGCTGTCACGTCCTCGCGAGCGCGCTCGAGGAGGGTGCTACGGCTCGAGCCGGTTTTCTCAATGGATCAACCGAAGAACGGAGGCACCGACTAGCGTTATGCGGCCGCTTCGAACGCGTCGCGGAACGAGACCGCCTTCTCGCGGACGGTGATTGCGCCGTCCTCGAGCGCTTCGAGCGGATCGACGCCCTCCACGGTCTTGATCGTGAGAATCGGTTCGGTCTGGCCACCCGACTGTTCGGGATTCACGTCGTAGGTGGCGGCGCTTACGTCGTCGTGCTCGAGCAGTGCGCCCTTGAGGACGTTCATGAACGTGTGGTCCTCGCCGGCGATTTCGATCGAGAGTTCGTTCTCGGTGCTCTCGGTGACCCGCAGTTCCATGTCCTGTTTTCCGTTCGTCGGCTGCTTGTACCTTTCCTTTCGGCGTCGAGGGGTGACTCGAGGGGACGGATCGCGGCCTCGAGATCGGCCGACGGTGACTCGAGGCCGAACGACGGTCGAATGGACGACGGGATCGAGAATGTAAATCCCTATACAGCCTCGCTCGAACCTCTGGATATGCTCTCGGACGCGTCCCTCCTGACGGAAGTTCTTCCGATCCTCGTCTCGGTCGCCACGGTGGGGGCGCTGCTCGTCTCCGTCGCGGTCGTCAGGCGGCTCCACCGACCGGAGCGCGGCTGGGGTGAGACCGTCCGATCGCGACTCGTACTGGGGGTGCCGTGGGGGTCGCTTATCGTCATCGGGCTCGTCCTCTCTGTCTACCTGTTCGTCCAGGACGGCATCACCGAGTTCACGAACCCGGTAACCACCCCCTACCGGGCGTACTCGTACTTCTACCCGGTAGGGATGCTGACGGCGGGGTTTTCCCACGCCGGGCCGAACCACCTTCTCGGGAACTTCTCCGGCGCGCTCGTCGTCGCCCCCATCGTGGAGTACGCGTGGGGACACTACCCCGACGAACGCGGTGAGGGGCGGCTCTGGACGTGGTACACCACGCCGTGGATCCGAGCGCTGGTCGTCTTCCCGCTCGCCGTCGTCGTCGTCACGATCGTCACGAGCCTGTTCGCACTCGGCCCCGTGATCGGCTTCTCGGGCGTCGTTTTCGCGTTCGCGGCCTTCGCGCTGGTTCACTATCCGATCGCGACGATCGTCGGCACGCTCGGCGTCCAGAGCGTCCTGCTGACGCTCTACCGGGCGCTACGGAACCCGGTTGGCGTCTACGTCGCCGAGCCGAGCCCTGCGTCGGCTCCCTCCTGGGCGGGCATCGCCATCCAGGGCCACGCGCTCGGGTTCTTCATCGGCCTCGTCCTCGGTATCGCGGTACTCCGCCGGCGCGACTATCGACCCGATCCGCTTCGAATCTGGCTGGCCATCCTCCTCGTCGGCTTCGCAAAGGGACTGTGGCAGATCTACTGGTTCGGCGGCGAGAACACCTACATACTCTTTCAGGGACCCGGCGTCCTGATCGTCACCGCGCTCGCGCTCGTGGTGACGCTCGCGATTACGGGCACCGAAACGCCGCTCGTCCCGCGACGAATCGATCGCCTGTTCGCTCGAGGCAGTCGATCCGGCCCCAGTTCACCCGTAGATCGGCCGCTCGAACTCAGTCGAAACGCCGGTGACGGGTCCACGGCCACCGCAGCCAGAATAGAGCGGATCAGCGAGATCAGCGGCGGTGAGCGCGCACGCGAGACGACCCGGCTGTCGAACCTTGGCCAGCGGCGGACCGCGTACGTCGCCGTTCTCGCCGTTCTCGCCGTCGTCGCGGGAGTGGCGATTCCGGTGAACCTCTTCGTCCTCGACGACGCCACCGCGTCCTCGGACGCCGCCGTCGAGGTCGATGATTACACGATTCAGTACGCCGAGAGCGTCGAAAACGAACTCACGTCGCCGGTCAGAGTCGGTCCGCTCGCGGAGGCCGTTTCCATCGAATCCAGCGGCGTGATCGTCGCGAGCGAACGGCGACAGCTCTGGTCGGAGGTGGTTCCGGCCCAGCAACTCGCCTTCTCGGGCGAGGAATCGATCGTCGTCGGCGGCCCCGGCTGGCGCGAGACCGTTCACGTCGAACGAACCGGCTGGGAGCCGGTCAGCAACGAAACCGTCTATCAGGTCGCGATCTGGGCGGACGGCGAGGATCGCCGGATCGCCCACGAGTCCAACGAGTCGCGCGCCGACGTTCGCATCGACGACCGAAACGTCACGATCGCACTTGAGGACGGTGAATTCGTCCTCGAGGTCGAAGGGGCCGGGACGGATATCGACACCGTCGCAACGACACCGATGCCTGGGGAGGGCGAGTCGACGATAGCAGGCGGGCTGGCGTTCGAGCACGAGAACGGCACCATCTACGCGTCGTCGAACGGGACCCGGATCGCCGTTGCGAGCGAGGAAACATACCACTAGTCGGCGCCCTCCGAGGAGGCCGATTCGAGTTTGGGTCTCCGTACTGTTACTATTCCGACGGGAGTCGTCCGCAGTCGGTCGAACACGCTCGCGTCGTGTACGCACCGTCCTCTAGCGTCTCGAGCGGGATTCCGCTCGGTACTATCGGACCGACGGCTGTGGTCGACTGTTCGGAACGGCCGACGAACACGTGCGATGGTCTGACAGTCATCAGTACAGTCACGTTTCGGACGAGCGGGGCGGCGGTTGTCGGTCCCAAACGCATTGTTGTCCCAGATGGTCGCGTTCCGAGCACAGTTGTCAATGTGCAATAATTCACAAAGAATTAGATGAGAAATTAACGGGGTCATGGCTACGGGAAGCCGGAGAGAAACAATGACCCGATGAGCCGTCCGTTCGACCGAGTTGAATTCTGGACAGATGAGCAACCATGCACTGCAGCAGGCGACCGCCTCGGATGGCCAGACGAGTAGCGACGCCGACTCGACGGCGGCCGTTCGTCTCGCGGACGTCACGCACGAGTACGGCGCGAACGGCGGCCGAGGCCACTCGGGCGGTGATCGGACGGTGACTGCACTCCGGGACGTCTCGCTCGCCGTTCAGGCGGGCGACATCGTCGGACTCGAAGGGCCAAGCGGGAGCGGGAAGTCGACGATTCTGCACGCGGTTACCGGCCTGTTGGTCCCGACCGACGGCGCGGTCGAGTTGCTCGGGACCGACCTCACCGCCCTCTCGAATCGGAAGCGAACGAGGCTCCGTCGTCGCCACGTCGGGATCGTCTTCCAGCGTTTTCATCTGCTGTCGTCCCTGTCCGCCCGGGCGAACGTCGCGTTGCCCCTCGTTCAGGCAGGGATCCCCCGGTCGAAACGGCGCGAGCGCGCCGAATCCTTACTCGAGCAGGTCGGTCTCGGGGATCGAATCAATCACCTTCCGGGCGAACTCAGCGGCGGCGAGCGCCAGCGCGTCGCGATCGCTCGAGCGCTCGTGACCGATCCGGACGTCATCGTCGCCGACGAGCCGACGGGCGAACTCGATACGGCGACCGGGAAGGAGGTGCTCGAACTTCTGACGGATATCGGTCGCGATCGGGCCGTGCTGGTCGCCTCGCACGACGATGCGACGCTCGCCGTCGCCGACCACGTGATCGGACTCCGCGACGGACGGGTGGTCACGGATGGGGGATGACGAGTTCGACGTAGATGCCGCCGGAACGCGTCGGACTCGGTGGAAAGGACTCGTTAGCGTCTCGATCGTTCGGCTGTGGAAACGCACGGTACAAACCAAATCGGGCCGAATCGTGGCGACGATCAGCGCCGTCGCGCTGACGATCGCGCTACTCATCGTCGTAACGGGAATCGCGCTGGCGCTCGCCGACGGCGGAGCGATCGCGGACAACGACGCCGCTGTCCAGATCAGTCCCGAAGAGAGCGACACCCTGTCGGCCGTCGACGGAGTCGAGGGGCCGCGACTCGGCGAGACCAACGAACGAGCCGAGACGATCCGCGGTGAAGACGGCGTCGACCACGCGTCGCCGGTTCTGATCGAACCGGTCCAGTTCGAGCCGGCGGACGGGGAGGGCGATCCACGGACGGTATTGCTCGTCGGGGTCGTTCCCGACGACGAACCGCGGACTGTCAGCGGGCTCTCAACGGAGCACCTCGAGCCGGGTGACTCGCACTACGCGAACGGCTCGTACAACGGCACCCGGCAGGGAGAGATCGTGCTCTCGGCGGCCGCTGCGAACCGACTCGAGGCGGAGACCGGCGACGAACTCGCCGTCGGGGGCGCACACATTCCCGCAAACGTCTCGGCACCGTCGGTTACCGCGACTACCGTCGAGCAGGCCGGCGACGGCGACGACGAGACGCCGATCGCGCTCGTTCACCTGAGCGAACTACAGACGCTCGCCGGAGCCGACGACGGCCAACTCGCCGACCAGATGTTGATCTGGGGCGACGCCGGTGCCGGGGAGACCGCCGCGGCGGATGCGTATCCCGACGCGGCGATTGAATCCACCGGCGGAGCCGACCCGTCGTCGCTGTTCGGCGACGGGCTGGCGTTCGCGACGAGTCTGCTCGCGCTGGTCGTCGGCATCGCGATCTGCGCCTCGTTCGTCGCGACGACCGCGGGAATGACCGTCAACGAGGACCGCCGTATGCTCGCCGTCCTCGAGTCGGTCGGGTTCCCCACCCACAGCCGACTCGTGGTCGTCGCGATGTCGACGCTCCTAACGACGCTGTGCGGTGCGCTTCTCGGGATCGTCCTGGGGGTCATCGGCATCCACGGCGTCAACGCGGCCGCCAGCGCGACCGTCTCCCCGGGTGCCGTCGCGCAGGTCCACCCGGTGTTCGTGCCCTACGCGCTCGTCGTCGCGCTCGTTTCCGGGCTCGTCGCCATCCCCTACCCGCTCGCGGTGGCCTCTCGGACGTCCGTACTCGAGGAGGTGGGACGATGAGCCTCCGACGAGCGGCGACGCGGACGAGAGCCGTGTTCGGCCTCGCGTTCGCACAGCTTCGGCGCTCCCCCGGTCGGACCGCACTCACCGTCTTCGCCGTGATGCTCGCGGTGTTGTCCGTGACGCTGCTCGCCAGTCTCGGCGTCGGCGTCGTCGAGACGGGCGAGGACGGCCTCGAAAACGCCGGTCGGGACATCTGGATCTCGAGCGACCCGATCGATCCCTCGGCCAGCGGAACGGAGAACCCGATCGTCGGCGCACACGGCGTTTCGGCCGATATCGCCGAACGCGACGACGTCAGCTCCGCCTCACCGATCGCGATGCACGACGTGTATATCGGGACTGACGCCGACTCCCTCGAGCGGACGTCGGCAGTCGGCGTCCCGCAGACGCACGACGAGTTCGGGTTCGAGGAGGGCGGCGGATTCGAAACCGAGCTGAACTTCTCCGAAGGCGAGCACCTCGACGGCGAACGTCCCACCGAGCCGACGACGGAAGAGATCGTCCTCGATCCCAACACCGCCGAGGAACTGGACGTCTCGGTCGGCGACACGGTCTATTTGGGAACGTCTCGAGAGACGGCTCGGGATCACGAGTTTACCGTCGTCGGGATCGCCGCGTACTACTCGCAGTATCTGGGATCGGATGCGGAAGCGGTTCCGCTGACCGATCTCCAGGCGATCGCCGGGACGTCGGGAACGGATCGAGCGACCTTCGTCACCGCCAGCGTCGAAGACGACGCCGACGCCGACGCGGTCGGGGCCGAACTCGACGACGAGTACGCCGCCTACGACGTTCGCACCAGCGACGAGCAGGTCGGCGCGATGGTCGAAGAGCAACCGCTCGTCCTCGCGAGCGGCGCGACGCTGGTCGGCCTCGCCCTCGTCGGCGGGATCGTGCTGACGGTCAACCTGTTCGCGCTCGTCGCCTACCAGCAGCGGGACGAACTCGCCGCGCTCCGGGCGATCGGGCTCTCTCGGTGGGTGCTCGCGGGAACGATCGGCGCACAGGGACTCGTCATCGGCTTGCTCGGCGGGATCATCGGCCTCGCTGCCACGCCGCTGCTCGCGATCGGGCTCAACCACCTCGCGTCGACCGTCGCCGGGTTCGAGTCCCTCCTGCAGACGCCGCCCGAGGTCTACGCGCTCGGCCTCGTCCTCGCGGTCGTCGTCGGGACGATCGTCGCACTCGTCACCGGCTGGCACGCCGGCCGCTACGCTCGCCTCGAGCAACTCGAGGGGTGATCGAGACGCCGTTCCCTCGGCGAAATCAGACGGTATCAGGACCACTCGATTCGGAACACTTCCGCCTCGAGCGTCGCCTCGGCTTCGGTGTGAAAATCGAACCGCTTCGCGATCGGGAATTCGGCCCGAAACGCGTGCGTGACGTCGCCCCCCTCGTCGTCGGCGAACGACTCGACGAACTCCCGGCTCCCTTCGTTGTGGATCGTATAGGAGACGGCGGCGATCGATCGCGCGGTCTCGAGAAACGTGCGATCGGCGTGGCGGTTGCCGCGCTGCGCGCCGAAAGGCGGGTTCGAGAGAACGGTCGCGTCGGTGAGCGAGAGCGGCGCGCGGGTGGCGTCACCGCGGAGCCAGCAGAGCGGGCCGTGCTTGCCCGCCTCGTCGATCCGCGCGGCGTTCGCCCGGGCCAGCGCGAGCGCATTGGGGTCGACGTCGATTCCCAGAACACGATCGGCTTCCGCGAGCGAGGCGGCGATCGCGAGCATCCCCGTTCCGGTGCCGAGGTCGACGACCTGCGCTTCGAGATCGCCCTGAAGCCGCGCCTGGTGGGCGATGTGGGCGGCGATCTCCGGAGGAGTGAGGTACTGCTCGAGTGCAGCGGAGGGCTCGGAAAAATCGTCGAGCGCCTCGAGCGCTCGAGCGAGGGTTCGTCGAGACGGGCCGGACATTACGGCTCTCTTAGGAGTCGAGCGTGATAGATCCGTCGAGTTCGAGCGCCAGCCCTTCTCGCTCGGCGCGTTCCGCGCAGGCGGCCAGCGCGGGTCGGACCTTCTCGGGATCTGCGATATCGTCGATCTGAACCGTCACGGTACCGACACCGAGGAACGACCCGGCCCGAACGTACCCGCGCACGCGGTCGATTTCGTCCTGCGTGGCCAGCGAGCAATCCTCGTCGAAACAGGCGTCGATGGTGAGGCCGGCGGGAAGCAGTCCCTGCTCGGTCAGTTCGCGCTTCAAATCCCGGAGTTGTTCGGCTGCCGTCGACTCGAGCGACTCGGCCTCGAGGGTGACCGGGGTGACGTCCGCGGGCTGGCAGCCCTCGATCGTCGGCTCGAATTCGGTACCTGATGACGTACTCATTGTCTATCTATACATGAGTCGCATACAAAAATCTTTGTAAATGTCCGATAGTAATACTCGGGAGCGGTCCGGCGACTGCGCCGTTCGGCGGTCGAACCGTCTGTGGGTCTCGCTTTCATGACAAGTTCGAATAGAGTTAAGGAGAGCCCGTGTGAGAGGCAGGTATGAAGTGTCCACGGTGTCAGGGCTCGCTCGAGGAACTCTCGTTGGGCGACGTCTCGACGGTGACGTGTCCCCACTGTGCGTTCGCGGACGTTCCGGTCGAACACGTCCGCGAGGACGAAGAGCCGGAATCGTGGCGGGACGCGTTCAATCGGTTTTACGAGGGGTAACTCGCCCCGCGCGGGCGCTAGTCGAACAAGACGTGTCATCCATTACCCGAGGCTCGAGCGGAGGAGTGTACGTACTACGTCGGAAAGAGAAACAGCGAGTTACTCGCTCGCCGGTGCTTCGGCTTCTTCCTCCTCGCGGTCGTGGTCGACGTCTTCGTCGGAGCGGGCGGCCACGAGGCCACCGCGGGCAACGCTGTAGAGCGGTTCGTTCGCGTGCGTAACACCGCTGATCGAGAACGGAATGTTCGCGTCCTCGAGGTGGTCACGGAACAGCGCCTCGAAGCCGCTCGGGCTCGAGGTACCGCCGGTGACGACGACGGGAACGTCGAGACCCTCTTCGACGTCTTCCTCGTCGACCTCTTTGACGATGTTCTCGATGACGTAGTCGAGCAGGTTCTCGTAGTAAATCGAGAGGGCACCCTCGACGCCGCCGACGTCGGTCGTAAAGTCGAGTTCGAAGTCGTCTTCCTTGATCGAGGTGACCTTGTCGACCGGCGTCCCGGTCGCGCGGGCGGCCTGCTCGTCGACCCAGTCGCCGCCGCGGGCGACGGAGAACTTCATGACGGGCACCGCGTAGTAGGAGAGACAGACGTTCGTCATCCCGGCACCGAAACTGATCCCCAGCCCGGTGAAGTTGTTGTCCGCGAGTTCGCTGTAGATGACGGACATCCCCTCGTTGATCGGTTCGGAGTCGTATCCCATGTCGTCTAAGAACGACTCGATCGTTTTCTGGTGGTACAGCGTCGAGAGATCCGAATCGATCGGATCCGCCGGCGACGAGAAGTAGAGTTTCTCGTCGGGATAAGCCGGCTCGCCGACGACCTGCTCGATGATGAGCTTCATCATCGGGATTGCGCTCTTCTCGTCGTTCGAGAGGATCCCGTGTTTCATCGGCCGCCGCGTTTCCTTGTTGAAGATGTTCGCAAAGTTGAGGGCGTCGTCACCGACGACGTACACCTTGTCGTCCTTACGAATGTGGAGCACTTCGCTTCGCGAGAGCATCTGCTCGGCCATATCCGAGTACTCGATCTCTACGAAGGAGTTTCGCTGTTGCACGAACACCGTGTCGTTCCCATCCTGCTGTGCAGACAGGATGTTCATCGTCCCAACATCTAGGCCTTTCGCCATAGTTTGGCAAGGTGACCGATGGATTATAAATCTATGTGAATTTACTATATCTCAAAATAGTATCCGAGAGGGATGGATTAACGGCATCGCGGGATATTACTGCCGCTTGACGAGGTTACGGAACCGCTCGAGCAGGCTCGAGAGCGGTCCGAGCGAGCTGTCGTCCGCGGTCGCCAACTCCTCCGCTTGCTGTTGTTCGCGGAGTTGTTTTAGCTTCGCCGTCTGATCGTCGACCGTCGATTGCGAGGTCGTTTTCTTCTTCTCGCCGCCTTTCAGCCCCTTGAGTCCGGCGACCTGCGCGTCGACGCCGGTCGAGCGGGCCGTCTTCGTCCCGGCGTCGGTGTCGACCGAGATCTCGTCGAAATCGTCTCCCGAGAAATTGAGTCGGCGGTGTTCGGTCTTTTCGACGCCACCCCAGGAGAGATCGACCCCCTCCATCGCGTTATCGATGTCTTCGCGGATATCCGCGTCGGAGAACTCCTCGTTATCGTCTCCGCCCTCATCGGCTTCGACCTGTTCGATGGTGCGGGCCATGTCGAGATAGTGAGCGATCAGTGCTGCACCGGTCGAGGCGGTGATCCCGGCCAGTCCCACGGCGTAGACCGCGACGACCTGCACCGTGTAATTGTTCCCGTAGCCGTTCCAGTGATCGGGATAGGCGTAGAGGAACCCGGCGACGGCCGCGATGGTCACGGCGACGCCGGCGATCGACGTGTACAGTACTCGGCGTTCCGACGGGAGCAAGACCACGATTCCGAGCATCAACAGGGGAAGCGCGATCATGACGATCGCGTACGCCGGCTCGGACCACGTGACGTACGCCGCGGTTCGGGCCTCGAACGTGGTGCTCCACAAAAAGAGCACCAGGGCGATGATCGCGAGGCCGATTCCGCCGAGGAACAGACCGAATCCGACGTAGATGTCGGTCCGGTCCTCTGGCTCACCGATGTATCGACGGTAAAGGTCGAAGAGATACCCGTCTGCAGGCTGTTCCGCTGACATTAGAATCTCGTTTACACTCCAGTACTATGACTGTTGGGACGGTCGAACCGGTCGCCCGACGGATCGGCTATCCGGCGTCGAACGCCGTATCGATCTCGTCCGCGGATCCATGCCGGTCGGTCGGGATTCGAAAAGCGCCGCTGTTATACGTCCGTGCCCGTTAGAACGGCTAATGAGCCAAGAGTCGGAGTACAGCGAAGGGGACCTCCGAAAGACGGGAATGCGTCTCAAGCACGACCGCGAGTGGGACTACGAACTCGAGCAGATCGTCGACGCGATCGAGGAGCGAGACGCAAAGAAGGTCGGATTACAGTTCCCCGAGGGATTGAAACGGCGCGGTCCGGCCGTCGCCGACGACCTGCGAGAGTTGGCCGACGACGACGTGACGTTCATGCTTTCGGGCCAGCCGTGTTACGGAGCCTGCGACCTCGACACCTATCTGATGAAGCGCACCGACGTGTTCGTCCACTTCGGCCACTCGCCGATGAAGGACACGGACAAGGTGATCTACGTCCCGCTGTTCTCGAACGTCGAAGTCACGCCGATCATGGAGGAGTCGCTGGACACCCTCGAGCCGCCCGAAGAGACCGAGAGCGTCGGCCTCGTCACCACCGCCCAGCACATGAACCGCTACGAAGAAATGCGCGAGTTCCTGGAGGACCGAGGCTACGAGGTCCAGAGCCGTCGCGGTGACGAACGACTCACCAACGAGGGACAGGTCCTCGGCTGCAACTACGCGAGCGCGGACGTGCCCGCGGAACAGGTACTCTACGTCGGCGGCGGGAAGTTCCACCCGCTGGGTCTGGCGATGGAACACCCCGACAAACACGTCGTCATCGCGGATCCGGTCAACAACGTCGTGACTCCCGCGGACACTGACAAATTCATGAAGCAGCGCTACGGCGCTGTTCACCGCGCGATGGACGCCGAGAAGTGGGGCGTCATCTTCTGTACCAAGATCGGCCAGGGTCGCTGGGAGATGGCACAGGACATCATCGACGACAACGACGACGCCTACCTCATCACGATGGACGAAGTAACCCCCGACCGACTCCGGAACTTCGACATGGACGCCTTCGTCAACACCGGCTGTCCGCGAATCACGACCGACGACGGGCCGCAGTTCCACAAGCCGATGCTCACCCCGGGCGAGTACCGCATCGCCGTCGGCGACAAGCCACTCGACAGCCTCTCGTTCGACACGTTCCACGGCACCTGGTAGGCCGGTTCGACCGACTCTCGCGGTTCGGGTTGCGGATTCTCGACTCGAGCGTCGACTGTTAACTCGTCTTCGAGTCAGTACTCGCCCGTCAGTATCGTGATTGTCCCTCCTCGTGGCAACGCCGTGCTTCGGCACTCGCCCGGATCGCCACGTCGTAGCGCCGGTCGGCGTTCCTGTCACTTCGCTCTCGAAAGACGGTCGCATCGAACTGAAAGTAAGAGCAGTTGATGGCCAAAAGTAGTATTACTATGTACAGAAAAATAGCAATCAACAGCTGATAGTCAACCGTTCGGGAGTAATCAGTGACTGATTCCAACGTGGTTTGGAGCAGTTCTTTTGCACGGTAGGCACCCATCGGTAGGTGATGAGTAATTCAGCTGGCAGCGGACGATCGACGGACGCTCGAGACGAGGTCTTCGGTGCGCTTGCGGACGGTGTTCGCCGTGAACTCCTTCGGATCGTTCGCGAGCGATCGCCGGCGGGCATCGCGAAAACGGATCTCGCGTTCGAGCTCGCCGCAGTGCTCGCGGACAAACCGCTCGTTGCGGTCAGCGACGACGAGTACCAGCGCGCACTCGTCGACTGCCATCACCGAACGCTGCCCGCGTTGCTCGACGTCGGCCTTCTCGAGGAAACCGAGGCGGGAACGGTCGTGGCGACCGACCATCGGGCGTTCGCGGATCCCGAAATCGAAGCCGTCGTTTCGGATCGGGGAGCCGATTACGGTGCCGATCTCGATGCGGTACTCGCGGCACTCGCCGACGCTCGACGGCGGACCGTTCTCTCGGAACTCGAAACGCAATCCCAGCCGCTTTCGACCGAAACGCTCGCTCGAGCGGTCGCGGCCCGCGAGGCAGGAACGACCGTTCGCGACGTCTCCGAGGATCGCGTCGAGGCGGTTGTCACGTCGCTCGTCCACATCCATTTGCCCCGGCTACAGGATGCCGGACTGATCGGCTACGACGCCGAGGTGGACAGCGTTTCCGCCGACGGTGATCGTCTCCCGTGGGCCGGCTGGTTCGAGGACGAGCACGAACGCGGCCGGTCGCTCGGAAACCGCGCTGCGACGTCGTGATCGGACGAGCACCGACAGGTCGTCTCCCTTCTCGGAACCGCCTCGTTACCCGCCCGATCTACCGCTGATCAGCGGTTTCGATCGCTCGCGGGAGGAAGCCGCTCACGAAGACAATAACACTTACCCACCCGGTCCACACAGATCCAGGTATGATCCAGAGCGACTGGGGAGACTGGCTCGTTCGTGACGTCGAAGACGCCTCGCCCGACGGCGTGGCGGTCTGGTATCTCGGCTGTAACGGATTCATCTTCAAAGGCGCTGCGGGAACGACGATCTACATCGATCCCTATCTCGGCCTGGGCGATCCACCGCGAACCGTCCGAATGATTCCGGTACCGTTCGATCCCGACGACGTTACCGAAGCCGACGCCGTCCTCGCGACGCACGAACATTCCGACCACGTCCACGGCGAGAGTCAGGCCCCCATCCTCGAGGCCACGGACGCAACCTTCTACGCGCCCGACGACAGCCTCGCGGCCGCCCGCGAGGACCAATCGTGGGAATCCGAGTGGGACATCACGGACGAGCACTTCGCCGAGGTCAGCCCGGACGACACCCTCGAAATCGGCGAGTTTACCGTCCACGTCGAGACGGCGAACGATCCCGACGCGACGCACCCGGTGAGCTACGTTCTCGAGCACGACGCGGGCACGTTCTTCCACGGCGGCGATACGAAACCGAGCGACGAGTTCGAACGGATCGGCGAGGCGTACGATATCGACCTCGGCGTTCTCGCTTTCGGTACCGTCGGCCGGATTCCCGACAAAGAGACCCGGGAACCGAAACGAACCCGCTGGTACAACGACGAGAACCAGATCATCGAGGCCGCATCGGCGCTTCGACTCGAGCGACTCCTCCCCAGTCACTGGGATATGTGGCGCGGGCTGACGTCGGATCCGAAAGTACTCCACCACCACGCGCGGAGTTTCGAGTATCCACGACGGCTGGACCTCGTCGAGATCGGCGACCGCGTCGATCTGTAGCGTTGCGCCCGTCGTTGTACCACCGGCGATCAGCCAAATTCCGACGGGATCCTCCGTCCTTCGGCGCGGACCGGAAATCAATCAGATCTGATACTGTCCGTATCATTTATAGTAATGGTGTGGTAACGTTGGTCCCATGAATAGCACCGCCGACACGGACGACGTGATCGAGGTCAGTGCCGACGGGTTGTCCGTTCGGAAAACGTTCACGGCGGACGAGTTTCCTGTCCCTGCGATCCGATTCGAGATCGACTCGAAAAACGACGAACAGGTGGCATTCCGACTCTCCGAGGACATTCCCGAATCGTTTCCGATGGATAAGGTCGGCTTCCATCCCGACTATCACAGCGACGACTGGACCGCCTTTCAGGACAACCACGTCGAGTTTACCGGCACCCTCGAGCCCGACGAGCAGTTCGTTACGGTTTACGGAGTTCGTATCGACGACGAGAGCGACGCCGAGCAGTTCCTGACGGAGCCGGAGATCGTCGAGGTTAGCTCCGAAGCCGAACACGGCTCGGATGCCGAGACGCTCGACGACGACGTCATCGGCACCATCGTCTCCGACGACGGCAATCAGGCCGTCAAGGACATGATTGCCGGCGACTCGGAGTCCGTCCCGGGCCTCGAGGAAGAGGAGGATGCGGACGAGTCGACCGCGGACGACGGCGATACCGGATCCGCGTCCAATCAGGACGACCTCGAGGACGAAGCCGACGGCCTCGATCTCGATCTCGGCGACATAGATCCCGAACCCGAGCAGGTCGACGACGAATCCGAGGCGGAAGACGACGCGCCGGAGATCGACCTCGGGTTCGACGAGGACGAGATTCCGGAACCCGACGAAGCGGTCGGCGACGGCGAAGACGACGAGGGCGAGGAGACCGACCTCGATATCGACCTCGGGGTCGACGAGGACGCCGACGCCGCCGATGCGGACGACGCTGACGCGCCGGAGGAGCCACTCGAGGACGCGGACGACAAAAGCGAGCCCGAGATCGAACTCGACCTCGAAGCTGCGGCGGCCGCAGTGGACGAAGACGCTGCGGGTGAAGACGACACGAGCGCGGAAGACGATGCGACGCTCGACGACGCCGAGCAGGCGTCGGTCGACAACGCCGCAGATACTGAGCCGACGTCGACCGACGACAGCGAAACAACCGAGACGGAACCCGAACCGGACGTCGCTGTCGATGCGACTGGTGCCGATCCGGACGCCGGAACCGACGACGGCGACAGCGAACCCGCGGAACCCGCGGAGGCCGCGGCGGCGACGTTCGATGGCTCCGTCGCTACTCGGCTCGCGACGGAACTTCGCGAGGACGAGATCGACGACGCGGACCTCGAGGTGTTGCGCTCGGAACTCGACCTCGAGCCGTCGGGTCCCGATATCGCGAAGCTCGAACACCTCCAGTCCCGGGTCGAGGAGGTCGCCGCCTACACCGACGCCCTCGAGCAGTTCCTCGAGGACAACGGCACCGGCAAGCAGCTTCTCGAGGAGGTCCAGGCGGACCTCGAGTCCATCGAGGACGACGTGGCTTCGATGGACGATCGAGTGGGTGGAACCGAAAGCCGCCTCGGGGACGTCGAAACCGACCTCGATGCGGTGACGGCCGACGTCTCGGACGTCGAGGACGACGTCGAAACCGTCGAAGGCGACCTCGAGGATGTTTCGACCGATCTCGTAACCGTCGAGGACGACCTCGAGGACGTCCGGGCGGAGGTCACCGACATCCAGGAGTGGCGCAACCAACTCGGATCGATGTTCTCGGAGTAAGGGCTCTGTTTCGCGCTCGCATCGCCGTTCCGGAAACGCAACTCGTTTATCCGTTGCCGGTCGAGAACCGCTCGATGGGCGAGACGATTCCGATCGCAGTTCCGCGAAAGGGGCGACCGCTCGAGTCGGTTCTCGATCGGTTCGCACGCCGACTCGACGTTCCCGACCTCGCGGACGATATCACGTCGACGCTTCGTCACGAAAAAGCGCTCACGAAGGGAATGGTCGATACCGAACCCGACGCCGATGATGACGTGTACCATCGTCTCGCCGAATACAGCACCGTTGACGATCCGACCGAACCCGAGTACACGCTCTTGCGAGACGACCGCGCCGGCAAACCCCGCCGAATCGTCTTCGACAGCGTCACGATTCCGCTCGAGAACGTCGACGGCGTTCCCGACGACACCGAGATCCAGCTTATCGGTCGCGAAGAGCCGTTCAGAGCGCTTCGAACGCACGAGTTCGCGCTCGGGTTCGACAGCGCCGACCTCATCCTGGAGGAAGTCGTCGAACTCCGTCCGGAGCCACTCGACCGGATCGGGGACATCAACGCCCGGATCAATCCCGCAGATACCGACGTTCGCGTCGTCACCGGTCTCGGCGATACCGTCTATCACACGATGATGGCCACCCCTGAAATCTCGCCGCCGCCGGCGTCGCTCGATCGGGACTTCCTCGAGCGCTACGAGGGGCCGCTCTGTATCGAACCGCGGTACGAACGGCTCGTACAGGCCGTACTCGGGACTCGAACGCTCGACGACATCCGATTCGTGCATCCGACAGCGGGTCGCGAAGAGGAGGCCGCGATCGCCGATACCGGGCTCGGCGTCTACCTGACCGTCACCGGCTCGACGGCTCGAGACCACGGCCTCCTGCTCGGCGAGCAACTGTTTCCCAGCGAGACCGTGCTGTTAGAGACCACGCCGGAAGTGACCGATACGGTTGCGGGCGTTCGCTCGCTGTTAAACGGGACCGACCTCGAGACGGAACTCGCGGTCGAGCAGTAAGCGGCGGCCGTCGCCACGGCGGATTCATTTTCGCGTCGAACACGCTGTGAGCGCGAACGGAGCGATTCGATCCCAGAGCGGTTACAGCTCCTATGAGCGAACGCGAAATCTCACCGAACGACCGAACGGAGGCACGAAAGCGCGTCGACTCGGAACTGCTCGAGGACGCACTCGACCTCGAGCGAGAGACGAACCGGCTGTCGGTGATGGGTGAGCCCACGCGATTTACGATCCTCTACTTGCTCGCCGAGGAGGGGCAAGTCAGAAGCGGCGAGCTGGCACAACTACTCGATCGTCGGCAAAACGACCTCTATCACCACCTCAACGCGCTCGAGGATGCGGGGTTAGTCGGGAAGTTCCGCGACGGTGGGAGTCGCGTCTACGAGCTGTCGCCCCTGGCAGAGGGGTTCGTCCCGCAGGTGCTCGATGCCGTTCGGGCTCGAGCCAGAGCCGTCTGATTTTGTGGACTGCTCGTTCGCCGAGTTTCGATAGCGACCGGTCCAAACGCAGCCATCAGCGCAACGCGTAGCAGACTACCGTTTTGGAAACCGCACAGCGGGGAACGTTATCGTGCGAATTCGAATGACCCGATCACCGAGGAGTTCGCGCATTTTGATATAGCGATATGAGATTTAAGAGACTGGTTTCGGACGGGTGTCATGAGTACCATCGTTGTAAATCGTCCGAATAATAGGAGCCAGGAAAGTCGACGACGCCACCGGCGGGTTACTCGGCCACGGAGTAGATGTGTTCGAGGTACGTTTGCCGAACCCGGTCCCCCCAGTTGTGGGTGTAGGTGTCGATCACGTCGCTGGCGACATCGCCCCGGAGATACTGGACGATACCGCGGTCTCCCGTCCGATCGCGAAGGTGGGTGGTGAAGAAGTGCCGGAAGTAGTGCGGGGTGACGTTTTCGGCTGCTCCGCCCCCTGTCCGATACCACCCCCGTTCCCTCGCGTACTGTTCGACCACGTGGTGGACGACGTTCGGCGTCAGCCGTTCGCCCCAGCTATCGGCCGTTCCGACGAACAGCGGCTCCGTCGCGGTAGTCGACGGCCCGCTCGAGGCCGTATCCGGCCGCACGGCGAGCCACCGAACCAGTACGGCTTTCAGTTCCTCGTCGATCGGAATCACGGTCTCCCGTTTCCGTTTGTTCGACGCCGTTCGTCGTTCGCCGCCGGATTCGCGTCCGTAGCTGTGTTCGGTCGCGATAAACAGCGAGTCCGGGCGGCCCGCGATGTGCGCCCGCGGCTGCCACGTCCGGGCCTCGTGCTCGAGGTTCACGTCGATCAGATCCAGGTTACAGAGCTCTCCCGCCCTGATTCCGGTTTTCAGCAGCGTAACCACGAGCGCTTGGTGCAGCGGATGTCGAACCTCACTGACGAACGATCGCATTTCCGCCAACGTCACGTCACGCCGCGTCGGGTTCGACTCGATGGACTCGTTCATCTCCTCTAGAACGACGGTCATCGGGTTCTCGTCGGTGTGACCGACTCGCTCGAGATAGCTGTAAAACCGGTTGAGATACGACGAGTACGTCGCGACGGTGCTCTCCGAATGCGTGGATCGAAGCTCGTGCACCCACGCCATACAGTCGCGGTAACTCGCCTCCGGCGGAGTCTTCTCGAAGCGCTCGAGGAGGAACTCCTCGTAGTCCGAGAGCACCCGCTCGTAGGCCGTCGCGGTTCGTTCGTTCCGACCGTGGTGTTCGATGTCCTGGAGGAAGTACTCGACCGTATTCGGCGTCTGCTGACCCTCACTCATCGTTCGTCACCACGTAGCCCCCCTCGCGTCCGCTGTATCGGACCCGATTCTCGTCCTGCAGTCGTTGCAGTTCGTCGTCGAGTTCCGCCTCGACGTCGTCGACCAGTGCGTCGACGAGTCCGTCCCAGCCGAGGGCGTCCGTTCGCTGGAGGACCTCGAGAATTCGGTCGGCGAAGTCGTCGTTCGCTTCGGTTCCGGGGCTGGCTGTCGTCTCCGCGGTGGAATCGATCGCGGGAATCTCGAAGTTCGTCCGCCCGGCCTGGACCATCGTTCTGACGAACTCGCTTTGGCTCATCTCGAGTTCGTCCGCCTGCGCTTGCCAGACCTCCTTTTGGTGTCGGGGAACGTACGTTTTCACGGCGACTCGATCATCGTCGGCCATACCCGGTCGGTCTCAGCGCCACCACTTCAATCTATCCCACTATCACAAATAAGGGCATTTATTTGGGTAGTTAGAACCCTATGGGCGGCCACAATAGACTATTATCTGTGTCCAAAGACCCAGTAGAACAGGCCCAGTAGTACCATGGAAGAAGATAATGGTGCTGCCGAGATGAGATACGACCTCGCCACCTCGAGGCTATCGGCACAATGTGAATTTTCACTGTCATACCTTGCGTTGGCTGTCGTCTTTTTGGTTAAAAGTTTGCCAATTTAGTAGAGCGATCCGTGCTAACTGGTAGAATTACCGGCAATATTAGAAGGCCGTTTCCACCGCCTGTCCCCTAGGGGTTGCGTCCCGAGAACCGGGTTGCAGAAATCGGTCGATTCGGCCCAAATAGTTACATGTGTGTCAGTAACTGCGCCGAGTTTTCGTCCGTACCCTTCGAGTCGTTCCACCAGTTTCGGTCAGCGAGCAGAAAACACCCTCGAGGAAAATCTCACATCACGTAGGGATCACCGTGAGCGTCGTTCGTCACCGAGAACGAATCCGTGTCGACCGAGTGACTTCGAGTGGGCGAAATCGGTCCTCGAGTCGGAATTCCGGGACGCTACGAAACGCCCGTACACAGGTATCCGTTCGTAAAGAGACGAGTTCGGCGTCGCTTGCTCGACCGGGGCTCTCAGTGTATCCCGGCCTGCGCTTGAAAATCGACGTTCGGCGGCTCGAGGCACGATTATTGCCAGCGGTGGATCGGATTCGAAGCCGTTCGTTCGTCGGATGTGCGATATCGAACTGGCGATCCGTACTAAACCGACCGTCGTTTCCGAAATCGGAATCGTATCGCGGCGAGTGCTCGGGTCCGAAGCGACGTACACCTGCGTTAGAGCGCGCTCTCGAGCCCTAGAAGACGACGGAGCGGGCCTCGAGAGTAACCCGGGCAGTGTTTTCAATAACCTCGCTGACGCGGCGTCAGCGGCCGTTGATCAACGGTCGGTACAGCCCGGAACGGGTCTCGATCCGATCGGTGACTGGTACCGAAAAGCGGTCGGCGACTGTCGCTCCTCGTATCGTTGCGGGAGAAGATGACGTTCGTCTCTCGTCGGCCCCCTCTCGGTTCCGGTTGTGTAAGGCGGTTCGCACCTCGACAGCGCTGCGGTCTACGATAGTAACAGCTACACCTATTCACGAACCGATCGCACGACGGCTGTGTAGTGACGTGCAGCGGCTCCGTTGGTTCGGTGTCTCGAGCGATGTCGAACCGTCGGATCGAGATCCGGTACCGGACGATTCGCGGTCGAACGACATTGCTCACCCATAATTATCGTCGTCGACTGTCCAGTTCGCGATACCGACTCGGGTTCGCTGCCCGCTCGCACGCCGTGCTGACGTGAGGCGTTCGCTATTTTCGGTCTCACTCGAGTGCGTGGGGTGAATTTCGAGGCTCGAGTGGGACCGGGAGATCATTGGTAGTGTGCGTTATTTGCGACTGTCGATTCATCCGCTCCGTGCACACCAGATATATCGTATATTGCTATATCGAACCGCAGTCGTACAGCACTCACTGTAACCGCTGTAAGTCATGCCCGCCCGATCGCACGACAGTTGTGCGGTCGGTGTGTAACTATGTACATTGGACGTTCGGTGGCACTGAACGAAGCGAACGAGACGCCCGTACGCTGATCGTCTGTCCGTCCGAACCGCGACAGCTATTGAAGAATCGACTGCCCAAATTACATAGGTCACCTGGTGGTTAGGACGTATACCCCACAGATGGCCAGCTATTATCCGGCACTACAGTGGACGCCCCACACGCCGGTACTCGTCGCGTCGTTTGTGGTCTGTACCGCACTCACGTTCGCTGGCTGGCGGTACCGTAACCAATCGGCCGCGTTTCCGTTTACCGTGATGATGCTCGGCTGCGCGTTGTATACTGGAACCGTCATCGTCGAATTTTCGGTCGTTGGCCTGGAGTCGACCCTGTTCTGGGCGCGACTGCAGTATCTCGGATGGGTGGTAATCACGCCGGCCGCATTCGTGTTCGTCCTCAGCTACACCGGTCGGAATCGTTGGGTGACGCTGAAACTGTTCGCGGCGCTGGCGGTCGTCCCGGTGGTCACCCTCTTACTCGTCTTTTCTCCGCTGGCTTCCGACCTCATCTTTCAGAATCCGCGGATGGTCGACAACGGTGGTATCGCGTACCTAGCCTACGATGCCGGACCGTGGTACGTCGCCGACGGCCTGTACAACAACGTCGTTATCGCGCTCGGATTCGTCCTGCTGGTGCGAACGTACTTTCGAACGACGATCGGTCAACGGGATCAGGTCGGGGTACTCGTAATTGGCTTACTACCGTACGTAACCCTCGTTCCGTTCTACTATCACGTTGGACCTGCCGTATTCGACTTCGGAACACCGTACGAGATCGAGCCGTTCTTGTTCACGTTTACGGGATCGATCTTCGCGTGGGCGCTGTACAAATACCAGTTTCTCGAGAGCGTTCCCGTCCCCTTCGAGTTGCTGCTCGAGGCCACGCCGAACGGGATTTTCGCCGTCGACAACGAGAGTCGCATCACCGAGTTCAATCGGACCGCATGCGAGTACTTGGACATGACCGAACCGATCATCGGACAACCGCTGGCGACGCTCTCCGAACCGGCCGAGCGGGTCGACGCAATCATCGCGGACGAACGGGAGCCCGAGTTACGGATCGGCAACGACGTGTATCACGTGTCGGCGTCCCAGCTCACCGACTCGCAGGGCGTCGAGCACGGGCGAATGGTGGTTATCCAGGACGTCACCGAGCGCGTACAGTACGATCGGCTGCTGGAGCGTCACAACGAGCAACTCGAGACGCTAAACCAGATGCTTCGCCACGACATTCGAAACGACACGATGGTCGCGCTCGGCTGGAGCGAAGTCCTGGCCGAACTCGTCGAAGAGACGCCGCTCGAGGAGGAGACGGTACCCCTTCTCGACTACATCGACACGTCCATCAGGCATATCACCGATCTCACGAAGATCGCATCGGAGCTCTCACAGCCCCTCGAGCGACCGGGAGACGATTGGAACCGCTCGATTCCGCTCCAACAGGTGCTCAAACAGGAGGTCGAGAAGGCAGCCGAAGCGTTTCCAGACGCCGTGTTCACGCTCGAGGACCCGCCGGACATCGAGGTTACCGCCGACAGGGCGCTCGCGTCCGCGGTCAGCAACGTGCTTCGAAACGCGGTACTACACAACGACAAGGAAATCCCGAGGGTCGACATCTCCGTCGACGTCGACGGCGACCGCGTGAGCGTTCGGATCGCGGATAACGGCCCGGGAATTCCGCCGGAGATGCGAGAGCGGATCTTCGAACGCGGGGTAAAGGGCAAACAGAGCGGCGGCACCGGACTCGGATTACACCTGGTTCAGACGTTCATGACCTGGTACGACGGGTCGATCGAAGTCGAAGACAACGACCCGACTGGAACGGTATTCACAATCGAACTGCCGGTCGTAGAGTAGTCGAGACGCCGCGCGGGGGCGATCTGTATGGTCGGCTGATGCCGCTCGTTCTCGCGCGTTCCGACCCGCTACCGGCGAAGGTTTTCGGGAAAGATGCTCTCCGGGAGATACGCCGAGACGACCCAGTTCGGCGCGTTGACTACCTCGTTGATCTTCAGGTCGACGGCCGCCGAACAGAGGATGTAGGCCTGTTCGCGGGTGAGTTCGCGCTCGTCGTGCAGGTGGTCGATCATCCCTCGGATGGCCGTTCTGGCTGCTTCGCGGAGATCGTCGCCGATTCCCGAGGTAGCGAACATCGGTTCGTCACGACCGGTCGGCGTGAACGGGCCGTCGGTCTCGAAGCGCGGCTGCTCGATCGAGAGATCCGAACGCACGTCGAATCGACACGTGACCGACATCGGAGCCTCGATTCCCGTCCCACAGACCTCGCCGTCTCCCTGGGCGGCGTGGCAGTCACCGACGCTAAACAGTGCGTCCTCGACCGCGACGGGAAGCGACAGCGTCGATCCCGCCGTCAGGTGTTTGACATCCATATTGCCCCCGACGGATCGCGGCGGAAACGTGCTGTGTTCCCCCTCCTCTCCGGGTGCGACGCCAAGAATACCGGGGAACGGATCCAGTGGGACTTCGATCCCGTTTACGAAGCGAGCGACGTCGTCCTCGAGATCCCAGACGTGCAACGCCGGGTCTGGAAACGCGTCGAAAAGCAATCCGAGGTCCGCTGCCCCCGGAAGAACCAGGGTGTATCCCCACCCGCGGTGCTCGAGTTCTAACAGTTCGATCTGGAGGACGTCGCCCGGACCGGCGCCGTCGATAGCGATCGGCCCGGTCAGGGGGTGTACGGGATCGATGTCCAGTTCGGCGACGTCCGCGGTCACCGAGTCGGGACCGAGTTGTCCGCTCGTGGCGTCCCGACACTCGAACCGGACGACGTCGCCAGGATCGATCGTCAGTACCGGTTCGAGATCGTTGTTCCACCTGCTGTGAACATTCGCGTCGTCGTCACTCACTCGATGATCTACCGCGTCGTGATCGCTGGACATTCGATTATATTACACGAGGCGGTACCTGATAAATTGATTCCCCTACCGAGTCGTCCTCACGAACAGTTCGCGTACGGTGGACTCGCGTCGGGTGCGGCCGGTCCGCTGCGAGCGCGAAGAACAGTAGTCGCTGCAGGGTACCGGTCGAAAATCGAAGAGTTCGCGTGGGCCTGTCGATCGGGTCAGTGCGTCGCCGTTCGGACGTCGTCGACTCGATACAGATCTTCCTGCAGTCCATCGCCCTCGCAGTCGTCGCTCGGACATTCGTAGTGCCAGCCGTCCTGCGTCGCATCGCCCTCCCGGAATCGGTCGCCACAGACCTGGCAGAAAAGCTGTCCCTTTTTGCACGTATCTCGGTGTAACTCGAGGGCGAGTTCGGTCTGGAAAGACTGGTTGCAGTTGCGACAGGTGTGCATATTTCGTCTGACGCGAGCATCCCCCAAAACTGCTTGGGTTCTTTTATTGCAACTTCAATGCCCGTGATTCGGCGTCACTGCTCCGATTTAGCCTCGACGGTCAGGGAAGAAAGAACGGTTATATTCGTGATTTACTCGGTGCTGGGTACTTCGTTCCCTGTCAGATCAGTTCCCACGATAGCCTGCGCTTCGGTCACACGATCGAATGTAAGGAATCAGGGATAATTCGTTTCGATTCGAGAGCCCACCGGATACGTCACGACCCGACATCGTGGGACGAAACATACTGTGATGGCCCGTCGGGGAACGACTGACGAGTTACGCGAGCGGTGACGGCCGACGGTACAGTAGACGGGATTCCAAACGGGTCGCGTTGATCGCCGCTGTGTGGGTCAGTCGTCTTGGCCGAGGATCCCGCGTTCGGTCATCTTCCGGGGATCGAGCACCTCGTCGGCTTCCACCTCGTCGAGGTAGCCCTTCTCGAGGACGACTTCTCGGACCGTCTTGCCCTCCTTGAGCGCCGTCTTGGCGACCTCGCTGGCCTTATCGTAGCCGATGTGGACGTTGAGCGAGGTGGCCATCGCCATCGACTCCTCGACGCGCTCCTCGCAGTACTCCGCGTTGGCCTCGAGCGGGTCGACGAAGCGCTCGGCGAAGACCTGACTCGAGTTCGAGATGAGCTCCGCGGACTCGAGGAAGTTGTGGGCCAGTACGGGTTTGTAGAGGTTGAGATCGATCTGACCTTCCGCCGCACCGGCGGAAACGGCAGCGTCGTTGCCGACGACCTGTTTGTGGACCTGATTGACGGCCTCGGCGACGACGGGGTTGATCTTGCCGGGCATGATCGAAGAACCGGGCTGGTTCTCGGGCTGTTCGACCTCGCCGAGCCCGTTGCGCGGTCCGGAGGCGAGCAGCCGTAGGTCGTTTGCGATCTTGTTCAGCGAGCCCGCAATTACTCGGAGTGCGCCGTGGGCCTCGCTCATCGCGTCGTGGGCGGCCTGGGCCTCGAAGTGGTTGTCCGCCTCGCGGAACTGGACGCCGGTCTCTTTCGTGATGTACTCGGCGGCGCGGCCGGGGAACTCCTCGTGCGTATTGAGTCCGGTGCCGACCGCGGTGCCGCCGAGAGCGAGTTCCGCGAGGTGTTCGCGGACGTTGTCGACGCGGCCGAGTCCCTTCTCGACCTGCGTTCGGTAGCCGCCGAACTCCTGGCCGAGGGTGACCGGCGTCGCGTCCTGAAGGTGTGTTCGTCCCGTCTTTACGACGTCGTCGAACTCCTCCTCTTTGCGCTCGAGCGCCTCGCGGAGCGTGTCGAGTGCCGGGATGACGTCCTTCTCGACGGCCTCGAGGGAGGCGACGTGCATCGCGGTGGGGATGACGTCGTTGCTCGATTGGCCGTAGTTGACGTGGTCGTTGGGGTGGACGGTGCGGTCGCCGATTTCGCTGCCCATGATTTCGGCCGCGCGGTTTGCGATGACCTCGTTGGCGTTCATGTTCGAGGACGTTCCGGAGCCGGTCTGGAAGACGTCGACCGGGAACTGGTCGTCGTGCTCGCCGGCGATGACCTCGTCGGCGGCCTCGATGATCGCCTCGGCCTCGGCCTCCTCGACGAGGCCGAGGTCGCGGTTGGCCTGCGCGGCGGCCTTTTTGACGACGCCGAGCGCGCGAATGAACCGTCGGCCGAAGGAGATACCCGAGATGGGGAAGTTCTGGATCGCCCGCTGGGTCTGTGCACCCCAGTAGGCGTCTTTCGGTACCTGCATCTCGCCGAGACTGTCGCGTTCGAGTCTGTAGTCCTCGCTCATGAGCGAACGGTTGGCGGTGGGGTGCGTAAAAGCCACCGGTCTGATTCCGGGAGCCGACGCGAACTACCACGGAACCGTTTCGATCTGTACTTCGTCAGTAGACGAGTGGGCAACTCTCCGTCGGATTAACTATTGACTCGGAATGTAATAAATATTGGAAACTATTAAGTGCCCCCCGTACAATCAATCATGTGTGATTTACAGTGGGTAACGGTAACAAGCTGTCCCGTCGAACGGTTCTTAAGGGTGCTGGAGTGGCAGGAACGGCGAGCCTCGTCGGTCTCGCAGGATGTTCGACCGATAGCGGTGGCGACACGCTCGAGGTTCTGCACGGCTGGACCGGCGGCGACGGTGCCGAGGCCGCCGACGCGCTCTTCGGCGCGTTCGAAGAAGCGCACTCGGACGTCGAGTACGACAATAAGCCGATCGGCGGCGGCGGTAACGAGAATCTCGATAATACGGTCGCTACCCGCCTTCAAGGGAGCAACCCGCCGAGTTCGTTCGCCGGATGGCCCGGCGCGAACTTAGAGCAGTACGGGGACGCTGTCGGCGACATCGAGTCCGAGGTCTGGGACGAGGCCGACCTGAAGGACGCCCACGTCGAGGAAGCGGTCGAACTCTGCGAGTACAACGGCGGCTTCTCGGCGGTCCCGATCGGCTCTCACCGCCTGAACGACCTCTTTTACAACGTCGGCGTCCTCGAGGACGCCGGCGTCGATCCGGAATCGCTGGACAGCGTTGATGCGCTGATCGACGCACTGGACACCGTGGAGTCGGAGACCGACGCGACGCCGCTTGCGATGTCGCTCGAGCCGTGGTGTATCCTCCAGACGTGGGCGCAGACGATGCTGGGCGAACACGGGTACGACGCCTACACGAGTTTCATTGAGGGCGACGGCGACGAGAGCGCCGTCCGCGATACGTTCGAGAAACTCGAGGAGATCCTCGATAACTACATCAACTCCGACGCGGATACCGTCGAGTTCACCGAAGTCAATCAGGACATCATGAGCGGCGACGCCGCGTTCATCCACCAGGGTAACTGGGTCGCCGGCGCATACCTCGCGGAGGACCTCGAGTACGGCACGGACTGGGACGCGGTTCGGTTCCCCGGGACGGAAGACTACTACACCCTCCACATCGACTCGTTCATCTACCCGAGCGACAATCCGACGCCCGAGGATACCGCGACCTGGCTGCAGTTCGTCGGATCCGAGGAAGCGCAGGTCGCGTTCAACCAGTACAAGGGATCGATCCCGACGCTGACGGACGTGTCGACCGACGAGTTCAACGACTACCTCACGAACACGATCGATGACTTCGACAGCGCTTCGGAGAAGCCGCCGACGCTCGCGCACGGACTCGCCGTTGACACGACGACGCAGTCCGACCTCGAGGAGGTACTCAATAACAACTTCGCGAAACCCTACAACGTGGACGATGCGACGGAAGGCTTCATGAACAACGTTTAATCCTTCCACAAGTTTATGAAATCTGTTTTAGAACTATTGCGTAGCGTCCGGCGTGAGCGGAGTGAGAACCGCGAACGCGAACGGTCGAGCCGAAAGCGGCGCATCAGGACGGACGGAGGCACCGTCGAGGAGCGATCGACGCTCCGTCGCGTACTCGACAGCGACATGGTCCAGTCGGCGCCGTTCTGGCTGCCGCCGTTCCTGTTGATGGGGTTTTTCGTGTACGCCGCGATCGGGTGGAATTTCCTGCTCTCGCTGACGGAGTACTCGGGCTTCGACAGTCCCGATTACAGCAACCTGGGTCTTCACAACTATCAGAAGATGTTGGACGATCCGGGGATGTGGGCGGCGACTCGAAACACGCTGGTCCTGCTCGTCGGGTTTACCGTCGTGTGCCTGATCGTCGGCCTCGTCCTGGCCCTGTTGCTCGACCGCGAAATCCGTTTCAGCAGGTCGTTCCGAACGATCTACCTCCTCCCGTTCGCCCTCTCGTTCATCGTCACGGCCCAGTTCTGGCGGTGGATGTACAACCCGAACAACGGCATCATCAACCAGTTCTTCGGCCTGTTCGGTCTCGGTCCGTACAGCTGGCTGGGGAGTCCGCGACTCGTACTGGGGTCGGTGATATTCGCGCTCGTCTGGCAGTTCAGCGGGTACACGATGATCATCTACCTCGCTGCGCTCCGGTCGATCCCCACCGATCAGTACGAGGCCGCGCGGGCCGACGGGGCGAGTACGTTTCGGATGTATCGGCGCGTGATTATTCCGCAGTTGCGTCCGGCGATGGTTAGTGCGTCCGTCGTACTGGTGTTGTTCGCGCTGAAAGCCTTCGACTTCCTGTACGCGATCTCCGGCGGCTACCGACCCCGCCGCGGGGCCGATATCCTGGCGACCAAGATGGTTCGCGAGTCGTTCGGCCGCTCCGAGTGGGCGTACGGGTCGTCGATCGCACTCTTGTTGTTCGTGTTGTCGCTGGCGGTCATCGCGCCGTACCTGTACAGTCAGTACAAGCGAGGGAACCTATGAGCGAGAAATCAGTTACGACCGAACAGACGGCGCCGGAGAGTTCGACGGGGGAGATTACGCTCAGAGACGTGGGGCTGTACGCGACGCTGGCCGGCCTCGTCGTATTCTATCTCCTGCCGATCGAGTCGGGACTCGTGACGTCGATCAAGTCATCGGAAGCGGTGAGAGAAACGTTCCCGTTCCTCCCGCCCCTCAGCGCCAGCGGAATCACGTTCGAGAAGTGGCAGGTCGCGTTCGACTACCTCGCGCCGGGGATGGTCAACAGCGTGTTGTTCACCATTCCGTCGACGCTCCTCTGTGCGATCTTCGGCAGCATGGCGGCCTACGGACTGACGCTGGTCAAGTGGCGCGGTCAGGTCGCCGTGCTCGCGCTGTTCATCGCGGGCGTCTTCGTCCCCTATCAGGCGGTGATCGTTCCGCTCTTCCAGTTCTGGAGCCAGTACATGCAGCTGGGCGCGCGCCTCTCGTTCCTGTGGGGTCTCCCACTGCTCGAGCCACACCACGCGACGATCCTCGAGCTGATCATCACGCACACGGCGTACGGGATCCCGATTGTGACGCTGCTGTTTCGCTCGCAGTACAAGACGATGTCCGACGAGATGATTGAGGCCGCGAGGCTCGACGGCGCGTCGATCTGGCGGGTCTACCGACGGATCGTTCTGCCGCTGTCGATACCGATGTTCGCGGTCGTGTTCATCTTCCAGTTCACCCAGATCTGGAACGAGTTCCTGTTCTCGCTGACGATCATCGGGAGCGTCAACAATCCGGCCGCGTCTGCGACCCTTATCCTGTCCGGACTCGGCGAGGCGCTCGAGGGGACCGACTACCCGCTCCGAATGGCGGGCGCGTTCATCACGGCGCTCCCGACATTACTCGTCTACGTGCTGTTCGCCGACAAGTTCGCGGAGGGGGTACAGACATGACCGACCGACAGCTAACGTTACGGAAACAGAGGACTTGAGATGGCAGAAACCCAACTCGACGACGTACGAAAGGTGTTCACGGAAGACGACGGCAGCGAGATCGTTGCCGTCAATGATGTATCGATCGACATCGAGGACGGGGAGTTCCTCGTTCTCGTCGGACCGTCCGGCTGCGGCAAGTCGACGACGCTCCGGATGATCGCGGGACTGGAGACGATCACGGACGGCGCGATCCGTCTCGACGACCGCGTGGTCAACGACCTGCCCGCGAAAGACCGGGATATCGCGATGGTGTTCCAGTCCTACGCGCTCTACCCGCACATGACCGTCCGGGAGAACATGTCGTTCGGGCTCGAGGAATCCACCGACCTCTCGGACGACGAGATCGGTGCCCGCGTCGAAGAGACCGCCGAGATGATGGGAATCAACGACCTGCTGGACCGGAAACCGGCCGAGCTCTCGGGCGGGCAACAACAGCGCGTCGCGCTCGGCCGGGCGATCGTCCGCGAACCGTCGGTCTTCCTGATGGACGAGCCGCTGTCGAATCTCGACGCCAAACTCCGCGCGCAGATGCGCACGGAGCTCCAGCAGCTCCAGGAGAAACTCGAGACGACGACGGTCTACGTCACGCACGATCAGACGGAGGCGATGACCATGGGCGACCGGATCGCCATCCTCGACGGCGGCGAACTTCAGCAGGTTGGGACGCCCCTCGAGTGTTATCACGAACCGGCGAACGTGTTCGTCGCGGACTTCATCGGCGAGCCCGCGATGAACTTCTTCGACGTGACCCGCCGCGATGCGGATGACGGGGGGGCCGTACTCGTCGGCGAGCACCTCGAGTACGCCATCTCGGAGGACGTCTCGGCGGCGGTCGGTGATCGTACCGAACTCGTCCTCGGAGTGCGTCCGGAGGACGTCGGCATCGAAATCAGCGACGGCGAGCGCCAGCGAGAAGACGGTCACGCCGTCCCGGCGACGGTCACCGTCGTCGAGCCGACCGGCGACGAAAACATCGTCTACCTCGCGCTCGGCGACGGTGGGAGCGAAGCCGATACGGTCATCGCGACGATCGACGGCATGAGCCAGACCGAAGCCGGCGAACGCGTGATGGTCCACATTCCCGAGGACGCCATCCACGTCTTCGACGCGAAAACCAGCGACGCGCTACACAACCGCCGCGTCGAGCACTCCGAACCCCGAATACCGAACGCCTGATCGGCGCGCACGGGTCCATCGACTCCGGCTGCAGGTCGCGCGATCCGATTCGTTCGATACCGTTTCCTCTTCTCGCCGTTCGTCCGCACCTCGAGCAGTAGCCTCGTCCGATCGTCATCTTCGAGCCGAACCGACCGGCGACGAAAACACCGGCCCTACCGCGGCTTCGACGTCGATCCGCCGCCCACCGCTCGAGCGTAGCCGAGACCGACGGCGTGCGTCCCCGCGACGAGGAGATAGGCGGCGGCCGCCGCGGCGACCAACCCCACCGCGTCGGCGCGGCGGAACGTCGTGACGGCGAACCACGTCGCGAGGACGACGAGCGAAAAGCCGACCGTCCAGCGCAGAAAGTACGTCGCGTCGGTCAACGCGGGACGCAGGGCGTCGGCCTCGGCGGCCGCGCGCAACCGTCCGGTCGACACGCTCGCGGCAACCGCGACAGGGTAGACGTACGCACACGCGATGAAAACGAACACCAGCGCGGTCGACGAGACGAGTGCGAACAGCCCCGTTCCGTTTCCGAGCGCGATCCTTTCCGGCGTCTCCAGCAACGACCACGCCAACAGAGCGATCGACGGGACGAGGAGCGCGGTCGCCAACGCGAGAGCCTCGCATCCGGAGCGGATAACCGCCCGCGCGGACGGCCGCGGTCGCTGCTCGTCGGAACCGAGTACGAACGACGTCGTTCCGAACAGGGTGATAGCGCCGAGGAGCGCGACGAACGCGGGAACGAGCGCGACCGCTAACGGGGCGAGTGCCACCGCGTATCGCAACCCGACCGCGATCGCGACGACACCGAGACCGCACCTGAGAAGCGCCGTCCGACCGATCTCGTCGCTGACCGGGTACCGAAGCACGTCGCCGATCATGTCCGTCCTCGGTGTCGTTCCTCGTCGGGTCGATCGATCCCGTCCGGAGCCATACACGGCGAGTGGGACGGTCGGGGCAAAAACGTCGCGGTCCCGGTCGTGACGCTACGCCACGGTCCGTTCGGTCAGGTAAAATCCGGCGACAACCCCATGTCGTCGTCTCGAGCGCGTTCGCGCAGCGCCGACTGGAGCCGTTTGCGACTCGTCGTCTGGATCTCGCGAGCGACCTCGAGATCGATGTCGTAGACCGTCGGCGTCGCCCAGAAGAACGTCTGGGAGCTCGCCGTGTCGACGACGAGCGATGCTAGTCCGAGCCGGCGCTGGAAGATCGACCGCCGCGTCGAGACGGTCTGAATACGGTAGTAGGGGATCACGGTCGTTCGCTCCTGCCAGAAGCCACGCCGGATGACCAGGTGGTCGTCGCCGACGTAGTAGCCCAGGTGGACGTACTGCAGGTGGGCCGCCGGCGGTACCGCGGCGAAGACGACTACCGCGAGGTACCAGCGCTCGAGCGCGGTGACCCGCGTGATGGCGAAGCAGGCCGCGACGATGGCACCGGCGACCAGCGAGTATCGGACGAGGTACCGCCGCCGAGCCGTCGTCGGCGGGGAGCTGAATTTCGGCGTCTCGACGCCGGTGAGGTTTTCGGTGAACCGGCGGGCGCGGCGCTGTTCGGCCAGCGGAACGGCCGACTGGCTTCCGCCGCTGCTCTCGGGGCCGTAGCCGGCGGTCTCGACCCACATTCCGGCGTAGCCGATCAGTCGCTGCAGCGGGTTGGCGGTCATCGTCACCGACTGCACTTTCTCTACGGGAATCGATCCGCTGTAGCGCTGGAGGAGCCCGCGCTCGTAGACGAAGTCCTCGCCGGTGCGCCCGAGTTCGAAGCCGTAGTAGGTGGCGAACGTGTAGGCGACGCTCAGCAGGTACGTGACGACGAGACCGTTGAGCATCGAGATCACCGTCAGAATCCCGTAGTTGGTCGGCGATCCCTCGTCGAGCGTTTCCGGACCGCCGAAGGGCTGTGCGGTGGTGACGAGTAGATCGAGAATCGGGTCGGTCACGAGGAAGAAGACGAACAGAACGCCGGCCACGGCTGCGGGCCGGAACGACGTAAACGAGTAGAGCAGGAGTTCCCGCGCCTCGAGGTCGAACAGTCGCTCGCGGCGCGTCCGACCCGGACCGGACGCGCCATCTCGGTAGTCCGAGACGGGTTCCGGCCCGTCGAACGGCGGCGTCGACTCCGAAACGCCCCGATTAGCCGTCCCGTCGGCCTCACTGCCGGAGACGACATCCGCCCGGGTAGCGTCGCCCGACGGCTCGTCCGTTCCGGTCGATTTCCGCCGGTCGGCGCTCGCGGCGTCGCGCTTTCGCCGGCGGTCTTTCACCTCGGCGGTTCGGCGTCGGATCCGGTCTTGCAGCCGAGTCGCTTCCGACTCGCTGACGAAGTTCAGCGACGCTTCGGTATCGCCGCCGCCGGCGGTCTCGATCGAGACGATGGCGAGTCCGAGCAGTCGCTGGAGGACGCCCTGTCGAACGTCGACGTTCTGGATTCGGCCGTAGGGAATTTCCCGTGAGCGGCGGGCGAACACGCCCGACGAAACGTCGAACGTATCGGGGGTGATACCGTACTCGAACCGGTAGTAGTAGGCGATTCCGTAGGCCGCGCCGGCGAGAAAGCCAAGCGGCGCAGCCAGAGGGGACCAGGACGAGTTGATCGGGTCGAATATCGCGCCGAGGACGAGCACGAGAACCATCGGTATCCACAGCCAGAGGAACCCGTACTGGAGGGCGGACGTAACCGCGCTGAGTGGGTGAAGTCGATTCATACTCGAGATCAGACCGCGTCGTCGGCTTCGCTTTCGACGGCGAGTTCACGAAGCGTATCCTGGAGGTCTCTGGCGCGATCGGGTGTCAGACCCGGGATTCGGACGTCGGCGTTTCGCGTCCCCGCCGTGTAGACGACCACGCTCGAGAGCCCCAACGCTCGTTCGATGGGGCCGAACTGGGTGTCGACGTGCTGGACGCGGACGAACGGAACCGCGGTTTCGACGAACGTCACGACGCCGCGCTCGAGGTAGAGCGCGTCCGGCTGGAGTTCGAACTGCCAGACCTGGTAGAGCCGAACGGCGTAGACGATCCCGAGGACGAGCGCGAGACCGACGACGCCGGCCATCACGGCCGTCGGGACGTCGGTGAGCCATCGGTCGACGGCCGCGAGGATAACACCGAGGACGATCGCCGTGATCGCCCCCTGGGCGATCCAGAGCAGTCTAATACGGGAGTGAAGCGATTCCATATACACATCCTATCAGGAGGGATGGATAAAGCTGCGGTTCCGGTGGGCGGCGCCGCCTTCGGCCGGAACCGGCGTTCGAACCGACCGGTCAGGCCTCGTGCTCGTCGTACTCTTCGGGCGTGTACGTCGAGACCTCGAGCGCGTGAATGTCCGTCGTCATGTGGTCGCCGAGGGCGTCGTAGACCGCCTGGTGTTGCTGGACCAGCGGCAGGTCCTCGAACGTCGGGGAGACGACCGTCGCGGCGAGGTGATCGTCGTCGTGTTCGTCGCGGGCGTGCGTTACCGTCGCGTTCGCGTCTTCGAGGTCCGCTTCGATGAGATCCTCGATGTCGGATAGCTCCATGCTCGAGTGATCGGGTGCTCGCGGCAAAAGCGCCGCGGTCCCGATGTGACCGGCGCTCCGGCGAGTGCCGTTCCCACTCGACGGTCGCCGCGTTTATGTCGACTCGGTTCGCTCTCTGCGATATGTCACTGGCAGCCACGACCCGGCGCGCCGCCGAGGAGCACCCGTTTCTCGTGACGGCCTTGCGAGCGGGCGTCGTCAACTACACCGGCGCTGCCCGGTTTCTCGAGGTCGACGGGGAGACCGACGCGATCGCCACGGCGCTTCGGCGCTACGCCGAGGAGCTGCCGGCGTACGAGTGCGAGTCGCGCGACGTTAGGGTCAGAATGGAAAGCGGAGTCGGGCCGGTCGGCGCCGCGGCGGGCGATACCGGGGCGGACGACGCACTCGTCTCCGTCGGCGGGACCGCGTTTGGCCCCGGAGCGGGTGATCGGACGGCGATCGTCGCGGCCGGGGCCGTCGACGCGACCGCACTCGCCGAAACCCTACAGCGCCTGTCGATCGAGGACATCGAACCGGCCGCGGCCGCCGTCGGCGCAGCGTCGATGATAGTCGTCGTCGACCGCCTCGAGGGGGCGAACGCGCTTCGGGCGGTCGAGGGTTCGCTCGAACGGGTTCCGACGGAACGATGACGCGCTTCGCTGAACTGGACGCCGATGATGAGGTGGGGTATCCCGCCCGGATCGAACCCACCAGAGACGGAGAGCGCTCCGGTCGTTACGACCGACCACCGGTCGCCGTGGTGAGTCGGTTCTCGAGTGTGGATCCGGTCGTGTTTCACAGTCGGTCGACGGCTGCCAGCGCCGTATAGCTCCCCTACAGGCGTACCGATTCGACTAGCCGCGAAACAGTACAGAAACGTTCCGGCGCGTGTGAGTTCGCGCTCGAGCCCTGTACGCTATTAACAGCGTTTAACTACGGGCCGGAGGTAGACGTACGCAATGACCCTGCACGTGACGAACACGTTGACGGGCGAGAAAGAGCCGTTCGAGCCACAGGACCCCGAGAACGTTCTGCTCTACTACTGTGGCCTGACGGTCTCGGATCCGCCACACCTGGGCCACGCGCGGTCGTGGGTCCACGTCGACGTCATGCACCGCTGGCTCGAGTACCTCGGCTACGACGTCCGTCACGTCGAGAACTTCACCGATATTAACGAGAAGATCGTCGCCCGCGTCGGCGAGGATGACCTCGGGGACGACGAGGAAACCGTCGCGGAGACCTACATCGAACAGACGCTGTCGAGTATGCGCGCGCTCAATCTCCTGCGGGCGGAGGTCTATCCCCGCGTGTCGGAGCACGTTCCCGAAATCATCGACCTCGTCGAGACCCTGATCGAGAAGGGCTACGCCTACGAGTCCAACGGCTCGGTCTACTTCGACGTCGCCAGCTTCGAGGAGTACGGCAAACTCTCGAATCAGGAACTCGATGAGATCGAGTCACAGGGTGACCCCGACGAGCGCAGCGAGAAGCGCAATCCGGCGGACTTCGCGCTCTGGAAGGCCGGCGGCGTCGACGAGGGTGCCGTCCACGAGCACCGACACGAGGGCGTCGACCACGGGGGCGAACCGCCCGAGGGACTGACCTGGGACTCGCCGTGGGGCGAGGGGCGACCCGGCTGGCACATCGAGTGCTCGGCCATGAGCATGACCCACCTCGGCGAGACGCTCGATATCCACGTCGGCGGCCGCGACCTCGTCTTTCCCCACCACGAAAACGAGATCGCCCAGTCCGAGGCCGCGACGGACGAGCGCTTTGCCAACTACTGGCTCCACTGTGAACTGTTCCAGATGGGCGACGAGAAGATGTCCTCGAGTCTCGGCAACTTCGTCACCGTCGAGGAGGGCGTCGACCGGCTGGGAACGAACGTCCTGCGGACCTTCCTCACCGCGGGATCTTACAACAGCACACAGCTCTACGCCGACGAGACGATCGCCGAGGCCGAAGAGCGCTGGGATCGACTCGAGCGGGCCTACGACGCGGCCGTCGACGCGGTGGACTCCACCGACGCGAGGACAAAAATCGTCGACGAGTCGTTCCGGACGGCGGTCGACGAGGCCCGCGCGTCGTTCGTCGAGGCGATGAACGACGACTTCAACACGCGAGAGGCGCAGTCGGCGCTGCTGTCCATCGCGACGGCGGTGAACTCACACGTCGACGACCGCGATGAGTACGACTACCGCGGACTCCGAGAAGCCGTCGACGCGCTTGAGGAACTCGGCTCCGTCCTCGGTCTCTCGTTCGCGGGTGAGACGGCGGGTACGGCAACCCTCGCCGGCGACGTGGTCGAACTCGTCCTCGACGTGCGCGCTCGAGAGCGTGCGGACGGCAACTACGGCCGCGCCGACGAGTTACGCGACGAACTCGAGGCGCTCGGCATCGAGGTCCAGGACACGGACGACGGCGCGAGCTATCGACTGCCGTCCGGCGAGTGATACCGACCGACGAGTTTCGGTCGAACGCGATCGAGCGCCACTGACCGCCGTTCGACGGTGGCGGGGACACAGCGGGGCGGAGCGAGTGTCTCGAATCGGCCGAATTCCACGCGGTGATGAAGACCACGAAATTTATACTTCGGAGTACGGTCGACCTGACTAGTATGAATCGACGACTGTTCGTTGCCACGATCGCGGCTGGAGCGGTGGGTACCTCGGCGGGCTGTCTCAGCGGCATCATCAACGACGCCACGACGTTCGAGGCGTTCCCGGTCCGAGTGTCCACGGCCGCCGCGGACGAGGCCGGGTACGAATACAAAGGGACCAGGAAACGAGTCGAAGAGCGCGAGTTCGCCGGCGAAAGCGTCGAGGTGACGAACTATCTCAGCGAGTACACCCGGACCCTCGAGCTCCCGCTCGATGCCTTCGGATCGGAGACGGAAGCCGGCGTCTTTGCACTCATCTCGACGCCACAGGTCAGCGTCGCGGGCGAGAGCTTCAATCCCGTCGGCGAGATGTCCACGGCGGAACTCGCCGAACACGTCCAGAACCAGTACGACAAACTCGAGATCGGGAGTAACATCGGCGGTCGAGCCCTCGAACCCGACGAACTCGACGTGCGGGTCTCGTTCGATACCTACGAAGGAGCAGCGACGCTACACGGCGAGCAAGAGATCAATGTGCTCGTCGATATCGCCCAGCCGGATCACGATTCCGACCACCTCGTACTCATCGGCGTCTATCCCGACGAAGAGGGGTTTTCGGCAGAATCCGAACAGGGGCGAATCGATACCATGGTCGCCGGCCTCGAGCACAGCGACGACGTAGACGTCGATATCGTCGAGGAGGATGGAGACGGCGGCGACAACGAGACGGACGAAAACGAGTAGCGTCCCTCGCAAAAACGATCGTCGCTGATCGACCGTTCGCGTGCGCTTACAGGCCGAGCGCCGTCATAAGCGACAGCCCGCTCGCGAGCGCGCCGAGGAGGTAGCCGCCGATCGCGCCGCCGTTGAGCAGCGGCAGTCCCGCGTGGGGTCGCCCCTTGAGAACCATGAACATGAGGACGAGCAGGCCGGCGATCGTGCCGACGAGTGCGCCGAGGGCGGGAACGTTCAGCGCGATTCCCGGAACGTCGATCGTGCCGACGTCGAGGAAGTACGCCGCGCTCGCGACGAGAATCGTCGGGATGACGGCGTCGCCGAGGCCGATGAACAGCGCGTCACGTTCCATGCCGCCCTCGTCGGGATCGGTCCCGTCAATTTCGGCGTCGGCATCGGTTCGGGCGTCATCGCCGGTGGCGTCCGTATCACTCGTCGATGGCCCGCCGTTGGCTGCGGTGGTGGACGTCGAGTCCGTGGGAGTCGCCTCTGCAGAAGCCGAATCCGTCTCGTCGCCCGATTCGTCCTCGAGGACGCCGTCGGTGCTGCCCGCGGCGAGGTAGGAGTACGAGAGGGTCGTCGGGATCACGAGGACGACGGGGATCTTGAGGTCCATCACGCCCTCGGCGAGATCGAGCATGTGCTCGGTCCCGTAGACGCTGATGGCGTCGTAGACGGCGAGGACGGACAGCAACAGGATGGCCGGCAGGAGTCCGAAGCTGATCCCGAACAGGGCGGCCGCACCGGCCCCCATCACCACCCCGGTGCTGTCGATGACGTACCACTCCGGATAGAACAGGAGGGCTGCCCCGATCCCGACGGCGGCGAGCGCGGCGACGGCGTTGACTCCGCCGACGGTGACCGCGGGCGGGACGAGTTCGGCGAAGACGAACCACGCGAGCATCACGCTGACGCCGATGATCATGGCCTTGATGAGCCACTGGACGTCGTACTTGAACGTCACGAGCATGAGGGCGGTCGCGACGAGAATAATGGCGAAGTACACCACGCTGTTGGCCGGGTCGTCGGGGTCCTCGACCGCCTGTCGATCCGAATCGTGGAAGGGCTCGATCAGCGCCAGCGCACCGAGCTGGACACCGAGAAAGAGCACCACCGTCAGACCGACGGCGAGGAGGACCCGCGTCCGATGATTCATAGCCCGGCGTTCGTACCCCGCTCCTATGGGTGTTTTCGTCTTCGCTCGAGCGAGCGACTCGGATGGCGGTCGGTTCGCGGTCGCTCGAGCCACGCGTTCGAGCGGTGCTACCGGTCTCCAGGGTGTTGTGGATGCCCGGAGCGCTATCGAGCGTACAGTGGCGATCCCACGAGCGACGGCAGGTGAACGCCGGCGTCGGGCGTCACCGCGAGATAGGGGCGCTCGACCGGCCCGAAGACGTCGACGACGCGGCCGACCTCCTCGAGGGAGTCGTCTAAGACCATCGTCCCGATCTCGTTTCGGAGCGCGCTATCGGAGTTCGCCCCGCCGTCGGCACCACCGGATCCGCTATCGTCGGTGTCGTCCGTCCGCAACACGGCGAGGCCCTGTGCGGTACGGACGACCGATCCAACCCGGCGCATCTTACTCGCGCATCGCGACGACGTAGGCCGCGACGGCCTGGACGAGGTCGTTTTTCGCCGAGTCGTCGGCCCCGCGGACGACGACGCGGCCGCGATCGGCCCAGTGCTCCCTGGAGTAGGCCTTGTCCCGTTCGATCGTGGCATCGTACCCGATCTGCTGGACCGCCTTGGCGATTTCGTCGACCGTCGGCTCTTCGACTGATAGATCTCGTGACACGCGCCGACCCTCGGCCCGTGAGAGGCCCGCATCGAGATAGGCGGGCCAGATGACGTTCTCGACCATGCGTTCATCTCGAGCAGCCGACGAGTAAACCCTTTTCAAAACGAGACGGGAATTCGGCGATTATCGACGGCCCGCGAGGAACGCGACGGCGAGGAGCGCTGCGACGGCCACTGCCACCCCGAAGCCGGGGATCGTATCGTTTTCGGCGTCGCTTTCACTGTCGTCGGTTTCACCGTCGCCGCTTTCGTTGGCCGCTTCGAGGCCCTCGCTCGCCTGCTCGTAGGCGTCGGGGTGAACTGTTTCGACGATATCCACGACGGCGTAGAGTACCTGCGGTGCGGGCTGACTGATCTGGTTCGCATCGACGGAGACCGTATTCTCGTTCTGATAGGCCGTCGTTGCCTCAGCCCCGTTGGGTATCGGCGGTTCGTCGGTGTAGTCTGGGTAGATGATCCACTCGGGATCTTCGTCGACGATCATCTCGGTGCTGAGTTGCGGGTAGAACGTGCCTTCCGCCTGTTCGGCGATGTCCTCGACACCGGCGGTCGTCAGCACCTCGTGGATGAACGAATCGGTTCCGGCGGTCGTTCCGTCCTCGCCCATCGCGTAGTAGGCGAGCGGTCGATCCGCTCCCTCGAGGGCCGTTTCGACGACCTCGAGACGCTCGTCCATCCAGTCGACGGTTTCCTCGGCACCGCCGCACTCGCCGGTCAGTTCACCGGTTCGAAGGGTGTTCTCGCGCACGTCGTCCATCGAGTTCGCGGCATCGAACTGGTAGACCGTGAGGCCGGACTCGCGAAGACCTTCGACGTCCGCGTCAGCCGTGGCGTTTGCAGCCAGAACGAGGTCCGGATCGAGGTCGACCACCAGTTCGTGGTCGACCTCGTAGTTGTCGGTGATATCCACGCGGTCGCCGATTTCGAGGCCGCTCGTCGCCTCCTCGTCGGGCATCCCGTCGAGGCGGTCCTCGGCACCGATCTCGAAGACGGTCTGTGCGTCGCTCGCCTGCAAGGCGACGATGGACTCCGGCGGTTCCTCGAGCGTGATCTCTTCGCCGGTCGCGTCCGTTACCTCGAGCGGGTACTCACACTCCGCGTCGCTCGCATCGGCGGTAGTTTGGACGCTCGTCCCAGCTACGGTGGGGGCAAACAGCGAGAGGGCCAGTAGTACGGTAACGAAAACGACGAGTTTCTGTCGCATTATCCGCTATGACGGGGGTCTTCAACAAATATTTGTCTAACCCAACCGAGGTTGCAGTATATGACGCGCCCGGTCCGGACCGTTTCGTGGTCGGCGGGGTTGATCGTGCTACTCATCGCCGTCATCATCGGTAGCGCCGCCCTCGGATCGGTCAGGATCGATCCGGTGACGGTGGCGCTGGCCATCTTGAACGCTGTCGTCGTTCCGTCGGGCGTGACACTCGAGACCGGAACCCTGCCGGTAATCGGGACCGGGGTTCCGGTTCCGGATCTCCGGTACACGTCGATCTTCTCGTTCGACGTTTCGCGAACGGACCAGATCATCGTGGCCGATATTCGGCTGCCGAGGATCGCCCTCGCGGCGACGGTCGGGTTCTCGCTCGCGGCCGCGGGAACGGTCATGCAGGGATTCTTCCGAAATCCGCTCGCCGATCCGTCGATTATCGGTGTTTCGTCCGGCGCCGCTGTCGGTGCCGTCGCAGCGATCGCGTTTCCGGCCCTGATTCCGTTCGGAAGTCTCCACCTCTCGGCGTTCGTCGGCGCGCTGGGGGCGGCGTTTTTCGTCTACGGGATCGCGACCGAAGGCGGACGAACGCCGGTCGCGACGCTGCTGTTGGCGGGCGTCGCCATACAGGCGTTTCTCGGCGCGATGATTTCCTACATGCTCGTCCTCAGCGGCGACGAACTCAGACAGGCCGTGGTCTGGATGATGGGGCATCTCAACAACAGCACCTGGGGCGACGTCGCGTTCGCGCTGCCGGTCACCCTTGCCGGCGTTCTCGTCTTGCTGGCGTACACGCGCGACATGAACGTTCTCTTGCTGGGTGAGGAGGACGCACACCACCTGGGCGTCAACGTCGAACGGACCAAACTGCTCTTGCTCGCGATCGCGAGCCTCGTCACCGCGGCCGGCGTTGCGGTCGCGGGCGTCATCGGGTTCGTCGGACTGGTCGTTCCCCACATCATGCGCCTGGTCGTCGGCCCCGACCACCGCATCCTGTTGCCGACCAGCGCGCTCGCCGGCGCGTCGTTTCTGGTCGCGACCGATACGATCGCCCGGATCGGGACGGTCCCGCTCCCGTTCGGCCTCGAGTTCGCGACCCCCGTCGTGCCCGTCGGAATCATCACGGCCGCGTTGGGCGCGCCCTTTTTCCTCTTCTTGCTCACCCGCCGGGAGGTGCATTCGGTATGACGCAGCGACCGGAGACGCACGATGGCGAACCCGAGCGCCAGGCCCGTACGCACCGCCCCGATCCGGCGGCGATATCGGTCGATAACTGTTCGCTCTCCTTCGGCGATCTCTCGGTCCTCGAGAACGTGTCGCTGACCGTTGAGCCGGGGGAGTTCGTCGGGTTCGTCGGCCCCAATGGAGCCGGGAAGACGACGCTCCTGCGGGCCATCAGCGGTGCGCTGGAGCCGGCCGCCGGAACGGTGTCGATCGGCGACAGCGATATCCACGCGATCCCCTCGAAGGCCTCGAGTCGGCTGGTATCGGTCGTGCCTCAGGATACGACGCTCTCGTTTTCCTTCCCCGTTCGCGACGTCGTCGAGATGGGGCGACACCCCCATCGGTCGCGGTTTTCCGCGCCGACTCGCAGGGACCAGCAGGCGGTCGAACGCGCCCTCGAGCGCACGCGAACGAACGATCTGGCTGACCGACCGATCGACGAAGTGAGCGGCGGGCAGCGCCAGCGCGTCGTCCTCGCGCGTGCGATCGCCCAGGAAACGCCGGCGCTGTTGCTCGACGAGCCGACCGGCAGCCTCGACATCAACCACCAGGTCGAGACGCTCGAGTTGGTCCGGGAACTGGTCGAGGAGGGCCGAACCGTCTGCGCGGCGATTCACGACCTCGACCTGGCCGCGCGCTACTGCGATCGACTCGTGATGCTCGCGGACGGCGAAATCTACCGGAGCGGTCCGCCGGGGGACGTGCTGACCGGAGACTCGCTCGCCGCCGTCTTCGACGCGACGGCGACCGTCACGCCGAACCCGATCACGGGGACGGAGACGGTGACGGCGCTTTCGGACCGCCGTCGAAACGGCGCGGACGACGGTCCAGACGGGCGGGCGCTCCGAGACGGTCGCCTTCACGTTCTCGGAACGGGAACGCGCGCCGCGGGCGTCCTCGCCCGACTCGAGACCGCGGATGCGGGACTCGAGGTCTCCGTCGGCCCCGTTACGAGGGGTGATACGACGGCCGAGACGGCCCGATCGCTCGAGGTCGACCGCATCGAGGTCCCGCCGTTCGAATCGCTCTCGGAGTCCGATCTGATGATCTTCGAGAACCGGGTCTCCGAGGCCGACGTGACGGTCCTGGCCGACCCCGAGATCGGTACGGGCGGGACCGGCAGCCAGCAGCTTCTCGAGGCGGTCGACGGTACGAACACGCCGATCGTTGAGGCGACGCCGGAGACGGTGCTCGAGGCGGTCGGAGACGCGCTCGCAAACCGGTCGGCGTCAGCAGAGACGGACTCCGACGCAGGTTCGGAGTCGTCGTACACGGATAGCGACTCGAGTTCGGGGCTGTCGGCCGGGTCGTCCAGCGACTGATGCCGTCGAATTAATCCAGTGAACGGTGGTTTCGAACTGGCAACCGGTTCGGCGAGTATACTGGCGGACGGCTCCGTCGAAGGCCAAAGAAGCGGATTGATGTTTACAGCGATCAGTACAGAGGGAGAGGGGAACGAGTATGTAGAAGCGCTACACGACGCCGAGTTCCCGGGGATAGTCGGTCAAGTTTTCGTAGCCTGTCTCGGTCACCACGACGAGGTCTTCGAGGCGGACGCCGCCGGTTCCCTGCTCGTACAACCCGGGCTCGACCGTGACGACGTGGCCGGGCCGTAGCTCCCCGCCGCCCCAGTTGAGCTTCGGCTTTTCGTGCACGTCGAGCCCGACGCCGTGGCCGGTGGCGCTTGTGAAGCCGTCCTCGGTGGCCTCGTCGGTCCGGAGCGTCGGGTACCCCGCGTGCTCGAACACGTCGCAGACCGCCTCGTTCACCGCCTCGCCGGTCACGCCGGGCTGGATGGTTCCGAGCGCCGTCTCGTATGCCTCCCGGGTCACCTCGTACCACTCCCTGATTTTCGCGTCAGGTTCACCCTTCACGAACGTCCGGGTCACGTCCCCGAAGTACCGCGATTCCTTGTTGCGCGGGAAGATGTCGACGATGATCGGATCGCCCGCCGCTATCGGGCCCGTCCCGACCGCGTGCGCCGTGGCCCCCTCCGCCCCTGAGGCGACGATGCACTCGTCTAGCGCACAGCCCTCCTCCAGCAGTGTAGCTTCGATAGCCCGGCAGACCCGCTCGCTGGTGAGCACCTCCCCGTCCAAGTGCAGGACACCCGACTCGACCGTCGCACGTTCGAGCATTTCCTCGGCGACCGCCATCGCACTCTCGTTCGCCCGCTGGGTCTCTCTTACGTGTTTGACTTCCACCTCGGTTTTCAGCGCGCGAATATCACCAACCGTGTCGTCGTAGTCGGTGACGACGTTGACGCCGTGGGCGCGGAGGACATCGGCAGTGCCGTTCGGGAAGGAGGCCGGTACCGACACCGCGTCGACGTCGTTCTCGGCGAGAAACTCTGCCGTCGCGATGGGACCGGCTCTCGCCGGCCCGTGTTCGATGACCTTGCTCCCGTAATCGAACTCTGAGAACCGTCGCACGCTATCGCCGTCGCCTTCGGTGCTCGCTCGCGCGTACACCATGTCGGGGACGAGCAGGTGCACCTTCCCGTCGAGGTACAGAGTGATGAAGTTCCCCATCGCGCGAAAGCCCGAGAGGTAGTACTGGTTGCTATCCTCACCGTCGTCGTTAATCAGATACCCGTCGGTACCTGCCTCGTTGAGATACGTCGTTAGCTGTGGATAAGCGGGAGCCATGGAGCGAAATTGATGAACCGAGAAATAAATGTTGTTAAACAGAGATGTCAAATCGCCTCTCTCACGATGCTAGTTGTCAGATCCGAGAGTAAGACCACGGCCGGCGTATGAACGTCTGAAAAGCACATTCGTACGCATCGTAAACGAGCGTGTCAAAACAACACACAGCTACCGGAGAGGATCGTATCAGAACCGACCGGACGGCGATCGCGAGCGCTCGAGCGCGATCGGTCCGTGAATCGGTCCAACCGAGAGTACGAGCGCAACTGGACGGTTTTTTACCCCTCCGCCTCCGAGTGGCCGCTAATGAGCGAGTACGACTACGACGAGCTCGGACTCGTCGCCGGGCTGGAGATCCACCAGCAACTCGAGACGGCGACGAAGCTGTTCTGCCAGTGTCCGACCGAGCTTCGCGAGCCCGAAGAGTCGACGCGTCGGTTCACGCGCTATCTTCATCCCACGCGCAGCGAACTCGGCGAGATCGATCAGGCCGCCTTAGAAGAGAGCAAGGTCGACCGCGAGTTCGAGTACCTCGCGTACGACTCGACCTGCCTGGTCGAGGAAGACGACGAACCACCACACGAGCTGGACGACGAGGCCCTCGAGACGGTCCTCGAGGTGGCCCAGCTGATGGAGATGAACCCAGTCGATCAGGCGCACGTCATGCGAAAGCTCGTCGTGGACGGCTCGAACACGTCGGGCTTCCAGCGCTCGACGCTGATCGCGACCGACGGAGCGATCGAGACGAGCGACGGGGCGGTGGGGATCGAGGACCTCCTGCTCGAGGAGGAAAGCGCCCAGCGCGTCGAAGAGACCGACGACGGCGTTCGCTACAGCCTCGACCGGCTCGGGATTCCGCTGGTCGAGATCGGCACGAAACCGGATATCTCGACGCCCGACCAGGCCCTCGAGGCGGCCGAGCGAATCGGCATGTTGCTTCGCTCGACGGGGAAGGTCAAGCGCGGTCTGGGGACGATTCGCCAGGACGTCAACGTCTCCATCGAGGACGGCGCGCGCGTCGAGGTCAAGGGAGTCCAGAGCCTCGACGGTATCGACGACATCGTTCGAAACGAAGCCGCACGGCAGGTCGAACTCGTCGAGATTCGCGACGAACTCGAGGAGCGGGAGGCGTCGATCGGCGAGATGCAGGACGTGACCGGCGTGTTCGAGGGAACCGAGAGCGGTGTCATCGCTGGCGCGCTCGACTCCGGCGGGGCCGTCGCGGCCGTCCCGCTGTACGGTTTCGACGGTATCGTTGGCCGGGAAGTCGCGCCCGACCGTCGCCTCGGAACCGAGTTCTCCGACTACGCGAAACGCCACGGCGCGGGCGGGATCTTCCACACGGACGAACTGCCGGCGTACGGCGTCACCGAGGACGAAGTCGCGGATCTTCGGGACGCCGTCGGGGCGGGTCCCGACGATGCCGTGGCGATCGTCGCCGCTGACACCGGTGTGGCGGAAACCGCCATCGAAGCCGTCGCCGAGCGCGCCGGAGTTGCACTCGAGGGCGTCCCCGAGGAAACCCGCGGCGCGAACGAAGACGGGACGACTCGCTATCTGCGCCCGCTTCCCGGTGCGGCACGGATGTATCCCGAGACGGACGTGCCGCCGGTCGAGCCCGATCCGAGCGAGGTGCCGAAGCCGGAACTGCTGACCGAGAAGGTCGAGCGCTATCAGGCCGAGTACGACCTCGGCACGGGACTGGCGGAGCAGGTCGCCTACGGGAAGCGGATGCCGCTGTTCGAGGCTGTCGTCGCCGACGGGGTCGATCCGACGCTCGCCGCGACGACGCTCGAGTCGACGCTGACCGAACTCCGGCGGGACGACGTGTCGGTCGAAAACCTCGAGCGCGAACACCTCGAGGGCGTTCTCGGGATGGTCGAGGATGGCGACCTTCCCAACGAGGGCGTGCCGGACCTGCTCTCTGCGCTGGCCGAGGAGCCGGATCGAACGCCGGAGGAGGCGGCCGAGGAAGCCGGCCTCGGCGGCGTCGACGAGAGCGAGGTTCGCGAGGCCGTCGTCGAGGTCGTCGAGCGAAACGAGGACCAGGTTGCGGACGAAGGAATGCAGGCGTTTTCCGGGCTCATGGGCGAGTGTATGGGCGCGCTGCGCGGCAAGGCGGACGGCGACCTCGTGAGCGAACTGCTCCGCGAGGAGATTCAGAAGCGGGCGTGAGCGGTCCTCCCTGACCGGTGCTGGTCTCGCTGTTCGTATTCTCCCCCTCGAGTAATCCGACTCGAGCGGATACCCTATTCGTCGGGTAACTCCTCAAGCAGCGTCTCCAGCTCGTAACTCTGCAGCGCGTCGCGCTCTTCGATCGCCGAGATGACGAACGTCGAGTCGGTCCGGTCGACGCCCTCGAGTTGCTCGAACTCGGCGATCAGACGCTCGACCATCCCGCTGTCGCTCAGTCGCGCGACGACGATGAAGTCCGTCTCGCCCATCGTGAAGTAGACGTTCGTGACGCCCTCGACGGTCAGGAGTCGGTCCGCGAACTCCTCGTAGGAGCCGCGATAGTCGGCGTGAACCTCCACGAGGACGGTCACTCCGAGGCCGAGTTTCTCGAGATCGATGTCGTAGCGGTCGTTCGTGATGATCCCCTCCTCCCGGAGATTGTTCAGCCGGTAGTGGATCGTCGAAACGGGGATGCCGGTCGCTTCGTGGAGCCGTTCGGGGCTCCCCGTCTCGAGTTCGGCGATCGCCTTGAGAAGTCGGACATCGCGTTCGTCCATGAGGGAGTCCTCGGCGGGGATCGGAATGTATCCTTCGCCTGATGTACTTGGAGAACTCTACAACGGACGTGTCCTGTGTGGCGGTCGATTCGGATCAAGATCATATGTGTGGTTTTGGGTTCGTCGACATCGGTTTGATTGTAGAAGGATCTAAATACACCCGTCCGTTTCGAACTGGATATGGTCACTATCGCCTCTCTTCGATCTGAGTACCGTGGATTGATTCTCTTTTCGATGCTCTCGCTTTGCTGGGGCAGTTCGTTCGTCGCGATCGAAATCGGGCTCGAGCACGTCCCGCCGCTGTTGTTCGCCGGGCTTCGCTACGCGGTGGCTGGCGCGATCGTCCTCGGCTACGCAGCCGTCGTCACCGACAGGATTCGCCCGTCGGGACGGTCGGAGTGGCTCGTCGTCGTCGTCGCCGGCGTGTTCGTCATCGCGCTCTATCACGGGCTGTTGTACCTCGGGGAACTGCACGTTTCGGGCGCAGTCGCGGCGACGGTCGTCAGCACGGCACCGATCCTCACGGTCGCGTTCGCGGGCGTTTTGCTCCCGAGCGAACGGCTCAGTCTCGTCGGTGTCGGCGGTTTCGTACTCGGGCTGGTCGGCGTCGTCCTCGTCGTCCGACCATCGCCGGCGGCGCTCGGGGGAGAGGTGACGTTCGGTGCGATACTCGTCTTCGCCTCCGCCGTCGCGTTCGCGCTCGGCAGCGTACTCGTCCGGCCGATCGAATCGGATCTGCCACTCGAGACGCTACAGGCCTGGTCGATGCTGCTCGGTGCCGGAGTGTTGCTCGGCTGGGCGGTCCTGCGAGGCGAATCGGTGGCCGCCATCGAGATGACGACGACAGCGCTGCTCTCGTATGGGTACCTGACGCTGGTCTCCGGGGTCTTCGCGTTCTTGCTCTACTTCGAACTCCTCGATCGAAGCGGGGCGACGCAGGTGAACCTCGTCGGATACGCCGAGCCGGCGGTCGCGATCTGCGTGAGCTGGCTCGTGCTCGGGTCCGTCGTCGACTCGCTCACGGTCGTCGGTCTGGTGACGATTCTCGTCGGGTTCGTCGTCATCAAGCGAGATGCGTTTCGGTCGCTCCTTCGATCGGCCTGGACGACCGCGCCGACCGAGAGCCGACGAGCGGCGGGTGAGCACCCCGAGTCCCGAACCGACGGCGTCCGAACCGACGGCGGCGTTTCGGTCGAGTCCAACTCGAGTCGTTCGATGGACGAGGGCTCGTGCTCGCGGTTCGAACGTCAAGAATAGACCGTTGCTGGAGTCCCGGTCCGCGTCGCGTGTATAATCGCGTATAAATTCCTCTAAGGGGTCCCAGGAAACGTTTACCAGTGAGAACGTGGGTGGTATACATCATGACAACACCGACAATCACGACAGTGTGCCACGTGCGCGCGCCGCTCTTGCTCGAGCCGGTCGACAGGCAGATCGAAACCTTACGGGCCTGCGAGACGGAGGGGGCGATCGACGAGCTCTTACTCCGTAGCTGGCCGAAAGAGGTCTCACTCACCGACAACAGTCCCTATCAGGAAGCCCTCGAGAGCTTCGACCGATTCGAGCAGTGGGCCGAGGAGCGCGGCGTGAGCATCCGCCCGCCGTTCAGAGAGCGCGCGACGACGTCGCAGATTTCCGGCGAGACGAACGATTTGCTCGTGATGCCCCTGCTGTGTCTCGAGGTCTACGCCGACGACGAACTGATCGGCGTGTTCCCCCACACCGACGAGGAACTCGAGGAGACGCACACGACGGACGAGGCCATCGCCTCGCTTCGAACGGGCGAACTGCCGACGCCGTTGGGTGCTGCCGGCGAGACCGAAACGCGATCGGAACCGACGACGGGCGTCGTAGACGCGGGCGTCTGTCCCGACTGCGACGGGTCGCTGATCGACGGGCAAGGGCTGTTCGCTTGCCCCGACTGCGGCTGGATCGGTACCGTTTCCGAGTCGGGACGGTACGTCTCACAGGCCGCGCGCGAGCGAGCGAAAGAAAGCGAGGAAACGCCGGTAGCGCCGCAGTGAGTTGACCGTAGTCGATACCGGACCCGTGGATCGTTCAGTTTTCGAGTCGTCAAGAGCGACCGACAGCGTACTCGCCCCCAATTGAGACGGTTTCGCACGGTACGGTCTCGAGCCGCCGGGGTTCGGTTGTTGTTTTTCGGGGCGTTCAGTCACTGCTTTTCGGGGCGTTCCGTCGCCCGGCGGAGCAATCCGAGAAGTGCGTTCGCCTCGCCCATGGTCAGATCCGCCCGGCCGTACACGCGGCGGAGCATTCGCATCGTTTTGTCGCGTTTCTCTTCGGGATGGTTGAGTTCCTCGAGTAAGTCCGCCCACTGGTCGTACACTCGATCGACGGTCGGTTTGGGGGCTCGGACGCGCTCTAGGTCCGGGTGTTGCGTTTCCTCGTCCGCGAGGGTGAGAGATTGCAGTTCGTAGAGCGTGATGGTCGCGGCCTGCCCGAGGTTGAGCACGGGGTACTCGGCGTGGGCCGGAATCGAACAGATCTCGTCGATCCGAGCGAGTTCCTCGTTGGTGAGCCCGACGCGTTCGCGCCCGAAGACGAGCGCGGTGGGTCCGTCGACGGTCCGCAGCCGATCCGCGAGCTCCGCCGGCGTGGAGAACGGAAACCGAACGTGACTGCGGTCGTCCTCGTTGGTCACCGCCGTACAGCCGATCGTGTGGTAGCTCTCGACGATGTGATCGAACGTCGTCTCGGTCGCGTTCGGGAGGATGTCCTCTCGAGCGTGCCCTGCGTAGCCGTACGCCTCGCCGTCGGGATCGAGTTCCGGCGGGTCGACAAGCAGGAGGTCCTCGAATCCGAAGTTCTTCATCGCGCGGGCGATCGTGCCGACGTTACCCGGCGACTGGGCGTCGACGACGGCGACCGCCGGCGGTGTCCGTGAACGTCCCCTCGAGCGGTCGGTTTCAGACGACTCGGTATTCATCGGATGATACTCGATATCGGCTCGAGGAGCCGGGTATCCGTTTCGGTTCCGTTCGTGAGCCTGCGAGTGTCTCCATGAGTGTTCGCTGACGTGGAATCGACGGTGATCATACACCGATTAGCTGGCGGGCGGTCAAAAGATATCTGTTCGATTCGAGTCGGCAGTCCCGGTTAGCAGTGTTTGGAACGGACGCCACTCTCGATTCGTAACTTCCGGATCGTCCCCGATAGCTGAAGTCGGACGTTCCACCGATATAATCGTCTACACAACTAGTCTAGAAATCCGTTCTAGAAACAACTAGACTATACTAGACTACTAGACTAGATTCTTCGTCTAGATTATCAGCGGTAGCCGATAGGTAGCGGCCTACACCACTGGTTGGTAGCGGGGCTGAGCACCGTCGTGAACTGGCTCTGATCTTTCGTTCGAACCCTCTCCAATCGATTCGACAGGAACTGTACGGCAATCACGGAAGGGGCGAGTACTGATGAAACGGGTCTGGTGTTGGGGGGACACACCCCCCTCGCGTTTGTAACGCAGTTTAGGTGTGGGGGTCTTCACGTGGAACACACCACCTTCGCGGATGTAACATCTGGCTCTTATCGTCCATCTCGACACGGATCCCGGAATGATCGAACACCCACCCCACCCATTCGGCGTTACAAACGCGAGGGGGGTGTGTGTCCCCACTAGCAACTGCCGTAGTGTCCGAGAAAGGGCTTTATCCGCCGATATCGGCAACTTCGGTAGAACACGATCTACTGTACCGCCACCGAACGGGTTTCAGAGATCACCCGGCACTGTCACCGGTGGTGGCACCTAACCGGAGACTGACACCGCCGTTACATCCGCGAGGGGGGCGTGGGTGCTTCACACAGTTGAATTGTCGGGGGATGAGTTCCTGTCCCGAGTTGGTGCTCTCGAGTCGAGTTATCGTCGAACACCGTTCGAAATCACTGCTAGCAATCGTCATGTGCCTCGCGCCGCCTCACAAACGCGAGACCGCTGTCCATCGACAACCGCAACGATAGTGGCGAATATTCGGGTTTTGGGCCTTGATACGCAATATTTACATCCGCGATAGATCTCCATAGCTTTATTTCAATCCAGTTGGAAGACACGGGCTACTGCAATGTCCGCCAACGACGATCGTGATCCACTCTTTCGGTACGACGATCCGGTCTTTGCCGACGAGCGCCTGCTCGAGATCACACATCTTCCCGGCCCGGACCGGATCGTCGGACGCGACGAGCAAATGCAACGGGTTGCGGACGCCCTGAATCCCGCGATTTTCGGGAGCGAGCCGAACCACCTGTTCATCTTCGGCAAGACCGGAACCGGCAAGTCGCTGATCTCCCGATCGATCACCCAGCGGGTGATCTCGGAGGCCCAGCGCGACGACATCACGGTGAAGTACGCGTTCATCGACTGCGGGGAGCAAAACACCGAGGCGTCGATCGTCAAGACGATCGCACAGATCGTCAACGAGTCGAACAAGAGCGGCGTCTCCGTCCCCGATCGCGGCCTCGGGACGGGCGACTACTACAAACGGCTGTGGCAGTCGATCGACCACTGCACCGACGTCACGATCGTCATCTTGGACGAGATCGACATGCTCGAGGACGACGAGGTCCTCCGGAAACTCTCCCGCGCCGGCGAGAACCGACGTATCTCGGACTCGAGCATCGGAATCATCGGCATCTCGAACAAGATCGACTTTCCGGACCACCTCTCCGAACGCGTAAAATCGAGTCTGTCCCGGGACGAACTCGTCTTCTCGCCCTACGACGCCAACCAGCTCGTCGAGATCCTCGAGAAACGACGCGACGCGTTCCACGACGGCGTGCTCTCCGACGACGTTATTCCGCTGACCGCCGCGCTCGCGGCCCAGGAACACGGGGACGCGCGCAAGGCGATCGACATCCTCCGCAACGCCGGCCGCATCGCGAAGAAACAGGACGCGACTCGAGTCACCGCGGATCACGTCCGTGACGCCAAAGAGAAGACCGAAGCCGATCGATTCAACGAGTTGATCGAGGGCTCGCCACAGCAGGCCAAGGCGATCCTCTACTCGCTGACGCTGCTGACCGAGAACAGTTCGGAAAAGGAGTTCCCGACGAAGATCATCTACAACCAGTACAAGGAAATCGCTCGCCAGCTCGATTTCGACGTCCTCTCGGAGCGCCGAGTGCAGGAGATCCTCCAGGAACAGAACTTCCTCAACGTGATCCAGTCCGAGCGCGAGGGTCGCGGGCGCGGACGCGGTGCCCACGCCAAACACCGACTGCTCGAGAACCCCTCGATCGTCCGGAAAGTCCTGCTTCGGGACTCCCGGCTGGCCGTCCTTGAAGAAGACGCTAAAAACGAGTAGCGACCGATCGCCGACGACGCAGCGCTTACTGCCGTTCGATTCAGTCCCGGTTCGTCAATCGCGGTACCTTTGAGGCTGCTCTTCCGAGACCGAGTATGAACGCCGTCGACGCGGCGGGGTTGGGAATCGGCGACGAGTACCCGCCCCGGATCATGGGCGTGTTGAACGTCAGCGAGGAGTCCCCGTACGATCCGAGCGTCTTCGACGACGCCGGCGACGCAGCCCGGTACGTCGACGAGGAACTGATCGGTGAGGGTGCCGACATCGTGGATATCGGGCTCGAGTCGGCGAACAAACGCTTCGATGTGCTCACGGCCGACCAGGAACTCGATCGGCTCCACACCGCGCTCGAGACGATCGAGCGCGTCTCCGGGGACGCGATCTTTTCGATCGAAACCCGGTACGCCGAAGTGGCAGACGAGGCGCTCTCGCGGGGCTTCGACATGGTCAACGATATCTCCGGCTTCGCCGATCCGGAGATGCCGACCGTCTGTGCGGACCACGACGTTGCCGTCGTCAAGATGGCGAGCCCGCCGGATCTCGAGCGCCCGGGTGCGGTCGAGGAAACCGACTGGGCCGGCCGAAAGTCGCCCGAGTGGGCGTCTCAGGCCGACTACGTCGATCAGGTCTTCGAAGCGCTGAAACAGAACGGACTGACCGACAAGACGATCATCGACCCGGCCTTCGGCGGCTGGAGCGAGGCCCAGACGCTCGAGGGCGACCGCGAAACGTTCCGTCGTCTTCGAGAGTTTCGCGCGCTCGGACGGCCCGTGCTCGTCTCGATCAATCGAAAGAACTTCCTCGGCGATATCGCCGGTCGCGAGACGGAGGATCGGCTCCCGGTCAGCCTCGCGGCCACCTCGATGGCCGTCGAACGCGGTGCGCACGTGATTCGAACCCACGACGTCGCCGAAACCCGCGACGCGGCCCTGGTTGGGGACGCGTTTACCGACCGCGCTCGCGTCGTCACCGACGAGTTCTCGGTGTCCCGGCTGGACGTTCGCTCGAGCCGTGAACTCCGGGCGCACCTCGAGGAACGCGGTATCGATCCCAAGGGTGCCGACGACTGGTGTTCGCTGGCGATCAAGGTCGACGGACTCGACGGAGACGATCGGGTTCGGGTGGCGTCGATCGCGTCCGAGTACGACACGGCCGTGAAACACGTGAACACGGGACAACTCCTCCTCGTCGGATCGACAGCCGCGATTTCAGACGTGTCAGCCCATCTTCGGGACGCAAACGGCGATCTGAGGGGGCTCGGAGAATCGTTCGCGGAAATGCTTGAGTAAGAGAAAGCTTATGCCGGATGCTTCGAAAAGAGGAAGTGGACGCCGGGCGGCCTCCCGGGTAGGGGTACTTTGGAGGCGACCCCCGGCCCACAACACGAATTATTGCGGTGTTATGTCGACGAGTGACAACGACGACGAGTCCGCTGTCATCGGACACGAGACCGAATACAGATACGACTCCGTCTCTCATCTCAGGTATGGAGTTCGACGAGTGGGAACCCGTGTACGAACCGATCCTGGCCGAGTTCGGCTACGAGCGGGCGGGCGACGAGCGAGCGCGTGATACGCTGGCCTCGCTGACCGACGACTTCGATCTCGCTCACCTCTCGAGCGCTCGAGACGCCACGGTCGCGGTCGCCGGCGCTGGCCCGTCACTGGAGCGTGAGCGCGCACTCGAGCGGGCCCGCGCAGCCGACGTCGTTTTTGCAGCCTCGACGGCGGCCGATACGCTCGCCGAACGCGGGGTCGACGTCGACTGTATGGTTACGGATCTCGACAAGAACCCGGAGACGGTCCGGCGGTTGACCGAGCGAGGGGTTCCGGTCGCGGTCCACGCTCACGGCGACAACGTTCCCGCGCTCCGCGCGGTGGTTCCCGATTGCGCCGGCGAGTACGTGTTGCCGACGACGCAAGCAGCGCCGCGGGGACCGGTTCGGAACGTCGGCGGGTTTACTGACGGCGACCGCGCGGCCTTTCTCGCGGATCATCTCGGGGCCGCCCGCTTGGTCTTCGTCGGCTGGGACTTCGACGATCCCACGGTGGATTCGACGAAAGCGCGAAAGCTCGCGTGGGCCGAACGGTTGCTGTACTGGCTCGAGTCGCGTCGCGGCGATCGATTCGAGCTACTGGACGGCCGACGAGAGACGATCGAGACGCGTGCACTCCCGCTCGAGGCCGGTGAGTGACGGTTCGCCGCGGCGATCGGTAGCTCCTCGCCGCTCCCGTGAACGACCAGTTGGCAATAACGAAATTGACGATCGATTGGTAATAACGGTTAAGATGAACAGGCGGTGACCATAGTACGTGGATACTCGACTCATCGTTACGGCTCCGGTGATGGCGTACGTCGCCGTTCTCGGACTGTTTTCGCTCGCCCAGTCGACGGTCGACGTCGCGTTTACGGACGGGCAACCGGCGTTTATGATCGTCATCGGACTTCTCGGTCCGGTAACCGCGCTCGGATTGATCTGGCTCAAGAACTACGCCTACGGTGCACCGCTGCTCGTCTTGACGGTGTTTTCGAACGCGTGGTTCGTGAGCTACTTCTTTTTCGTCCACGACAACTCGGCGAACGTGTTCGCCGCGTCGGGCGACGGTGCGGCGGCCTATATGATGTCGGCGGTCGGGCTCGTCGCCACCTCGCTCATCCTCGGCGGCGTCGGCTGCTGGCTGTGGTACCGAGAGAGCGCCCAGTTTCGGACCGCGGTCGATCGGTTCGTCCGTCCGTCGACGGGACCCGAGCACTAACGCGGATCGCGATACCGTTCGGAACCGTGATGGCCGATAGAACCACACGAACTCTCAAAACAGCGCGTCGAGTTCCCCGCCCGTATCGACCAGGGATGCGAACTCGTCCTGGGCGCGCGCGTTGACCACCTCTGTCGTCTCCTGGGCCTCGATCGCGACCTGCTGAAGTTGATCGATTCTCGAGACGTCCGTCACGCCCGACAAGAGCACGATCGCGCCGACCTCGTCGCTATCGGAGATCGGGTAATCGCCGCCGCGGATCTCCATACTCCCCGTCTCGTCCTCGAGCCACTGACGGCCGCGCTCGATTCCCTTACGGCTCAACTCGGTGGACGGACCGGTGGCCACGACGAGGCCACGGTCGGTACTGCCGACGTTACACTGGAGGGTGAGCCGACCAAGCGTCGCCTTGCGCACGAGACTGCTCAGGCGGGTAGTCGCGCTTCCCTCGTCGAAACCGCCGGCATCGTTGCCGCCGGTCAATGACGAGAGGAGCCCGTCGCCGCTCGTGTCGACGGTCTCGCTCGCGTAGCCGATCGTCGAAACGCCGCCGCCCGAGAGCGTGTTGATGATCTCGGAGGAGTCGACGACACTTTCAGCGACGTCGTCGCCGTAGCCGACCTCTCCGGCGGCGAACAGCAGCCCGAACCGCTCGACGATTTCGCGGTTGATCCGATCGTAGCCGCCCTGGACGGACTCGCCGGCGCTGCGCCAGACGTCGTTATCGAAGACCAGCAGGTTGTCGGCCTCGCGGACGAACGTCTGGAACGAACGGGCCGCATTGAGCGTGTAGATCCCGCCTTCGTCCGTCGCCGGAAGGATACCGAGCCCGTAGACCGGCTGGGTGTAGAGCTGCTTGAGATGCTTTGCGAGGACGGGTGCACCCCCGGAGCCGGTGCCGCCGCCCATGCCGGCGACGACGAGGAACGCATCGAGTTCGTGGGTCGGAACTCGATCGATCGCGTGTTGGACCTCGTCGATGTCCGCCTCGGCGATCTCGGCTCCGAGTTCGTTATCGCCGCCGACGCCGTGGCCGTTTACGCGCGACTGCCCGATGAGGATTCGATTCGTCCGGGGGACGTACTCGAGTCCCTGCAAGTCCGCCGTTGCCGTGTTGACCGCGATTCCGTCTTCGACGAATTCGCGATCAATGGCGTCGTCGTACGCCAGAAATCGATCGACTACTTTTCCGCCAGCCTGACCAATGCCGATGAGTGCGAGTTTCATGGGTAGCTCTCGTGGCCGTTCCCGGCGTGGACGCGTCCATCACTGGACCGGTCCATCGAGTGGGAGCGGACGTCACACGTGCATCGATACCACGACACCGTATTGTTATGGCGAACATATATCGGTAGAAAAGATAATCAGTATCCCGTTACTATCTCGAAAACCATCATCCGGCGAGGACCTGCGGTACGTCACACCCATCAATCCGTAAGACTGTCCGCGCTACCGATCGCCCGACGGCCGCACGTCGTCCGTTCGTCGAGATGTCGTCTCGAGAGTAAGTCCTATACGCCGTGGTGGCGTACTCGAGCGCGTATGGAAGACGTCGCTCCCTCGACGACCAGACGGGGGTTGCTCGCTGGGATCGGTGTTGGAACCAGCGCCCTCGCCGGGTGCGCGGAGCGACTCTGGTCGCAGGCAGAAACCAGCGACCCGGAGCAGGTTTCGCTGACAATCAAGACTGTTCCGGCGGACGACGACCGCCTCGCCGCGACGATCGCGAGCCAGCTCCGTGAGAACTACGTTGCGGCCGGCATCGACGCAACGCACGAACCGGTCTCCATGGCGGAACTGTATCGCGATATTCTGCTCGAGGGTAACTACGACGTATTCGTCGCCAGACACGACGGATTCGACGAGTACGACGCCCTCCGCGGGCTGTTGCACTCACAGTTCGTCAGCGAACAGGGGTGGCAAAACCCCTTCCAGTTCTCCGATATCACGGTCGACGACTACCTCGAGGAACAGCGGATGGCCGAGGGAGACGACCGTCTCGACGTGCTCATCGATCTGATCGACCACCTGCTGGAGACAACACCGTACACGGTTGTCGCCCATCCCTACCCGCTCAGCGGGCTGGACAACGAGTTGAGCGTCCCGAACCCGCCTCGGCGTCCACACCAGTACCTGGATATCCTCACCCACCCGAACAACGAGTCGCGAAACGGTCCACTCGAAGTCGGCGTCTTCGGTGAAGGTCTCACCGAGCGGCTGAACCCGCTCACCGTCGACCAGAACCGGATCGCCGGTCTACTGGGCCTCCTGTACGATCCACTGGTCCGACGGATCGACGAGGAGTACGTTCCGTGGCTGGCCGAAGACGTTGAGTGGACCGAACAGGGCCAGCTCCGAGCCCGCGTTACCCTTCGGGAGGGACTCGAGTGGCACGACGGGACGGATCTCGATGCCGACGACGTGGCGTTTACGCTCGACTTTCTCGAGGACACCTCGATGGGTTCGATCGACAGTGGCGCCCCCGCACCGCGATATCGGGGGCGACAGACGTTGGTCGACAGGACGAACGTGATCAATTCGCGGACGATATCCCTGTTCTTTACCCAGACGAACCAGTCGGCCGCTCGTCGGGCGCTGACGATCCCGCTGCTCCCGACGCATATCTGGGCCGACCGGGCGGAAGTCGTGACCGAGCGCCAGACGCAAGCGATTATGGACGACAACTCCGAGCCGATCGGTTCGGGACTGTTCGCCTTCGGAGAGTCCACGACCGACGCCGAGATCCAACTCGAACCGTTCGATGCACACGTCCTCCGCGAAGCGACGGACCGTCCGTCGGTGCTCGAGAACTCCTCCCGGTTCGATGGAATCACCTTCCAGGTCGATCCGAACGCTGGCTCGATGGTCGACGCGCTTGTCAACGGTGAGGTCGACGTGACGGCGAGCGAACTGCCACCGGAAAGCGCCGGGGAAATTCGAAAGGCGGAGAACACCGCAACCGTGACGGGGACGTCCGACGCGTTCTACATGATCGGCTACAGCAGCCATCACCCCCAACTCGGCAACCCTCACTTTCGGCGGATCTGTTCGCGGCTAATCGACCGCGAGCACGCCGTGACCGAGTTTTTCGACGGCCTCGCCGAACCGGCTACCTCCGCCAATGCGCTCGTCGGCATCCGCGACGACGCCTGGGAGTACGACCACGATTTCGGCACCGCTTCGGATCCTCTCGAGTTTCCCGGTACCGACGGAGAGATCAACGCGTCTCGGGTCCAGTCTCTCTTCTCGGCTATTCACTACCGCTACGAAGACGATATCCTGCTCGAGTGAGTTCTCGTCCCGGCCGTGCGGACGCGACAGCGCTCGGCGGAGACGCGGTGTGAGGTCGGCAACGAGATAATTTGAAAGAGTTAATGGGTCGTGGGCTGTACGGTGAGCAGACACACCGTATGGCACTCGCCGAAGTACTGCTCGAGCTTGCCCTCATCGTGACGACGATGCTCGTTACGGCAACGCTCATTATCGTCGGACCGCGGAACGTGGCCGACGCACTACGGGATTTTCGCTGGCGTCTCGAGGCCTGCGTACTCCCGTTTTCCGCGCTCGTGGTCGTGCTTCTGTTGCGGTGGTCGACACAGGATGTCGTTCATCGACTCGAGCGGCAAGTGCTCCGGAACAACATCACGGCGGTCCTGTTCGAACTCGATCAGCTACTCTTCGGGACGAACCCCGTCACCGTTCTCCAGTCGTTTCAAACCGATCTCGTGACGTCGTTTTTCGTCTTCGTCTACATGTACGGCTACGCGTTTTTGCTGATCTTCCCGTTTATCGCGTACTTCGCGCTCGACGAGATGGACGACCTGTCGAACCTCGTGATCGCCTTTACCGCGAACTACGGAATCGGGCTGCTCTGTTACACCTTCTTTCTCGCGTTCGGTCCGCGAAACTACGATCCGCTGCTGTTCGAGGGGCTGTTGTACGAGGCGTTTCCCCAGTCCCGGATGCTGACGAACGAGATCAACCAGAGCACGAACGTCTTTCCGTCACTGCACACCTCGCTGTCGATGACCGTCTTCTTCCTCTCGTGGGTGACCCGAGAGAAGTATCCGATCTGGCTGTTCGTCTCCGGCTTCTTCGCGATCAGCATCTCGCTTTCGACGATGTACCTGGGTATCCACTGGTTCTCCGACGTCGTCGCCGGAACGTTGCTCGCACTCGTCAGCGTCTACATCGGCGTCAACTACACGGTCGAGGGGTTTCTCGCGTGGATTCGCCGGTTCTTCGAGACGCAGTCCGGACCGCCGAACGCCGACGGCGAGTAGGTATCGGTCGAGGTACTCGGCGAGAGCCGTCGTAGCGCCGTCTCGAGTCGCCGCTCGCGCCCGCCGACGCGACTCGCCACACCCCGATTCTTTCTACGATCGAGTCGTCGATTCGAGTATGAACCTCCACTGGCACCGCCGCGATCTCCGCGGAACCGACAACCTCGGCCTCGCACACGCAGCCACAGCGGCCGACGGCCGGGTTGTTCCCGTGTTCGTCCTGGATCCGACCGTCCTCGAGCACGCGTCACCAGTTCGGGTCGCCTGCCTGCTCGAGGCCCTCGACGGCCTTCGTGGCTGGTATCGCGAGCGGGAGAGCGACCTACTCGTCGTCCGTGGCGAAGCCAGCGAGGTGCTCTCGCGGCTCGCTCGCGAACACGACGCCGAAGCCGTCGTCTGGGCGACCGATTACAGCGCGCTCGCTCGGGAGCGCGATCTGGCGGTAACGGCAGCACTCGAGGACGACGACGTCCGGTGTGAGACCGTCCACGACGCGATCCACCACGAACCGGGGTCGATAACACCGAACGAGGGCGACCACTACTCGGTGTTTTCGTACTTCTGGAAAAAGTGGCGCGACCGAGAGAAACGCGAACCGGTCGATCCACCGGCGGCGAACGACCTCGCCGACCTCACGGGTGAGCCGCTGCCGTCGCTCGCCGAACTCGGGTTCGAAGAGCCAGTTCCGACGCCGCCACGGGTCACCCAGCCGGCGGCCCGTGAGCGACTTACGGCCTTTTGCTCTGGACCGATCTATCGGTACGCCGAAACCCGTGACCGTCCGGCTCTCGACGGCACCTCCCGGCTTTCGGTCCATCTCAAGTGGGGGACCGTCGGCATTCGAGCGGTGTACGAAGCCACGGAACGGGCGGCAAACCGCGGGGAGACCGACGAAGCACGCGAGAGCGTCAGGGCGTTCCAGCGGCAACTCGCCTGGCGCGAGTTCTACGCGTACGTCCTCGCGTTTAACCCCGAAACAGTCGCTGAGAACTTCAACGACTACGAGAACGCGATACCGTGGCGAAACGATACCGACGAAATCGAGGCCTGGAAAGCCGGGAAAACCGGGTATCCGATCGTCGATGCGGGGATGCGTCAGTTGCGGGCGACGGGATGGATGCACAACCGCGTTCGGATGCTCGTCGCGTCGTTTCTGACGAAGGATCTATTGACCGACTGGCGAGTCGGCTACGACTGGTTCCGCGCGAACCTCGCCGACCACGAGACGGCGAACGACGTCGGTGGGTGGCAGTGGGCCGGCTCGACCGGGACCGACGCCCAGCCCTATTTTCGGGTGTTCAATCCGATGAAACAGGGACGCGAGTACGATCCGGACGCCGAGTACATCCGCGAACACGTCCCCGAACTCGCCGACGCGACGGCTACGGAGATTCACGGGTGGCACGACCTCGAGTCGACGGAGCGGGATCGAATCGCCGCCGCGTATCCGGCACCGATCGTCGATCACGCGGATCGCAGAGAGCGCGCAATCGCAGCGTTCGAACGGGCACGCGGGGAGCCCTCGAAGTAACTGCCGAGAGACGGTCGTGCTGACACCACGGGGAGTCGGTCAGCCGGCCGTCTGGCGGAGGCCGCCTCGAGCACTCACTCTGCCCAGTAGGCTTCACCCGGCTCCGTCTCGAAGACCGCCCGCTCGAGGAGGTCGACGGCTTTCTCCAGGCCCTCCCGGGAACTCGTCAGCGAGTCCTCGTGTTCGATGCTCAGGGCACTGTCGTAGCCGACCATGCGCAGCGTCGAGACGAGGTCCTTCCAGTGGGATTCGTCGTGACCGTAGCCGACCGATCGGAAGAGCCACGAGCGGTTCGGTTCGTCGTCGTAGGCCGTCGTGTCGAGGACGCCCTTCTCCCGCGCCTGGGCCTCGTAGATCTTGGTATCCTTGGCGTGGAAGTGGTGAATGGCGTCTCGCTCGCCGAGGTACCGGATCGCGTCGGTAATCGAGATGCCCTGCCAGTAGAGGTGCGAGGGATCGAAGTTCGCGCCGATACGGTCGCCGGTCTCTTCGCGCAGCCGCGCCATTCCGTGGGGTTCGTGGACCAGCATGTTCGGGTGCATCTCGATCGCGATATCGACGTCGTGCTCGTCGGCGTACTCGGCCAGTTCGTCCCAGTACGACACCGCCTGCTCCCACTGGTACTCGAGCGCGTCGGCGTGTTCCGAGGGCCACGGGGCCGTAATCCAGTTCGGCACCTCATCGTCCGGGCCGCCCGCGGGGAGTCCCGAGAAGCAGGTCACGGTCCCGACCTCGAGCTGGGAGGCGAGTTGAATCGCCTCTCGAAGCTCGAGATCGGCTCGCTCGGCCCGCTCGTCGTCGGGATGCAGCGGATTGTTGTGCGTCGCGAGCGCGCTAATCCGCATGTCGTAGCCCTCGAGCAGGTTTCGAACCTCCTGTTGGGCGCTATCGTTGTCGAGGTACTCCGCCCGCGGCAGGTGATCCTGTCCGGGGTGACCGCCGACGCCGGGTTCGATCGCGCTGACGCCGAGGTCGTCGAGATAGGAGAGCGCTCCCTCGAGCGATTCGTCCGCCAGCGGCGGGGTGTGAACGCCGATATCCATACGGAACGACGGACGACGGCCGGGAAAATAAAACGTCCGCTGGCGAACGGACTGCGAGCCGGTGGCGGACGGTCCTCCGTCGCTGGCCTACAGCACCCGCGGCTCGGGCCGATGTGGGGATCGCGACGTCGAGGGTCTCGGGACGGCCCGGACGAGCGTCGACGCCGGTTTGTACGCGACCCGGTCGGTCGGTGATTTCCGGGCGACGAGCCTCCAGAACCCCGGGGCGTGAAACGTGATCTCACAGAGCCCCCGCTCGTCGGTCCGCTTGCGCTTCGAGCCAGCCTCGACGATGGCCCCTTCGATCGGTCGATTCCCCTTATCGCGGGCGCGAACGGTGACCGGCTGTCCGACCGGGACCTCATGACGACTGAGCTCGAGGATGAGTGGTCGTTTGACTCTCATGCGAGAAACTACCACGGGAGCGACGAAAACCCCTCACCTGCAACTGAGCGCGGGTTCCCCGAGCCGCGTCGAACAACACCTGCGGTGCGTGTCGCCTCCGGCGTGCCGGTCACTCGCCGACGGTGATCGTGTGGCCCTCGGCGCTCGAGCGATAGAGCGCGTCGATAACCCGCTGGACGGTGAGCGCCTGCTGAACGCTCTCGTCGCTTCCATCGCGGACGATCCGGTCGAAAAACGTCTCCTGTTCGTCCGTGTGCGTGTCGTTCTGCCGCGTCTCCACGGCCGTATCCTCGAGATGATCCGGCCCGACGTTGCTCGCGGAGTGAAAGCTGAGATCACCCTCGAGCAGGTCGAAGCAGGCGGCCGATTTCGTTCCACGAACGATGAACTCGTGGTTCGCCGGACGGTTCGTCGCCCACGCCACCTCGAGGGAGATCGTTCGATCGCCGTCACACCGGACGAACGCGCTCGCCGAGTCGTCGACGTCGAACCCGGCCGGTCCGGCGTCTTCCCCCCACATCTCGAGATACGCGTACTCCTCGCTCGAGCCGAACTCGCCGCGGGCGACGCCGTTTACCTCCGTGACCGGTGGATAGTCCAGAAAGAAGAGGGCGAGATCGATGGCGTGGACGCCGAGATCGATGAGGGCTCCGCCCCCGGCGATCTGTCGACGGGTAAACCACGAGCCGCGGCCCGGAATACCCCGCCGGCGAACGTAGTTCGCCTCGACGTGAGTGACCTCGCCGAGGTCGCCGCGATCGATCCGGTTTCGCACGATTTGAACCGTGTTCGCGAAGCGGTTGTTGAAGCCGACCATACTGTGGCCGTCCGACTCGGCTGCCGCGCCGGCGATTCGTCGCGCGCTCTCGATCGAGTGGGCCAGTGGCTTCTCGAGAAAGACGTGCAGGTCTCGTTCGAAGGCGTCGACGGCGTACTCCTCGTGGTACTTGTTCGGCGTGGTGATGATGACGGCGTCGACGGTGTCGTATAGCTCGTGGTGATCCTCGTAGACGTCGACATCGTATCGACGGGCGAACCGCGAGCGTGCTTCGGCGGCGACGTCCATGCCACCGACGAGCGACACGCCGAGATCGACGAGTCGCTCCGCGTGGTACTGGCCGATATTTCCGAGGCCAACGATACCCGTCCTGATGTCGTTTCGATCGGTTGTCATTGGTGTGGTGTCATGACCGGTACAGTCTGTTCTCGCACTGATACAGTCGATACCGCTATATCGAATCTTCGCACTGGATCACCTTTTGTCCGTTGGCGGACGGGGGAGATCTCTCGTGTGAGACGGCCCGGATGACTCGAGACGGTGGATCGACTTGACGGAAGTCCGGATTCAGTCATCCGCTTCCGTCGCGGCCGTTCCGGGGTCTTGCCCGGAGCGACCGGTGATGTCGTGGACCAGGGCGTCGCCGGTCGCCGTCTCGAAGAGGTGGATTTTCGACCGATCCAGGACGACGTCGACGTCCTGTTCCGCCTCGATTTTCGTATCGGGCGTGACGCTCATTAGTAACTGATCCGCCGACGAACTGGGATCTTTTTCCATCGAGCGTTCGGCGCCTTCCGCGAGGAGCAGATACACGAACACTTCGTCCCCCATCGGCTCGATGACGTCGGACCGGGCGGCGATCGGTGCCGACGGTTGGGCCAGCGAGTCGGCGTTTTCCGCGAGATGAACGTCCTCCGGCCTGACGCCGACCGTAACTGCGTCGCCGACCGACACCTTCGGGATGGCCGCGGGATCGAGTTCGACGTCGAAGTTCGGGGTCTCGACCCCGTCTTCGACGAGTTCTCCCTCCGCGAAGTTCATCGACGGCGAGCCGATAAAGCCCGCGACGAACAGGTTCGTGGGTTCGTTGTAGCAGACCAGTGGCGGGGCGATCTGCTGGAGTTTGCCGTCGTTGAGGACGGCGATCCGGTTCGACATCGTCATCGCCTCGGCCTGGTCGTGGGTGACGTAGATCACCGTCGCCTCTAGCTCCCGGTGGAGCCGCTGGAGCTCCGTTCGCATGTGGACGCGCAGTTTCGCGTCGAGATTCGCCAGCGGTTCGTCCATCAGGAACACGTCCGGGTTACGGACGATCGCGCGGGCGATGCCGACTCGCTGTTGCTGGCCGCCGGACATCTCCGCCGGCATCCGATCGAGCATCCCCTCGAGCTGGACGATATCGGCTGCTTGCTCGACGCGACGCCGGACCTCCTCGTCGTCGTACTTCCGGAGCCGCAGTCCGAAGGAGATGTTCTCGTAGACGTCCATGTGCGGGAACAGGGCGATATTCTGGAAGACCATCGCGACGCCTCGATCCTTGGGTGCCAGACCGGTGACGTCGTCGTCGCCGATGTACACCCGCCCCTCCGTCGGCGGCGTCAGTCCAGCGACGGTTTCCATCGTCGTCGACTTCCCACAGCCCGAGGGGCCGACGAAGGTGACGAATTCCCCGTCTTTGACCTCGAGACTGATGTCGTCGACCGCCGTTTCTTCTCCGTACCGTTTCGTGACGTTTTCGAGTCGTACTCGTGCCATTGTTATTCTTTGAGTGCTCCTGCGGTGAGTCCGCTGACGATCTTTTCCTGTGCGATGACCACGAGGATCGCGACGGGGATGACCCCGATGATGCTCGCTGCGGCCATGAGGTTGTACAACACCTGGTACTGCCCCTGATAGGCGAGGATGCCGTCGAGGATCGGTGCCCAGTTCTGGGGCTGGCCGTCCGTCATCAGGAACGAGAAGAAGAACTCGTTGTAGACGGCGATGAAGGTCAACACGCCCGCGGTCGCGACGCCCGGCGCCGACAGCGGGATGATGACCCGGAACAGCGCACCCAGACGCGTCGTCCCTTCGACGCGGGCTGCATCCTCGAGCCCGTCGGGAATCTGCGCGTAGAACGTCGTCAGGATAAAGATCGCGAGCGGCATGAAGATAGCCGACAGCGGCAACACCAGTGCGCCCGGCGTGTTGTAGAGGCTGCCGTCCCCGGTGATCGGCTCGAGGATGAAAAACGAGGTGTTGAACAGGTCGTTCAGCGGAATGAAAAAGGCCGCCGGTGGGAAAAAGGAGATGATCAACACGAGCAACATGAGCGGCGTTTTGCCTGGGAAATCGAGCCTCCCGAAGGCGTAGCCGGCGAGACTCCCGACGACCAACACGACGACCGTCGAGGCCGTCGCGATGACGAAGCTGTTGAACATGTACCAGTGGAACGGAATCGTCTGGAAGACCTCGACGAACGCGCCCGGATTGAACCCGTTCGGGGTGAAGATGATGTCCTGCAGTTGGCCTTCGGGCGTCAACGCGACCATGAGCAGCCAGTAGAACGGGAACAGCGTCGTAAAGAGGAAGAAGGTCGCCGCGACGTAGAACATCGCCCGATAGACCCGTTCCGGGTTCTGGATGGAGTCCGAAGCCCACTGCTGGAACGGACCGCGGTCGAGTTCAGCGTCCCCCGCTTCGAAGATGGCCGTCCTGTCACCATCGGGGTGGGATCCGTCGTCTCGAACCGCGGACGTTCCCGGCTCGTCCGTGTCTGCCGTGCGATCGTCGTCGGATGAATCTCGAGTATCAGTCATTAGTACAGTCCTCCCTCGGTGTCGCGGAAGAACACCACGTACATCGAGATGATCAGGCCGATGACCAGTGCGGTCGCGAACGCGACGGCGGCCGCCGTCGCGTAGATGCGAGTGCCACCGAACATCGCTTCGACGACGAGACACGTCAGCGACGGCACGGTCGTACAGCCGGCGGTCGATTCGATCAGTCCGAAGACGCGCATCGCGTCCATCGTTCGGAACAACATCGCGACGAGCAGCGCCGGCATCACGAGCGGGAGCGTGATCATCCTGAAGCGCTGCCACGGCGACGCACCCGCGACGCGTGCGACGTCGTAGAGGCTTCGATCGACGCTCTGGAGTCCGGCCAGAATGAGCAACGCCATGAACGCCGACGACTTCCAGATGTCGGCGACGAGGATGATGATAAAGGCGTCCTGACTGTTGGCCAGCGGGCTGGCGCTGAAGACGCCGAGCCACTGCATGAGGTCGGTCCCGAAGCCGACTTCGGGCTGGAACAGCAAGAAGAAGATCATCCCCTGGATGACGATCGGAACGGCCCAGGGCAGGATGATCGCCACGCGAACCCATCGACGGCCCCTGAACTCCTGATCTAACACGTAGGCCTGGCCGAAGCCGATGATCGTCTCGAAGAAGACGCTGATGATCGCGAACGCGAGCGTGACGAACAGCGCCTGCTGGAAGAACGGAACGCCGAGTTCGACGAACGGGAACGATCCCGAGACCGTCACGTCGAGGAACTGCCTCGCGAGTCGGGCGTTCCCGGTGACGATGTCGACGTAGTTGTCGACGCCGACGAAGCCGCCGAGGGGCTCCAATCCCCGCGTCCGATCCTCGCGCAACGACGTGATGAACGTCGAGATGAGCGGATAGAACGCGATCAGCGTCAGCAACGCGAACGCCGGGAGCAACAATAGGTACGCGTACGCTGCCTCGCTCAGGCCCTCCATCCAGTTCATGACCGGATTCCCGGTCCGTTCCCGTTCGGTGCTGGCGTCGCCGCCGGTCAGGATATCCGTATCAGTTGCCATTTTGTTGTGCCACCTCCCTCTCGCTGCCCTCAAGGCGTTCTGCGAGGTCGGCCATCGCCGCGTCCGGTGCTTTCGCACCGCGGAACGCCGCGTTCACCTCCTGATAGATCAGCGCCGACTGCTCGGGCCAGACGTCCGTCGCTGGACGCGGAATCGCGTTCTCACTGGCCCGTTCGACCTGATCGGTGTACCGGGCGATCGGACCGATCTCTTCCTCGTCGGCCTCCGTGATCAACTCGATAATCGGCGGCAGGAATCCCGCGAGCTCGAGGATCGTGAGCATGACTTCCTCGCTCGTGAACGCCTCGAGAACCTGCAGCGCCTCTTCGCGGCGGTCGGTGTACGGACTCACGGCGAGGTTCCAGCCGCCGAGCGCCGAGGTCGTACCGCCGACACCGTCGTATTCGGCCTCCTCTTTCGAGACCGCGTAGGGGATCGTCGTCACCCCGAGGTCTTCGCCGAACGCGTCGTCGCCCCCGGTTTCGGCGATCACGAACGTCCAGTTTCGGTTGGCGACCGCGTTCCCCGCCGAGAAGGGGTTCAGCGACTCCTGCTCGGTCCACTGGACGATCGCTGACGGGCAGATCTCCGCGTATCCGTCGAGCGCGTTCGGATCGTTTTCGTCGATGAACGTCCGCATCATTCGAATCGCGTCCACGACGTTCTCGTCGTCGACGGTGATCGGACGATCGCCCGCGGTGAACAGGTTGTCAGCGCCGCCGAAGTACGCGCCGCCCCACGACGTCATCACCTCGTTGAACGAACAACAGGACAGTCCCTCGTAGGCGGCGGCCTGCGTCGTAAAGCCGTAGTCGACGCCGCTCTCGGCCATCGCGTCGCTGACGGCCGTCGAGAACTCCTCCCACGTGGGCGCTTCCTCGGCCCAGGCGCTGGGATCGTGGCCCCCGTCCTCGATGAGATCCTGCCGGTACACCATGAACCCGAGGTCGGGAAACAGCGGGAGCGCGTGTAAATCGCCCGTCTCCGGATGCTGTGCCGTCTCGAGGATCGCCTCGAGGTACTCGCTCTCGACACGGTCTAAAACGTCGCTCGGGAACTCCTCGCTCAGGTTGGTCGTCTGGTCTCGGAGGATGAAGGGGATCGTCCACCCGCTGTCCATCATGTGGATATCGGGCGGTGCACGACCGGCCTGGAGTGCGGACTGTGCCCCCTGCATTCGCTGATTGGAGTCGCTGACGACGGTCTGGATTTCGACGCGGATGTCCTCGCTCAGTCCGGCATCCCAGAGGGCCTGCTGGATCGACGGTTCGTCGCCGTCGCTGTGCATGATCCCTTCGACGTCCGTGGCGGCGGTCATCACCACGGTCCCCGGACTTCGTGTCCCGCTGAGACAACCAGTGACGGCGACCGCCCCGGCCGCGGTTGCCGCTGGCACGGTCTTCAGGAACGACCGCCGCCGCAGTCGAGGCCGGTCTGACCGACCGTCAGTATCGCGTCCCATGACCAGTGATTCGTCCACGTTGTCCTCCTTATGTGTTGGCAATAAATGGTGTAATAATGTGTGAATGTCGGCGTCTCGTTTCGATTATGACGTGCTTGTTGTTCATCTCGGACTGTCACCGCCTCGAATACGAACTTCTCTCGGCGTCGTCGACCGGCCAATCGAGTATTGATGATCGACGGTCGGCAGGTGCCAGCAAACGAGCGATGTGCTAGCTCGACGTAAGGCACCGACCGATCGACGGACATCGATTACTCTGTAGCTACTAGACTGGCGGTGACACCGTCGTTCGCGACGACTCGCTCGAGACGGGCGTACGATCTGATCCGTGAGAGGATAGTATCCACTGATTAGGCGGCGAGGGGGCACCGAAAAACGCGCTGTTCCGACTCGAGCAGCGGTCGTCGCCGATTCAGATCACGACTGGTCCGTTCGATCGGTCCGAGAAACCGCCGTCGGTCACTCCGCTTCGAGCGTCGGCGGTTCGTGGCGACCGATGTGTATCTCGTGAGCTTCGATATCTTCCAGAGCGGCAACGCGCCCGCCCACGGTGACCTCCTCGCCGTCGACGGTCTCCAGGGTGAGTGCGGCGACTTCCTCGCTCACTTCGAAGGAGACGTCGAGGATGCGGCCGCGGACGACGCGTTGGCCGCCGACTTCGACGTCTCGGCCGTCGATCGTCGCGTAGAACTCCCCGCCGTCGTTGATGATGTCTTTGACGCACCGACGGATCGAGGCGTACTTTCGGGGGTAGTAGCGTGCCGTCCCGTCCTCGCCCAGGGTCCGCTCGGCGGTCGTCCAGAGGACGGTCCCGAAGAAACCGGAGACGAGAAAGCCGAGGGCGGAACGGTTGAAGATGACACCGTAGCGGTCTTGATCGTCGCGGAGGGCGTCCTGCGTCGCGTACATCGAGTAGTTGCCGTCCGCGACGGCGACGACCGGCGTCGTGATCCCCCGTCGCGCTCGAGTCGTCGTCGCGACTTCGAGATAGTCGTACTCGTCCGGATCGGGCGCCTCGTTGGCCGGCGTCACGATCAGATCGACGCTCACGCCGGCGTCGACGGCTTCCCTCAGATCCTCCTCGAACCGCGTCAACAGATCCGGCGTCAGCGACAGCGAGAGTTCGTACTCGGCGTCGTCGATGACCTCCTCGAGGTAGCGCAGAATCGTCGATCGCGACTTCACGAGGGAGACGGCCTCCGTGTCACGGGCCGGGGCGGTGTATCGCGCCTCGAGTTTGCTGATCATCTCCTCTAAGGAGTGTTGGACGTTCTCGAAGGCTTCGTCGGGATCGATCGCGACGACCTTCATCGGGCGTGATTCACGGAGTTCGACGAGTCCGCGGTCGCTCAAACTGCGTACCGTGTCGTAGACGCGCGGCTGTGGAATATCGGTTCGGTCGGCGATCTCGCTCGCGGTGAGCTGTCCCTGCTCTAACACGGTGAGATAGGCGTCGATCTCGTACTCGCCGAGATTGAACCGGTCCCCGACCTGTTCGACGGTCGAGCGAAGTTCGTCTGGTGCCATATACCACGCGTACGCTCCCGACGGATAAATGATTTATTATGCACTGAGTAGCACCTCTTTTCGAAATTGGGTTGTTTCGAACACTGCGTCGCCTATCGCCCGACAACGCGAGTGTGAAGGTCAGAACGCTTAACCACTGCCGGCATGAGTGTGTTGCCATGCGCGGATTGGTGCGGCTAATCGAGAGCGAGGAAGTCAGACAAATGCAGAATTTCTTCCCGTTCGGCGTCACCGAGTTCGTCCTCGCCCTTCTGGTTTTGACCGTCGGCTGGTACCTCTCGAAGCTGGTGATTCGGATCGCCGGCCGCACCATCGCCCGCCGGATCGAGCGCCCCAGTGTCACGCGAACCGTGCTTCGCGGCGTCAGAATCTCCGTCCTGCTGGTGGCGGCCGTTATCGCTGCTGTGATCCTCGGTCTCGGTGACACACAGATCCTCCTTTCGGTGACCGTCATCTCGGCCGTGATCGCCGTCGTCCTCGCACCGCTCGTCGGAAGTCTGATCAACGGCGTCTTCGTGATCGCCGATCAACCGTACGAGATCGGCGACATGATCGAGATCGCCGACCAGGGCCACAGAGGGTTCGTCGAGGACATTACGATTCGGTACACGAAGATCTTCACCCTCCAGAACACGTTTATCGTGATCCCGAACTCCGCGATTCAGGAACGAGACGTGATTAACTACTCCGCCGAGGACGAGCGGACCCGGATTTCGGCCTCGTTCGAAGTGACGTACGGAAGCGACCTCGAGGTCGCGCGACAGCAGGCTGAACGGGCCGCTCGGACCGCAGATACCGTTATTTCCGGTGGTCCGGACATTCGAATCGGCAGCGCTCGATATCGCGCAGCGCCGCTCTGTACCATCGAGAAGTACGCCGACAACGGTGTCATACTCGAACTGCGCTTCTGGGTCGAACATCCCTACAAGCAGGCCGTCGCCCGTTCGGACGTACAAGCGGCGATCCGCAACCGCTACGCGGACCGCGACGTCGAGTTCGCCTACCCGCGACGACACCACGTCTTCGATCGGAGCAGCGGTGCGGCCCGGGTGGCCGTCGACGGCCCCGAATCCGAGTGGCTGAACGGCGATCCGGCCGATGCGCCGGGAGCGAGCGCCGACGAGCGACGCGACGGATTCGAGACCGAGGCTGGTACCGAGGGCGGAGATCAGCGCGATCAGTGACACGGTCGTCCGCTATCACCACACTGATCAACCGGCCGTCTCCGGTGGCGTCGTCCGCTCGAGACCACCGTCCTCCCGCCGTCGCGGAACCGTGGTGGTATTTTATGGGATTCCCTCGCCAAGTCGGACGCTAGCTACGATGTACGACGACATCCTCATTCCGACAGACGGGAGCGAGACGATTTCCGAGACGCTGGCTCACGGACTCCCCCTCGCGGACCACGACGATGCGACGGTTCACGCGCTGTACGTGGTCGACAGCCGGATCACGGCGGCGACGACGGACGAGACCGGTCCCAAACTCGAGCGATCGCTCGAGGCGGAGGGTCGGGACGCCGTCGCCACCGTCGAGGAACGCGCGTCAGAACGGGGGCTCGACGCGGTGAGCGACGTCAGGAAGGGGACGCCATCGAAAACGATCCTCGAGTACGCCGATGCACACGACATCGACCTGATCGTCATCGGGACGCGCGGAAAGAGCCCTCGAGAGAAGGTCACCTCGCTCGGTAGCGTCTCGGAGCGCGTGGTCGACAACGCTTCGATTCCGGTGTTCGTCGTGCGCGGCGCGGGCGGAGACGGATAAGCGGGCGTTACGCGCGCGCGCTTTCGACGGTAATAACCTCGCAATCGAGGTGATTTCGCAGATAGTGATCGATATTCGGGTTGTCGGTGAACCGTCGGAAGATGCGCCGCAACCGACTCGCCTGCTGACCGCCGATCACGACGGCATCGGCACCTTCTGCAGCGACTTCGTCGAGAATGCTCTCTTCGACGAGAAACCCGGTCCGAACGACGTACCGAGCGTTCTCGAGTCGACCGAACGCGTTCTCGACGGCGGTTTTCAGATCGATTCGCGTTACTTTCTTCCCGTTCTGGTACAGGTCGACGTGGAGGATCGTCAACGTCGCCTCTCGCTCGCGAGCGACCTCGACTGCGCGTTCGAGCGTTCGTCGCGAATGCTTTGACAAGGGATACCGAACGGGAACCACGACCAGCGACATTAGACGATCAAACGGTACCCCTCCGGGTAAACCTTTCAGTTAGGACAGTCACTGATGTGAACCTGTGCCATGGTGGCGTGTGAGTCGCTGGTCAGTGTCGCCGGAACTCGCTGTGGCCGGACAGACAATCATTTACCGCGAGCGCGGGTAGACGCGGGCATGCAACCGAGGTCCACCGACGACGGCACCGTCTACGTCTCGGAGACGGACGGCGACAGAGGGTCCAAGGGCCCGTTTCTCGTCGCCTACGAGTCCCGAGACGCTACCCGCCGGTACGGCTGGTTCTGTACGAACTGCGAGAGTTTCGACAACGCGATGGATTCGATGGGACGAATTAAGTGCAATCAGTGTGATAACTTCCGCAAGCCGACTGAGTGGGACGCCGCTCACGAGTGATCGCACGACGGACCGAGGTCCGTCGACCGAGACGCCAGTTACCGAGGACTGTCGGATTCATCCTCGAGTCGGTAACCCACTGTGTGCCCGGCGAAATAGATTCGAATCGGTCACTTATCGGGCGAACCCCTGCTGATTGAATTCTCTACCGTCTATTTTCGACTCGATTATTTGAAAACTGTGTGAACTTCTTGTTCCGGACCAACATTTATGGTGGATGGCGTCGTACGTACATCTTGAATGGGTCCTGTTAACATGCGACTCGCCGAGCAGGCTAGGTCGATATTCGCAGAGCTTGGATACACCGTCGAAGGAACCGGCCCGACGTTCCGCGCAGAACGCGAGTGGAAGGCCGTCCAGGTAAACACCGTCCTCGAGACAGGAGCGCTTCCGACCGACTCCGGACAGTTCCACTGCTTCGTCGCCCAACCCGAGGACGCTGACGAGATAGAGAACAAGCTCCGGAGCGTGGATCCGAACTACGAATGGGCGATTATCGTCGTCGACGGGGACGACTATCAGGTCGAACGCGCTCCACCAGGACCGCGAGTTTCAGCCTAACGTCATCCCCCGAACCCCCGCTATTCTTCGAGCGCCCGTCGTGTCGCCGTCACGCCAGCCCCGGGATCGACGGGTGCGCCCATCGACTCGAGAACGTCTCCCAGCGCGGTCACCACGTAAATCACGTTCTCCGGGCGTGCGGAGTGGCCCATGCAGCCGATCCGGAATATCTCTCCGTCCAGGTCGCCGAGTCCACCCGCGATCTCCAGGTCGTAGCGCTCGAGGAGTTCGGCACAGACCTCGCCGTCGTCGATCCCGTCGGGAACGCGGACGGCGTTGAGGCTCGGAAGCCAGTACTCCTCGGGGGCGTTCATCTCGAGGCCCATCCCTTCCATACCCGCTTTCAGCGCGCCGGCGAGTCGCTCGTGTCGGTCCCAGCGCGCTTCGATACCCTCTTCGGCGACCAACCGCAGCGCTTCCCGGAGCGCGTAGACGTTCGTGATCGGCGCCGTGTGGTGATACGCGCGGTCGTCGCCCCAGTACCCCTCGAGCAGCGACAGGTCGAGATACCACGATCGCGAGTCTTCTTCGCGTGCGAGGACCTTCTCCATCGCCTCGTCGGAGAGCGTCAGCGGGCTCGCCCCCGGCGGACAGGAGAGACACTTCTGTGGGCCGGCGTAGGCGACGTCGATGCCCCACTCGTCGACGCGCAGTTCGACGCCGCCGATCGAGGTGACGGTGTCGGCGATGACCAGCGCGTCGTGATCGTGGGCCGCGGCGGTGAGTTCCGGGACGTCGGGTTGGAGCACGCCCGTACTCGTCTCGGCGTGGACGAAACCGAAGACGTCGGGATCGTGTTCGGCGAGCGCATCGGAGACGCTCGCGGGCTCGAGCGGTTCACCCCAGGGGGCATCGACTTCGACGACCTCGCCGCCGGCCCGGCGGGCCATCGAGGCCATCCGGCCGCCGAAGTAGCCGTTCGTCGGAACGAGCATGGTGTCGCCGGGCTCGATCACGTTACCGATCGCGGCCTCCATGGCCGCGGAGCCGGTTCCCGAGACCGGGATCGTCCACTGGTTGTCGGTTCGGAACGTATAGCGCAGGAGTTCCTGGACTTCGTTCATGATCTCGATGAACGACGGGTCGAGGTGGCCCACGAGCGGCGTGGACATCGCTCGCAGCACGCGCGGGTTGACGTCGCTCGGTCCGGGTCCCATTAGCGTCCGATCCGGTGGCGTCAGTTCGCCGATCTCTGTCACGTCGATCGAACCGTTCGCATCTGACATGGGACAGTGTGGGATGCGAACCCTCAAAAGCGTTCACGCATCGGCATGGATCACTCACAGACGCGTTCGGATCTCATCATCGGTCGAATCGCGTAGCGGTAGCCCTGAATGTGGACGACTGCGTCGCAGATCACACTCGAGCCTCTCGATCCAGCTACTGTGCCGGTCTCGAACGGTAGTTCGCCAGTGACCGTTCGTTTCGACGGCGGTCGTCTCAAAACCAATGCTACTTGCTACCACTAGCCATATATTGAAGGCGGATCACGCCGTATCCCTACGGGCAATGGTCTTCAAGAAGATTACCCTGATCGGAACGAGTTCGGAAAGCTTCGACGCGGCGGCCGACGATGCCATCGACCGTGCCGAGGCAACCCTCGAGAACGTCCACTGGATCGAAGTCGACGAACTCGGCGTCGAGGTCGCAAGCGCTGACGACCGCGAGTACCAGGCGGAAGTTACCGTCGCCTTCCAGCTCGAGGAGTAAGCCGGAAGCGCTTCCTCCGACGAGTTTCCGTGGCACTCGAACCGCCTCGTTCGATGGCGTTCGAGCCGTCGGCGACCTCGATTTCGATTTTCTCGCGGTCGACCGCCTGATCGAGGAGTCGTAACTGACGATCGGTAGCATTCAGCGGACCTGCGAGTCGCTTAAGCCGTCCCACCACATATCAGAACTATTGTGTTCGTCGGTCACGCGCTCCTCGCGTTTGCCGTTGCGGCGCTCGTCGCCGACTGGCGTGGCTGGGAGCGCCGCCCGGCGCTGTTCGTCGGTGTCGTCGCCGGCGCGTTCGCTGCGATCCCCGACATCGACGTCGCGTACGCTCTCGTCGGCCTCCTCGAATGGCAGGCGGCCGACGGCGCGCTCGGGGCGTCGACGGCCTTCTGGGACGCGAGCCGAGGCGTCCACCGCTCGGTGACTCACTCCCTGGTCGTCGGCGCGGTCGCGGCACCGGCGTTCGGACTGCTCGCCGTCCGCGGTCGCTCCGGCCGTACCCGACTCGCCACGGTCGTCGCGATCGGTCTCCTCGCGGCTCTCGTCGTGATCGCGCTCGTCTGGGATGGTCCCCTCGCCGCGTTCGTACTGGGACTGTTCGCGGCAAGCGGAATCGTCATCGCTCGCGTTGTCGCTCGAGCGTCGTCGCTCTCGCCAGCGACGGTCGGTATCGCGGCGCTCTGGGGGCTCTGGTCGCACCCGTGGGGCGATCTCGTTACCGGGACGCCTCCCGACTGGGTGTTCCCGTTTTCCACGTCGATTCTCGAATCGCGGGTAGTGCTTCATCCGGATCCGACGCTGCACCTGCTCGGCGCGTTCGCGATCGAACTCGCAACCATCTGGCTCGCCCTCGCGGTCGTCTGTCGCCTCACCGACCGATCGATCTTCGGGTCCGTCGACCGGCGGGCGACCGTCGGCGCGGCTTACGGGGTCGCCGCCCTCGCGGTGACGCCGCCGACGCTCGAGGTATCCTATCACTTCGTCTTCTCCATCCTCGGCGTCGGCCTCCTCTGTGGCATCGTTCGGGACGCGTCCTCGCCGACGCTTCCTCGCCCCATCCGGCGGGGACTGTCGTCGTCCGACGAGACGCTCGAAGTCGTACTCACGGCGCTGGCCGCCGTGACCGTCGCACTCGCCGCGTACGCCGCGGTCTATCTGGTCGCCACACTGGTCTGAGCGTCGCTCGTAGTGAATCGCACACTCCGTACGCTTTTGTGAGGGTAGTCAGTACGAGACAGTGTGTCTCAGATTCCACTCGAGAACCTGATCGACGACGACCGCTCCAACGCGGTGATCGCGTGGGTGCTAGTCGTTGCAATCGCGCTCATCGGCCTCGGCGAACTCGTCACGGGTGGTATTCTCTGGACGACGTTTGCGGCGGCGGTCCTGATCCTCGCACTGTTGCCGCCGGTCACCTTTCGGTCGTCCGTAACGATGCTCCCCTGGGAAGTCCTGGCCCTCGCGGCGTTGCCCGTACTCGGAATGGCTCTCGAGGCCGACCGGCTGATGGGACATTTCGTGTCGTACCTCTCGGTTGCGGCGATCGCGCTCGTCCTCGCCGTCGAACTACAGTCTTTCACCACCGTTCGGATGACCCCCGGCTTCGCCGTCATCTTCGTCGCCGTCACGACGATGGCCGCCGCCGCGCTGTGGGCGCTCTTTCGGTGGAGCGCCGCCGGGCTACTCGGCGTTCCGTTCTCGAGCGACCACGACACCGTGATGTGGGAGTTCGTGTACTCCGCGATCGCCGGCCTCGGTGCCGGAGTCGTCTTCGAACTGTATTTCAGACGTCTCGGTCGACTCGAGCAGGCCCGGATCGCCGCCCAGGCGGTGCGTGAGGGGGACAATGCGTAACCTCACCGATGTCCTCCCCTCACAACAGCGCCAGCGTCAACTCTCCTATCTCATGGAGATCGGGCTGGTCGGCATGCTGTTTATCGGGATCGACAGGGGCAACGGCGGAATCGTCATCAACACCGTGGTGGCATTGATAGTGACGCAGCTCCCGCCGATCCTCGAGCGCGACTACGGGATTCCGATGGACCCTCGGCTGACGCTGTGGATCACCACCGCCGTCTTCTTGCACGCGTTCGGCACCGTCGGGCTGCCGGGAAGCACCGCGACGTTCTACAGTCAGGTCTGGTGGTGGGACCACATGACCCACGCGCTGTCGGCGTCGCTGGTCGCCGGCGTTGGCTACGCCACCGTCCGCGCGATCCACGAACACGCTGACGGTATCCACTTCCCGCAGCGATTCGCCGCCGTCTTCATTCTGCTGTTCGTCCTCGCCTTCGGCGTCCTCTGGGAGGTCCTCGAGTTCGCCATCGCGCTGTCGGCCGACGCACTCGGGATGGAACCCGTTCTCACGCAGTACGGACTCGACGACACGATGCTCGATCTCGTGTTCAACTCGATCGGCGGACTGCTCGTCGCCCTGTGGGGCGGGGCCTACCTCTCGGGCGTCTCCGGTGCGATCCGCGACCGACTCGAGGAGCAAAGCGAGTAACCGCTCCGCTCACCGTCGGTTCACGCTTGAAAAGTAAATCACAACGATGGGCGGCGGCGACGGGAGCTACGTTCGGAACGATTCGCCACAGCCGCACTCGCTGACGACGTTGGGATTCTCGACGTGGAACCCCTCGGCCTGCAGGCCGCTCTCGTAGTCCAGACGGCTGCCTTCGATGTATTTCAGGCTGGCCGGATCGACGAACACGCGAAGCCCGTGGTGCTCGTAGATCGTATCGTCGTCGTCGGGCGAATCATCGAACCGCATTCCGTAGGATAGTCCCGCACAGCCACCCTGCTGGACGAAGAGTCGAAGTCCCGCTACGGTATCGTCGAGCCCTTCGCTCTCGAGCAGGGAGCGCGCCTGCTCGGCCGCCGGTTCCGTCACTTCGATTTCGGGACGCGCGTCCGCCTCGCCGCCATCCATGCTGTCCGTGCTCATACGTGTTCATTCCGTCGCAACGGTGTTAACTGTGACGCCCTCAGGCCCGTCGAGTCGAACCAGCCGCTCGAGTTGCGTTCACTCTCGCTCTCGCCCTCTCCTCCCGCCGATCGACGGCCGTGTGAATCGGGCGCGGTGGCGCTCAGTAGCTACAATAGTTGTTCGCGTGGCGCTGTACCGAGCGGTAGTACGTCCCGAACTGCCGTTCGTCGTTTCGCGAGAGTTCGATCTCGTGTTCGGCTAGTAGCTCGAGCATCCGGTTCAGCTCGCACTCGTACCACATCGAGAGGAGCCGTACGTTCTTCTGTGCGTAATCGTAGTTCCGCTCGAGCACACGCCTATCAGTCGGGTCGGCCACCGACTCGCGGTCACGCTCGTGCTCACGCCGTGGCATACGTGGTCGATACTATTTCGCCCATCACCGTAAAACTAGGTTGTCACGTACGAACGCGACATTCTGAATCGTCGCACCTGGTTACGTGTCGTCGGTATCGTCGCCCTCGAGTCGGCAGCGGACGCTTTCGGCGTGCGCCTCGAGCCCCTCGGCGTCCGCGAGCGTGGTAACCGTGTCGCCGATGTCGGCCAAGCCGTCGGCCGTGAGACGCTGGACCGTCGTCGACCGGAGGAACGTCTCGACGGAAAGTCCGCCGGTCACGCGCGCACCGCCGTTGGTCGGCAGGACGTGGTTCGTCCCGCTCGCGTAGTCACCCGCGGCAACGGGGGTGTCCGGGCCGAGAAAGACGCTGCCCACGCTGTCGATCCGCTCGAGGAGCGACTCGTCGTCGTCGGCGATGATCGAGAGGTGTTCCGGCGCGTACTCCTCGGTGAAGAGAATCGCTTCGCTCATCGAGCGGGCCAGCAACACTCCGCTCGCATCGTTGTCCAGTGCAGATCGGATCGTCTCTTCGCGCTCGCGCGCGTTGACCTCCTCGTCGATCGCCGTTGCGACCCCCTCGGCGGTTCCCTCGTCCGCCGTGACGGCGACGACCGAGGCGTTCGGATCGTGCTCCGCCTGGGCGACCAGTTCCGCCGCGACGAGTTCCGGAGCGGCTGTCTCGTCCGCGACGACAACGACTTCGCTCGGTCCGGCGAGGAAGTCGATTTCGACGACCCCTCGGACCTCGGCTTTGGCAGCGGTGACCCACTTGTTCCCCGGGCCGACGATCTTCTGGACGGGGGTGATCGTCTCGGTTCCAAAGGCGAGCCCGGCGATCGCCTGCGCGCCGCCGACGCTGTAGACGTCGTCCGCACCCGCTGCGTGGATCGCCGCTAGCGTAGCTGGATTCACCTCCGCTGCCGGCGGCGTGACGACCGCGGTGTACTCGACGCCCGCGACGACCGCCGGGACGACCCCCATGATCGCACTCGAGGGGTAGGCGGCGGAGCCGCCGGGGACGTAGACGCCGACGCGGTCGAGCGGGCGAAACCGGCGACCGAGTTCCCGTCCGGGTCCAAACTCGGCGCGCCAGTCTTCGGGCAGTTGTGCCTCGTGGAACTCCGTGACGTTCGTCACCGCGGTCTCGATCGCGTCTCGCAGATCGCTCTCGATGTTTTTGTACGCCCGTTCGCACTCGTCGGTGATCGTCATATTGCCGAGTTCAACGCCGTCGAACTCGCTCGTGAACTCGCGGACGGCCACGTCACCCTCTTCGCGAACGCGCTCGACGATCTCCCGAACGTCTCCCCTGACCGCCTCGATACCGGCATCCCGATCGAAAAAGGCAGCGCGGTCGTCCGGTCCGAGATCGGCGAGGTCCCGCACGTCTACTGTCATACCGGTGCGTTCGTGCGGTGGTCGAAAAACGGTTTCCTTCCGCCGGTAGACTACTCGACTATCCGTCGGAGTTTTCGACGGTCCAGATACCGACGGCGTCCAGCGTCGCCCTGATGAACAGATAGACGACGATGAGGAATCCGACGACCGCAAGCGGGGCCTGCAGGAGTTCTGCCATATCTCGTCCCAGCACGAGCTGGCCGAACCCGCGGACGAAAAAACTCAGCACGACGAGACCGATCCCGACGAACGCGAGTTTGACGAACCCCTCTCGGTCCATGCGTAACCGTTCGACCGCGGTCGCTAAATCGTATCGGTTACGACCCGTTCTCGCCCCTCGAATCGCTCGGATTACGAAGACGGTTGCCGGTTTTAATCAGCTACTACTTCTTTGTCCGTCTCGCCACCAGGAGGATACATCTACCGCGTCAGTACGTTTGCGTCTCCACGCACGCGAACGGAAGCCATCTCACCGGCTCCGTGTTTCAACTCTGGAACCGTCGACAGGTGCTACATAACTATTCACCGCCCGCCGCACCTCCGTCTTATGTGGCCCTGGGAGCACGCAATCGTGGGGTATCTCGTCTACTCGCTGTTTTGCCATACGGTGTACCGGGACTCACCGAGCGGACTTGAGGCGTTCGCGGTCGTCTTTGCGTCCGTCCTTCCGGATATCATCGATAAGCCGCTGGCGTGGGAGTACGGGTTCTTCGACACAGGGTACGCTCTCGGCCACTCGATATTCTTCGCGGTTCCGTTGACGATCGCCGTTGGTCTCATCGCGCGTTCGACGAGTCGACCTCGCGCGGGTATCGCCTTCGGGCTTGGATACCTGTTGCACCTTCCCGGCGATGTCGCCGACGGTTATCTCCGAGGTGGCGTCTACCAGCCCGAACTCATGCTCTGGCCAGTCGAAACCGCCGGTGATATCCCCTCTCACGGAGGGTTCACCGATCAGTTCCTGCAGTATTTCGTCCGCTACTGGGACGAACTGGTCGCGGGCAACCTCTCGACGTATCTCCAACTCCAGGTTGGACTGGCCGCCTTCGTAGCCCTGCTTTGGCTCTACGACGGCGCTCCCGTCCTCCGGGAGCTCCTGCTCGGCTGCAGACGGGTTATCCTCGAACTCATCGGAACGGACGGATCGCGGAATCGATCCTCGAAACGGCGGTAACAACCGATTCGCAGCCGCTTGCTCGAGGTAATACATTGTTAGCCGACCGTTCTTTCCCCGCCCTGGTTCTTACGACAGTCCGGTCTTCGAGAATGACCAACGTGGAGCAGACGTCGCTCGAGACGACGGCCTTATGTAGGGACCCGGGCTTCGGTATGAATGCAAACGACGTGGCGCACGCCGCCACGCCCCCTCCGGCCGTGTTCCGGCACGGAGGCAGGCACTGTATCACCTCTGCCGTAAGTGTCGATTCGTTCGACATCGTATGGCAGTTGAGGAGTTCGGATTCGCGACCGACGTCGGTTCGCCGACGTAGCAGTACGACGCCCTTATATACTCTGGGTTCGTACTACGTGGTACGCGAAACCCTCCGCCGGATGCGGTTTTCGGCGGTGGTTCCGATCCGATGCCCTTAAGTGTATAAGGGGATTCGGATACAATGCAAAGAACGCGTGATCGACGGGGCGTTCAACCCGCTTCGTCATCTCGGATGGCTCGAGTCCGAAGGGGTTATGTACCCCAGACGGATTACGAATACATCCGAAGGAAATGAGGATTCCACCCCTGCGGTCCGCCGTACAGATGGGATCTGATGTTAGCCTTGGTAGTTCGGTGACGCCCGATCGGTCTTCGATCGCGGTCACCGAACGTGGACCCATTTATGTGTGAGTGTGTACAAGAATACGACATTCACCGCCAAATGAACCCTCCCAGT